>JADYXQ010000267.1 GCA_021772135.1 Candidatus Obscuribacter sp.
GCTCCTAGCCAGATACGGGTGAATCTAGTTTCAATTTCCCATTTTTTTGATCATGCCATTGTTTAGCGATTTGCGGAACTCAAGCTTTAAAGAATGAGTCTTTGAAAATTTCTGCGGTTTTCTTCGCCGCAAATTCACGACTTTGCAATTCATGCCAACGCTTAAAATTATTACTGTGCGCGTCGACCGCTCTGAGATGTGAATGGCTCCTGGTACACTCGACTGCTTCATCAATAAGTGCTCGCACGGTTAAGTTTTCGCCTAGCTTCTTAAAGAATTTTCGTGATTGTTTCGATTGCATTTGAAAAAATCGCGGTAACATGCGGCACATTTCTATACCTAAATTGTGATCCTCAACTTCAGAATTACATAGCGACTTCGGTTCTTTCCGCTCCAGTAAAATGCAGGCTGTATGCGGATAGTTTAAGGCCGCATGCAGGAATAGTTCAACTGCTTCTTTCTCTCTGTTCAACTCATACACTGCATACCCTGCGATAAAACCTGCACTCGGTGCCAGTTCAATTTGCGCCAGCGCTGCCTTAAGGCTGAGATCCCAGTAATGAAGATTTAGATAAGCAGCGGCTCGCAGCGATTGTGCCGTCAATTGTCCGACTGCTCAGCAATCATTTTCCAATTGTTGGCAAATATCCAGAGACTCTTTGAACCGTCCGGCCTGAATCAGTGCCAGGCCAAGATTTTGCATTCCACGCATGTAAGGTCTGGTGCTGTGATCGCTCCAGTAGCTTGATTTGGCTATACGCTTGGGAAACAAGGATCGGCCATATTTAATTGTCTTCCTGAATTGTTCTAGGGCTTCTTTCGGCTTATTTTCTCTTAAATCAATCAACCCTAACCAGTTGTATCCATCTGCATATGTCGGAAAACATCTGGTCAATACATTGAATAATTTTCTCGCTTCTTCGTCTTCTCCAGCCTCAAAAAGGGAAGCAGCAATTTCTTCGATGTCGCCAGGTACCTCGCTGCTTTGAACTTCGTAGCGCCAGCAAAATGGATCACCCCGATCGAGCAGTGCATCTTCACCATCTTCATCTTTGTAGGCATGCCAATAGCGCTGGTCAAGCCTGGTGTTGATAAACAATGTCAGTGCTGCGAGATCGTCTGCGTAAGCCTGGAGCGTTGCTTGTCCGGCGGCCGAATGCTGGGGGTCAGTGATGAGCAGTTGTTTGACGAATTCGTCTAGTGCCTTGCGAAAACCGTCTTCACTTCTAGCCTGACGAAGAGGATATAGATCAGGAAGTTCGGGCATTTTTTTACGAATGTCGTTTTTTAAATTCGTCCAGTCAAATTTAATTTCGGGATTGGCGTCCTCAAGCAATTGACGGAAATATCTGGAATCTTCTTGATTGTTTTCACCAATTGCTGCCGCAGCTTCCACCTTTGAATAAAGGGTGAAGAGCTTGCGCTGGTTCACCTTGCCGGTGACCTTGTCTCTTTCCCCATGAACTATTAAAACCTGATTACCGTGGCTTCGGACAAATGGCATAAATGCCCCCTCGTGATGTGGACGCAGTATGTCAGAAGAACATTTGTTGTGCAAGGATAATTTTGCACAACAAAAAGGTAGTGACCGGCCGGATATATAAACTCGATATGGCCTGGGGATTTTTTAGTAAAAGAAAATCAATTTTTTCCACAGGCTGGGCTCCTTATAAAAGTCCACCTTGTTTATTTCTGCCAGTGCTGAAAAAATTTTTCTACGAAAGCTACAGTGGCGCGCTATATGCATCAAATATTCAGCAGTGCATTGGCAACTGCGCAAATAACCAATGGAAAAATATGAGAGACAAACTAAAACAGCTATTTTTCCAAGCCGAAGATTACCTTGAAGACGGTGAATACGCTTTAGCCATCAAGACTTACACAGCAGCTTTGAAAGAAGCGAAAAAAGGCGACGAAGAAGAGTTCTTGGCTCTAAATTATTTGGCCATGGCATACGATGATATAGATAACGAAAAGAAAGCAATAGAGACTTTCCGCGCCACTCAGCAAGTGGCGAAAAGTCTTTACGGCGATACCAGTGCGCAGTACGCGCTGGCGCTCAGTAATGAAGGAATGGTGAGTTGCAACAGAGGCAAGCTAAAAAAAGGCGAGCCCTTGCTGGATTCTGCCGTAGCTTTACTTCGTGCCTCCACAATAGAGCAATCAGCAATACTTGATCGTGCTGTGCATTCAAACGTGTATGAAGTCTATGCCAGTGCTGCTGATTGTAAAGCCAAATTAGGGAACGTGAGTGCTGCCATTGAGCTGATGCAGAGTGCCTTGAAAGCTGCAAAGGCTGGCTTTGATGCCGGCCATCCCGCCCGTATGCAAACCGCCTTTGAGCTGACAGCTCTTTTGCATAGCGTCGGCCGCAGCCAGGAGGCAGAAGCACTCTCACTCTCCGAACTCGCCTGTGGAGGGTCCGCTGACGAGATGGGCCTGGGCCTGATGAAGGCCATGATGATGGCTGAAGCCAATATATCGGCGATGTTGCAAGGCTCCGGAGCAGAGCCACTGGTATCAAATGTAGTATCGTTGTTCGGCGAACAAAAAAAATCCGATTTGGCAGCTAAGACGGGCCACTTAGTAGATCCTCCCCATGCTTATCAATTAAAAATTACACTCAAGCGAGTTAAACCTGCGACATGGCGGCGAATAGCTGTGCCATCTCATATTTCTCTAGCAAGCCTTCATGGCTGTATTCAGGACGCCATGGGTTGGACTGATTCGCACCTGCACGAGTTTAGAATCAGGGGTAATTCATTTGGTGATACCGACCAGATGCCCGACGCTAACGACGAATATGACTATAAAATTGCAGACTTTAATTTCGCTGTTGGCACCAAATTTGAGTATGAGTATGATTTTGGTGACAGCTGGGAGCATTCAATCACGATTGAAAAATTATTGGATGAAGCTGCTTACGAAGCTACAGATCTGTTCATTGCCGGTAAAGGAGCGTGTCCGCCGGAAGACTGTGGTGGCCCCTACGGTTTCACGTGCCTTCTTCAGGCTTTGCAAGATCCAAACGTCAAACGGAAAAGCCTGCCGGATTGGGTGCTTGAATATGATCCGCAGGCACTACCCGATTGCTTCCCTGAAAAGAAAACTAAGTCTCGGGCCAAAGCCAAAAAGATTCCGGCACTCAGCGCTCGCCCCTGAATTCGAGCTGCCTTCGCGGTTAGACCCGCAGGTTATCGTTGCGCTTGCCACAGCGAGTGCTCTGGCGAAAGGCACCATTAATTTCCGAATCGGTCTCTCAAGTAATCTGCGCAAAAACGCCAGAATGATCCGAACCATGGCATTGCAGTATTTCTAGTTTAATGTGTCGGACTATTTCTAGTTTATTATGCGTGGGATTTCTAGTTTAATGCGTCGAAGGATACTCTGGCTGTGCCAACACTTCTTGAGTTTTTTTGCAGAGGACAACAAATCAAATATTTTATCTAGCCATGCTCAATGATTTTTGTATCTGGCAATTGATGTTGAAGCTCCTTTATCTCTGGTGCGCTCAGAAGGTCATAAGGTATGATAAGTGATTTGATTTTCTTCAATTTTTTTAGCACAGCAAAAAACTGTTTCGAATCTGCTTTGATGTCACTGAAGTCTTCAGGGATGTTTGAAAAAAGAAGACTATTCAAATTTTCTGATTTAACGAGTGGAGAGAGTGCAGAACTCGTCGCAGACCGTCCTGCAAGGGTTAGTGTCGTAAGTGAAGGTATTTGAGCAACGATTTTCATATTGGCGCTGGAGAGTTCGCAACCACTTATACTCAGTTCTTTTAAATGTTTTGAGTGCTGCAGTGACTTGCAGAGTAAAGTAGTTGACGCTGGGCCTGTTCTGGAAATTGACACAAACGACAAGCGAGGAATCAAGCTGTTGCGTTGCAACCTGAATACTTCTACCTGACTAAGTGACAAAGATTTCAGGCTCGGAAATTGACTCGAATCAAGTAGAGCTGTATGGTCAAAACCTTCTCCTTTGAGAGCTAGTGACTTCAGCCCTGTCAATCGCGCCATATTCCTAACCAGGGCCTGGTTCGGGGCATCATAACTTCCAATTTCTAGCAGCTCAAGATCCGTTGGCCCAAACGGTTTAAGCAGGTCTGGATACTTAGCGACTGTCTCGTCGGCGTAAAGTGAGATAGATGAACATCCGGTCAAATCTATTCGACCTTGGGCAATTTTCGACAGAAGCCTTCCTCCTTTCATAAAGGTTAGGGTGCCAATACTGAAGTTTTTCGCAAACTCAAAATATTTCAATTTTTCCCCGGACACGTTGATAACACGCAAATAAGGCCCTGTGCGTGTTTTAAGGAAATGTGCTACCGCTGGAGAAGTATCAGCTGGAGAAGTATCAGCTTTTATCGAGGGCTTGAGAGAAGTTAGAAAAACATGGCTCACTGACGGAGCGGCCGGATGCTCTAGTTCCATTTGGCGGGCGGTCCAAACTATAGCGGCCGGTGCGTTGCTCGCAATTACAAATGCAACTAAAGCTAGCAGCAGGAAACCAACACCGGCGGCCAAATACCAGAATGGTGAATTGCCTTTCTCTGTTTCATCGTAAATCGTTTCATTGCTATGCTCAGGCAGTGCCTCGTCCGTAAAATTCCGGTGCTGCTTTGCTAGATGAGGAAACCTCGTGAGATTCTTTCCTTCTTGTATGCGCAAAAGATCTAAGGACAATTCTTTTGCTGATTGATAGCGGTCATCTGGCAGTTTGGCAAGACATTTAGCCGCCACATATTCAATTGAGTCAGGGAGGCTGAGCGATGGTGCTACGTCTTTCATGTAGGGAGCGTCATCATTTTGGTGACTCGTGATTATTTCAATTGAATTTGCCCCATCGAATGGAACGAAGGTGGTTAACGCTTCAAAAAGCGCGCAACCAATCGAGTAAATATCGGTTCTAGCATCGACACTTTTTCCTGATGCTTGCTCGGGGCTCATGTAAAACGGGCTGCCAAAGATTTCGCCGGCCATGGTTAAGTTTTGATTGTGCACTGGAGAATCGAGCAATTTAGCAATGCCAAAATCGAGAATTTTGACGCTACTGCCGTCGTGTGAAGTGATAATGATATTTGCCGGCTTAAGATCGCGATGGATAACACCATTGCGGTGTGCATAGGCCAGGCCGTCAAGTATCTCGATGAAAAGATTTAGCACCCGCGGTAGTGGCAGAGCACCGTCAAGCAAAAGGGTTTCTAGAGTTTCGCCTTTGACATAGTCCATAGAGTAATAGGGCGAGGTATTTTCGTGCACGCCAAGATCGTAGACTTTTACGATGCTGGGGTGATTGAGCGCCGCAATTGTTCGTGCTTCAAATTTGAATCGCTGCCAGGTTTGTTCGTTTACTAATTCTGGCAATAGCATTTTTAAAGCAAACTGGCGCTGTAAGCCGAGATGATTGGCGAGATAAACTGCACCCATACCACCCTGGCCGATTACAGACAAAATTTGGAAGACGCCACCAATCGTGGTGCCGGGAGTTAACAAGTCACCAGTTCGGGCAGAACTATTTTTAAAAGCTGTTAGCTGAAGTTTTTTTGTGAAACTTTTGCGCTCAGCGGTTTGCCTACTTGTGCTCTTCATGCCCCGAACATCACGGCTTTTCGCCGGAGTTGCGCCACTGCAAGAACAACGCAATTCTTTAAATAGAAAGGCAGAAAACGATCCGGCGCGACGATTTTCTGGTTTAGCCTTGCCGCAGTTCAAGCAGACTTTTACATTACTCTTAGCAGATGCCTTTTTTGAAGCAGCAGAATCTGATTTTGATGCTTTGCTATTGCACTGGCAGTAATTGCCTTGAAAAAAATATGACGTGATTGAACCGGCATGTTCAGCCAGAGCGGGCTTATGACATTTAGGGCACTGAGAATCTGCCATGAACACCGGCTTGCAACGCGATTGGCAGATTATATCATTACCTTACCAGATACGTTTTACACTGAGGGCACGCCGACTGACCCTGATTTTATTTCAAAAATACTCCATCTTCAAGCACCCGACGGCGACTTTCTTCATAGCTTCTCTCTGGGCCTTCACCGTATGCGAGTTTCTTGGCTCCATAGTATTCACGAATTGCTCTGTATGCTAAAGGCGCTTCGAATAGGGCCGCCGTTCCACCAACCAGTAACCAGCCGGGTGGGCCTTGTATTAGTGGGCGCCCAGTGCCCGAGTCTCCCAAAGGTTTTGCTGTTCAGGAGCACGGGGCTTGTCAAACCACAAGCGCTCCATATCGCCACCCCTAATCTGTCCGTCTTTGTTGGTATCCAGGCGGTCGAAATTCTTTAGTAAAAAGTCAGAGAGATTTTTTGCTTTTTTATTTAGATCACTTATTTCTGCTGTGTTTCTTACACCGAGCTTGTCTGCAAATAGGGCAAGGTCTGGCAAAACTGCATCGTTTACGGCAGTATAGGTGCGGTCTTTGTCATACCTTTTTTCGCTTTCGTCTTTTACCGCTTTGAGCCGCACTTCTTTGAGATCATCTGGGTCAATGGTTTGATCTGTAGCTTCTGGGTCTGACAAAGAAGCAATGGTATCAAAATGGTCGAGTAAAAATTTAGCGCTAGCTTTTTGATTGGCTGTAAGCGAAGCCTCTCCGCTGGCAGCTTTTAGTTCTGCAGCAGTTAATGGATTTGTTTTGTCGACATTGATAGTCTCGTACATTTCTTGAAGATGCAGAGAGAGAGCATATGCTCCTGTGACCGACTGTGTCGCCTTTTTAGATTCGGCATCGTTTATAGGTTCGTGTACGCTCATTGGAAATCTCCAGTTAGTGACCTTACAGTTGCTGCTTAGTAAATGCGCTCTACTTAAAGAGCCGGCTTTCGATCAGGCTACGACGTTGCATTTCATATCGGCGCTCAGGTCCGTCGCCGTAGTATGCTTTGATCGACTGATTGTAATCGCGAATTGCCTCAGGTGCGATCACGAGTTCTGAAAACGCAGCCACGGCGGCTCCGGGCAAGATTCCCGCCATTCCGCCGAATGCTATTGGCACCAGGCCTGGTGTCAGGCCCATAGCAAGAGTTTTTGCCAGCGCTTTTCTCTCTGCATGCTTAGCTGCATCGAAGTCGAAATTGAATGAATCAAACGGCTCACTCGCATCGAAAGCTTTGTTGAGTGCTCTGGCGTCCAGTCTAGTAAGACCGCCGTGAACATCTTGATGCACCAGCGACGACACTGCGCTAAAGCTGTCATATAACGCTTTTGCCTCGGGTACGGGTGATTTCATCGCCACGGCACGACTCATCTCGTTAGAAGCGATAACGCCGTCTTGGTTTCTATCCAGGGTTTCAAAATTATTGAGTATCCATTGCGAAATATGTTTCGCTTTTACTTGCGCATTATTTACATCATGCGAGCTTTGAACACCAATTTTTTCTGAATAAATTGCCAGTTCAGGTAGTAATGTATCTTCTGGTTTGCCCTTGCCGTGCGGATCGTTTTCTACGTTGGTCTTCAGCACCAAAATGTCGACACTGTTAAGCTGATTGTCATTTCTTCTGGTTTCATATTGGCGCGCCACGGCTTCGAAATTATCAGTCAAAAATTTAGCTGTTGCTTTTTCTTGAGCATTGAGCTGCGGGTTGTTTTGCTGTTCTTCTATTTCAGATTTACTAAATTTGTACTGATCCTTCAGGTTTAATTTTGCCGATATAGAGTCGAAGTTAGAGTCTAAGGCAATTACGGTGGCGATATTTTTGTCTGCTGCCCGTTGCCTTTCTGGTTCGATATCACTCATTTTTGCTCTCCGCCGAAAAGAAAATATGCACAATTCCATTTAACGATGCCATTGTGGCGGAACAGTGGCAGTTCTAGACCTGGAATCTAATTTTCAGGCAGGTTCCTAATCGGCCAAACCGCCTCACTAATTGAAAGTGAGCGCGACCAATTACTCTATCTTGTTCTAGAGTACCGAAAGTTCTACTGTCATCGCCGTGCAAGTCATCACTCAAAACAAATAGCTCGCCTTTTGGCACCACGATTGCTTTTTGCTTTAATTCGCTATTCTCATAGGGCTGGTAAAACTCATTAGAGTGGTTACGACCGCGAATATCGCCAAATGTGGAGAGATCGGGACCGTCGATGGTTGCGGGATTGATAGGCAGGCGCTGGTCATTGACGAAGATTCCATTGTGGGCCTTTAGACTGATTCGATCGCCGGCCAAGCCAATTATTCTTTTTTTTTCAAAACGTCTTCGAAGGCAACACGACCACTAGGAACATGACGTTTGTTCAAATCAATAAAACGCGCATCGTGAGCATGGACGTGAATATGCGGGTGTGGAAAAGGTGGCTTGTCGGTAGCCTTGGGCTTCATCGGTTCAAGAGTTGACTGTCAATTTTTTCAGGATGCTAGTGAAATTCATAGAGCGCCTTTCCGTCGGGAACGCCCTTTTTATCTGGAGTTAGAGAGGCTATCTGGTAAAGATATTCTCTCGTTTTAGTCCGTTTTCCCGAGTGTTCATCGCTCACCACAGAAGTGAGAATGAAAGCGGAGAGCTGATAGAGTTTTGCGCCGTTGCTTGCCAGGGCGAGTGTTGGCACCAAAGCGTTGAGTCTAGTCGTCTCACCTTTGCTTGGATGATCGAAGCATTGCCATTGCGATTTAGTTAGCGTGCTGAGAGCTTTTTGGATGTTTTTCGAAAAAGTTCTATTTGCTTGTGAAACTTTGTTTGGCATATTTGGCGCTGTAACCCGTAAACGGTAAAAGCATGAGTAGGCTCATAATGTCACAGTCGTCGCGGTCTTCGTAATCACCATTTTGAAAATTAGTGATGAACTGAGCAGAGTCAATGCCAAGGCTTGCCTTGACTGTCTGATCGAAAAGATCTCGCGCCTGGTCTGTGGTTAGAACATTTACCTGATTTTTCTTCTTGGCTGTCGTTGACATAACCACCCCGAGCGCATCTGAGTTCAAGATACCTTACTCTGGCCGGTTTAACCAGTACTTTGTTGCGTTCGTTGAGCAAGGTTCAGTTGCTATATATAGTGTGGCGGTGTGACTTTGCGTGTTAAATTTTGGAATTTGGCGCAGGCTCGGGCTAAACTTTATCGCAAGAGTTCTCTGCTTTTCGCTATCCATGGCTTTGTACACGGAGCTTGTAGCACCAGTTCCGAACAACGCCTGAACGGCTTGTGATGTGTGTAAATAAGTGACACCACTTGCAGTGGCATAGTTTTAAGCACAGAAATTGCAAAAGCCGATAAAGCTGCGCTGGAGCTAGGCGATTATAATTGCGCAAATTGACTTTTAATTGCCTAAAGTACCTTATAATTGCGCAAAGATGCATTTAATTGCCTAAAGTGATTATTAATTGCGCAAAGTGGTATATAATTGCCCAAAGAGACTTATGATTGCGCAAGATGGCTTATCTCGCCATTGCTCAGAACACTAAATGATTGCGTACACAGTCAAGCTTTAGTAGGAGAGCTGAGTTATGGCCAAGCCAATACCAGAAGTAGAGCTAAAACGCATTGAGAAAGTACTGGACGCAAACCCTGACGGGGTCAGCCTTCAGTTTATTAGCGATGCCTTGGGCGACAATGCTCCCCGCCGCACACTGCAGCATCACTTGCACTATCTTGTCGAGCAAGGACGAGCGGCAACAGCAGGCCAACGCCGTGGGATGAAATATTTCCCAGCGTCAGCACCTGAAGCAACAGAAGCAGAAACATTGCCTCTGTCTAAGGCCGCCCGGGAGATTCAAAAGTATGTTTTACAACCGCTGACGGCCCGCAAAATAGTTGGCTACAACAGGGCCTTTCTGGATTCTTACCGACCAAACAAAAGTGCATATCTTTCGGAAGAGGAGCGCGCCCGACTGCATGAAACAGGCGCTGTGCCAATGGGAGCACAGCCCGCAGGTACATACGCGAGAAAGATACTGGATCGATTGCTCATTGATCTATCCTGGAATTCAAGTCGTCTAGAAGGCAACACTTATAGTCTTCTAGACACAAGGCGGCTAATCGCCTTTGGCAAAGAGGCACAGGGCAAAGATCGTGTCGAAGCTCAGATGATCTTGAATCACAAGGATGCCATCGAATTCCTTGTTGATAATGCCGACGAAATCGGATTCAACCGGACTACCATACGCAACTTGCACGCTCTTCTGGCAAACAATCTTTTGCCGGATCCGCAAGCTGCTGGGCGCCTTCGTTCTATTGAAGTCGGCATTACGCAATCGGCCTTTCAACCGCTTTCAGTACCACAGATCATTGAGGAATGCTTCGACCAAATCTTGAATACAGCAGCGGCCATTAAAGATCCTTTCGAGCAATCATTCTTTGTACTGGTTCATCTGCCTTACCTTCAATCCTTCGATGACGTGAACAAACGCGTTTCTCGGCTTGCAGCCAGCATTCCCATGATTAAGTCGAATCTAGTTCCGCTTACATTCTCTGATGTGCCAAGGTCCGTATACACGCAAGCAGTGCTGGGTGTCTACGAACTGAACAAAATAGAATTACTTCGGGACCTCTATCTGTGGGCATATAAGCGCTCAGCTGAACGATACGCTGCAGTTCTGCATTCACTGGGCGAACCAGATCCGTTTCGTCTCAAGCATCGAGACGGTCTTCGCCAGGTCATCGGTACTATGGTCAGAGAACAATTCGATCGTGCCGCAGCTTTCAAATACCTGGAAACATGGACGGCAAAAAATTTAGCAGAAGACGAGCGTGATCAGTTTCAACGTGTCTCCGAAGACGAGATTCTTGCTTTGCATGAAGGAAATTTTGCTCGCTACCAAGTGCGGCCTTCAGAGTTTGAGGCATGGCGAGTAGTTTGGGATCGGAAGTAATTCTCGCTGGTGGATTTTCAATGAACGTTTATTGAAACTACAAATCACCCTTGCTCTTATCGATCGCACGAGTTTTTTCAATTTTCTCTATTCGCAAACTTAAAATACTGGCTCCAAGACCAACGAAGACCAGAAACAATAATACAGACCAAGCCTCGACTTCATACCCGGACAAACCGAATAAACCGTCCTTGAATGCTTGATGCACAAAGCGCTGAGTTATGAGCGCACCGATGGCGAAAACCAGAATGAATGTGACGGTAGCCTTTGCGTTGAGCTCAGCAGGTGACAAATCCTGCTTACTTAAAGGGCGGATGGCAGAGTCGGCCTGCCGAAGGCTCACAGAACTTACCGGTTCAATCGAAGTCAAAGAGATAGCTTCGAGTTCAGACATAAGAGAAGCAATTGTCTGATATCGCGCGTCTGGTGCCTTAGCGATGCAGCGGAAAATAATCTTCTCTAAGCCTCTGGGAAAACTCAAATCTGGCCGGGCGATGGCAAATGAATTAGGCATGGTGCTCATGTGCTTGTTCATGGTTTCAAAAGCAGTTTTGGCAGCGAGAGCTGGTTTACCGGTCAGCACTTCGTACATCACACAGCCAAGTGAATAGACATCTGATCGCTCATCTGCGTCTTCTTCTAAACACTGCTCAGGGCTCATGTATAGCAAGCTGCCGAGCAGCTCTCCTGTCTGTGTCAGTCGAAGAACTGTATCGCCAAGCATTGGCATCATCTGGGCGCAGCCAAAATCAAGCACCTTGACGAAATCACTGCCGTCCGCCAGCGTAGACAAAATAACATTTGATGGTTTTAGATCTCGGTGAATCACACTTCTTTCATGAGCAGCCGAGAGAGCGGCACAGATTTGGAAAAAGATGCCAATTGCACGATCAGCTGGTAAATAGCCGACCCGATTGAGCACATCTGATAATGTCTCTCCATCAGCGAATTCCATAATCAAATATGGAGTGCCATCAGTTGAGACTGCGTAATCGTAGACAGCCGCGATATTGGGATGACTTAAAATCTTGGCAGATTTTGCCTCTCTCTGAAACCGACTCAATAAACTCTCATTGACAGCAAGGTGCTCATGCAAAACCTTGATAGCAACAGTTCTCTGCTTCTCGCTATCAAGGGCTTTGTAAACGGAGCTTGTAGCGCCCGTTCCGAGCAACGATTGAACGGCAAAGCGGCCATCAATGACCTTGCCAATCAACTGGTTTTGAATGGCATTCTCAGCGAAAATCTTGACTGGGTCCATTTTCTCTTTGAGGTCTGGAATTTCTGGCGATTTGCTCGTTTCGTCTGACAACTTAACTTCTATCTCTTGGGCGAAGCAGGCCAGTATACTTCAATCTTGACCACGCTGTTCCAAGTAGATGAAATGGCACATCAGTGATTAATCCATCTTGTGAATACACCTGACGTGTAATCAGAGGGCTAGCATCGAAAACGCCAGTTTCAACTTTTTTGATTTCAGTTTGAAGCATTGCCGTCAGAATGCGGGGTAGATGCGTTGGGCGAATCTTATCTAATCCAAACTTGTTATTTTCAGCAGCTGCTACTCTAAAAACTACGATTTTGCCTTTTTCAGGCATTGCATATGGTGCCCCATCGCACTCTAAACATTATTGAATGTAGCACCATCTGGGCATTGTCTACATCAGACAGTTTTGGGATGAAGAATGCCAGCTTGCACAATTCACCATCCACTGTATGCAATTTTAGCAAAATGCTTTTAAAGCCTGCTTCTTTCAGCCTGGCGAGAAGCCCGGATGCCATGCTACTCTCCGCCGCGATTAAGCCAAACTCCACTTGAGTGGCCAGGGTGTGATAAACACGTGATAAATGTGAGTCCAAACCGGCCAGGTGCTCATAATCAAGCCAACTGTGCCACTCAAGACAC
>JADYXQ010000033.1 GCA_021772135.1 Candidatus Obscuribacter sp.
CTAGCAATTTCTAACCAAGCAGTTTCTAACCAAGCAATTTCTTCCACCATGGTCGGTTCAATTTGTCTTGCAACTGCTCGATTTCGTTTTGCAAGGCCGCAACTGTTTCGGTATTGTTCTTTTGCAGTGTAGCTACTTCTTCTTCCAACTGGCAGGCTCGCCGGCTGTCTGCCTCGAGGTCGGGTAGCAGGCGCAATTGCAACTTCTGCTCAGCGATAATTTGTTCTTGTGCCGCTAGAAGATCAGCCTGGCCGGCACATTTGTCTAAAAGTGGTTTGACCATTTGTTCGACGATGGCGTCGATGCGCTCACGATCTTGTTGATACCACTGGCCGCGAGTGAATGATGAAGGGTCCCGTCTGTGCTCTTCTTCATCTTCCACTGCCGTGGCGGTAATGATATGTGGGGCGGTGTTGGCTGGAATCTGGGTGCGGCGTTCTTCAAGTAAACTTTCTACGGCGGCGCTATGTACGAACCATTTTTCGCGAGAGCCGATGGTTTTCTTGACACCCGATAATTGACCATTCAAAAGTCTTTCTCGCACAGATTTTTTGTCGAGGCGCAGCAAATCTGCTGCCACTTTTACTGATACCATCGGCTCGATTTGCATTTAGTGCACCATCCTGGATATGCGGCCTATATGGCTTTTACAAACTTTCTAGAGAATTATAGCGCAACCGCCAGAGCCACCACGCAAAAAGCAGGCTAATTACAAGTTCGATGATACTTGCTTCAGGTCCGAAGACGCCACCAGTCAAAATTTGCGGGCCCTGTAAGAAACTAAGAAAAAGCGGGGCACCGAATTCGTTTGCCGATACCGGGGTGCCAAAGACTGGGCCCTCGAATACATTCCAGAAGGCGTGTAAACCTAACGGCAGCCACAGTCTGCGGGTAACTAAAAAGGCAGCGCAAAAAAGTACGCCGGCGTCTAAGCTGAGCGCCATGCAAGAAGCGATTGCGGTTAACAGGGGCACGTTTTCGTTGAAGTTGCCCATATGTGCCATGCCAAACAGTAGTGAACTTAGCAATACCGCCGTGATAGTGTTGCTTGCTTTTTCGATCGTCTGTAAAACATATCCGCGAAAAAGAATCTCTTCGTAGAGTGCGGCCAGTAAAAATGTAGGAATGAGCATGGGCAGGTCGTTGTCGTAATTTATGGCGACGATGTGGTAGCAGCCCAGGGCGAACAATATTAGTGTCACCAGCGCCACCATTGTGCTGCCGATCAAAGCGCCGTCATAAAGTTCTGTCAGAGCCTGCCAGGGCTCTTTTAGAGAGAGGCCATAGTCTTGCCAGGGGCGCTTCTCAACAAAGCGGGCAAAGAGCCAAAGCATTAGTAGACCGACAGACAGGTGGAAAATGGCGCTGATAGGCAGGGTGAGAGGGATCTGAAAGGCTGCCAGCAGGCGCGCCAAGGTGGGTAACATCATGGTGGGCCCGAGAACAGTCAGGCAAAGGAAAATCACTGATTTAAACAGTGCCAGCGCCAGATCTCTGGACGCTTTTTTTGTTTCGCTGTTGCTCACTTAGGCCTTTTGCGTCTGTCTAACGCCTTTTGATTATCTCGATGACTTTACGTTTGGGCAATTGTTTAACTGGCGCATCCAGCAACTTGCCGGCATCGGCTACCACAGCGAACCCTTTGGGTTCAACAAAGTCGGCTGATTCAAGACGTATTTGCTTAACTTCTGAAGTCAACAAAACGGTGTTGAGGTCGCCGTGAGTATTGATAAATTTGAATTGTATAGGCATGGCCGGTTTGACGGGCACACCGTAAAATTTGCACAGTACCGTGCAGGCTGGCTCTGGCGGCGAGATCTTTTCAGCGATAAGCATTTGAGCTGATTGCACAAAGCTGGGGTCAGCCGATTCGTGTTCTTTGTCTTTGATCAATTTAGCAACGTAGGTTTTGGGCGTTTGCAGCTCCAGGGTAGCCACGCCGCGCAAAGTTGTTTTGGCTGTCTGCTTCAGCGGTAAAGCGCCCAGGCTGACGCCACCAGTTATAGTGCGAATCTGAGAGCCGATACCCGGATATGTTTTTACGGTGTAGCTGCAAATGCGCCTGGTGACGGTGTTAAAGGCGTAAACCTTCCACGCGGGAGCGGCAGCCGTCACCACGTTGCCGTTGCGCCGGTCGACGATCTTGACTCCGCTAGCAGAAACATAAGCGTCTTGATCGCCGAGCAGCGAGCTGGTCTGGTAAGCGCTCCAGCCATTAGTAGGAAGGGTTGGTATAGCTTTTGTTGTGACTGCGGCAGTTGGCGCAGCAGCTTTTACGGGGGTGTCTTTGACCGGCGCGACATCTTTGCAAAGTACAGGAGGCAAAGCGGCCAGCATAAGTACCGATACAGCAGCGTATTTGAAAGTCAAAGCAAGTTTAAACGGCATAGTAAGGGTTACTCGGTTTTTAAAGCAGTTTATCAAGCACCATGGCACTTTGCAAAATAAGGGTTGACAGTTCGTAGACGACCGGTCTAATATACAAACGGAAGATTAAGGAGGGGCAGAGATGACAAACGTAGCTTTATTCGATGTGGTAATTCCGGTGGTGATTGGTTGGGTGCTCGTTGACGATTTAATGCGCTCCATGCGTAACCCCGCACGCATCAAAACGGTGGTCAATAACGTGGTGGCTATGAAACAGGGTCGCTGGAAAACGCGCGAGCACATCTCAGCTGCCGGTGATCTTTCAGTTACACAGCGGTTGCCTGCAATTGAAGCTAAGAAAGAGCCCTGTACCGCTTGTTGAACTAGAGCAGCTTGGTCAGCAACAAATCAACTTGTCTGGCGGTCTCAGCTTCAGTGAAAGAGTTGTCTATCACCTGGTCGGCGCGTTTGCATTTTTCGGCCTGAGGCAGTTGTGCCGCCAGTCTCTGGCGAATTTCGGCGGCGTCTAACTTGTCTCGTTCACCCAGTCGTTTTTGTAAAACTTCTTCAGATGTAAAAACAGTCCAGATCAGATCATATTCGTCAGCCACTCCGGCTTCGAAAAGTAAGGGCACAAGCACCGCGACGACTTTTTCGCCTTTTAATTCCTCGATGCGTCGCCGACAGTTCAAGACCACTTTGGGATGTACGATTTGTTCTAATTTGCGGCGAGAATCTTCATCGTCGAAAACGATTTTCCCCAGTTTTTTGCGGTCGATTTTGTCGTCAGTGAGCACTGCCGAGCCGAATTGTTCAACAATGGCTTTTTTTGTAGAAAGATCATTTTCTAAAACGTCATGAGTTAATTGGTCTGTGTCGATTACGGTGATTCCGCGCTCGCCGAGTAGTCGTCCCACCATTGATTTGCCCGCCGCAATGGTGCCGGTGATGCCGAGCACGATTGGCTTTTGTAATCGTTTGTGAGTTGATTTTGCCGCTGCCATTATTTTGCCGCTGCCGTTATTTTGTCTGTGTGTAAATTAGAGCGAGTCTGCTTCGATTTTCATGTCGCCGAATTTGGTTTGCAAGCGAGCCAGAATTTCTTTCATGCGTGCAGTAGTGAGGCTGCGGTTGCGGCTTTCACAGAGCACACGCAACTCGGTGCTGGCGGCCGTGCTCCCGCTGCGCATGGCAAGAATGGATTTTTCTATACGATTGCTGTTCTGATTGTTACAGGTAATTAAAATGTGTCCCGATGAGGGGCTGAAGCCCGCCACAGTCAGGCCCTGGTCTTCCACCATACGGCGCAGCTCGTCGATGGCCACAGGATAGGCTGCATTTAGGTCAAGGGCAAAAGTGGTGGCATCAAGCTTTTGCTTGAAGAGTTGATGCGCTTTGACACGCCACGCCTGAGATGGTCTGGCTATGCCGTTTCCCATGGGGGTGAGCGGCGGCACAATGGGTGGCGAAGGAATGGGTGGACGGTTCGGTGTGGGCACTATATTTAGTGCCGGGGTGCCGTCGGGGCTGACGATAAAAGGTTGGACGCTGTCGCTTGCCGGTGCGCTGTTGATTGAAGCAGGATCGAGTGGTGTATTTAAATCGCCACTGTCAGTCGGTGACGTGTCTTGTACTTGAGCGTTGGGATTAAGATCGGCATTAGCATTGGTTTCGACGCGCTTCAATCTCGTTGGCGAACCTGGTGCTACCGGAGTTATTTGATTCGGTCTGGTTGGAGCAAACTTTGGCGTGGGTTGGTATGGTGCAAATATCCGATTGCCGCTAGCCTGTGGCGCCGCTGGTTGAGCTTGTGCATTTTCCCCACAAATGATACTGAGCAGCAAAGTCAGAGCCAGAGTGGTGGCAGGACGTGCGCAGGCATAAGAAGGGCGGGAATATTTAGAGAAAAATTTTGATGGCATCAACGGTCAGCGCAAGGGTTAAGCAGTCACTCTACAGCATGCTCAATATATTAATTGAAGGCAGCGCAAATTTGTCGGCTTGAAAAAATACGAATTAACCCATTGGGCGGAAATTGCCGATTGACAGAGGCTATCTGCTTGATATGATTTCTTTAGTCTCGGTTTAGGACAGCTCATAAGTTTTGTCCTACAAGTTTGAACATACGGGGATCCCGCTCGAGGCTTCGACGTATACCTTTGAACCAGCTTTACGCTTTCACGAGCCCCTGGAGTTGGAGAAGGAAACGGCAAGAAGTTAGGAGGTTCCCCCCCTGGAGATTATCCCGGGTACAAAACAAACGCCTGCACTAGGCCGAGACCATTTTTTATTCAGCACTCTAATATGTTGCCAATTCTGTTAGCTGATCTTTCTGCCACCAATCGTTTTGGTCTGGCCATCGCTCAGTCCGTTGATGGCGCCGTCATTGCCTTGCACGGCACACTGGGCGCGGGCAAGACCACACTCGTCAAGGCAGTGGGCAAGGGCCTGGGCGTGCGAGAAGTAATTACTTCTCCGACTTTTACGATGCTCAATGAGTATCACTCCGGGCGGCTTTCGCTCTTTCACCTTGATCTTTATCGCGCCGGCGAGACAGGCGAAATAATGGATCTGACCATGCTCGCCATGGAGCTCGATGAAGTTTGCGATCAGTCAGCAGCAGCAGTAATGATGATTGAATGGCCCCAATATTTTCAGGTTGAAGGTCAATCGTATTTAGAAGAAAAGGACTATTTGGAAATTTCCCTTAGCCTTGTCAAGGCTGGTGACCTCCTACCTGGTGTCGGAGGTCCTGCTGATGAGCTTGACGAGGAAGTGTTACGAGAAAAGTACGAGGGGGGGAACCCTATAAAGGAAGGGGATTCCGAAGCCAGAATCGCCAATCTGGTCGGACATGGGCCCCAATCTTCTGCCCTTATCGGACAGCTTCGGAGCGCACTTGCTGATATGGTTATATATTTGTAAGCCTCGGTCGATATTTGCCATCGTGTTATACTCCTTCGACATCGGCGTATCTTGACAGGCCGCGAATGGCTCCACCACAGCGTTAGAGAGAAAAATGGTCAAATCGTTAGTTATTGTTGAATCTCCGGCCAAAGCCAAAACGATCTCAAAGATCCTTGGCAAAGACTTCACGGTCAAGGCCAGCTACGGTCACGTGAGGGATCTTCCCAAGAATAAATTGGGGGTAAATGTTCGCAAGAACTTTGAACCTCTTTATGAAATCTTGAAAGACAAAGAGCCCACAGTGGCTGATCTTAAGGAAGCGGCGGCAGGCGTAGATCGCGTCTATCTGGCCCCCGACCCTGATAGAGAAGGCGAAGCAATCGCCTGGCACCTATCTGAAATTTTGGAATTGCCTAAAAAGAAACTGCATCGCATCGAGTTCAACGAAATTACGAAAGAAGCGGTGATGGCGGCAATCAAGTCTCCGCGTCAAATTGACCAGAGCCTGGTTGATGCTCAACAGGCAAGACGAGTATTAGACCGGCTGGTAGGCTACAAAATCAGCCCCCTACTCTGGCGCAAGGTCAATGGCCGCTCGGCCGGCCGCGTGCAATCAGTGGCGGTGCGCATTATTTGCGAGCGCGAAGAAGAAGTAGACGGATTCACTCCTGCTGAATACTGGACGATTAAAGCTGAATTGTCGCGCAATCGGTCTAAGCAATTCTTTATTGCTCCACTGGCAAAGTGGCAGGGCAAGCGGGTTATCGCAGCTTCTGAAAAAGCTACGGCACAATCGACCACCATCACTACTAAGAAGATGGCTGACGATATCGTTAAAAAAGTCGAAAAAGAAGACTTCAGCGTTTCGTCTGTTGTGGAAAAATCGAGTCAGCGCTCGCCGCAGGCTCCGTTCATCACATCGACGCTACAGCGGGAAGCAGCCACATTCTTGGGCTTCGCTGTTAAAAAGACAATGAAAGTTGCTCAAGAACTTTATGAAGGTATCGAGCTCGGTTCGCAAGGACCAAGCGGTTTGATCACTTACATGAGAACAGATAGTACTCGTGTTGCTCAATCAGCCGTTGATGAAGCGAAGAAGTTCATCATTGCTCGATACGGCAAGCCGTATTATCCGGACAAGCCGCGGGTTTACGTACGCAAAGCGAAGAACATGCAGGACGCCCATGAAGCTATTCGTCCGTCTAACCCTGAGCGCTCACCTGAATCAATCAAGCAATACTTGAGCACCGATCAGCTCAAAGTTTATAAACTGATCTGGGAACGCTTCATGGCCAGCCAAATGGCATCAGCTGAGATTTTGACCCGTACGGTTGAAGTCACCGCCGGTGATGCAATGTTCCGCGCTTCTGCTTCAGAAAAGAAATTCCCTGGTTTCACTATCGTTTATGACCGTCTGACTAAAGACATGGCCACAAGCGATTCTGACGCTGCTCCTGATGAAGAAAACGAGGAAGAAGAAGCGCCGAATTTGCCGGATGTTGATAAAGGCGAAAAACTCAAACTAAAAGAGATGAAGCCCGCTCAACACTTCACGCAGCCACCACCCCGCTTTACAGAAGCTTCTTTGATTAAGACTCTGGAAGAACTGGGTATCGGTCGACCATCTACTTACGCAGCGACAGTAAACACAATTGTTGATCGTAAATATGTGGAACGCGTGCAAAAAGCGCTGGTACCAACGACTTTAGGTAAAGCTGTTAACGCACTTCTAGTTGAGCACTTCGGCAATATTGTTGAAGTAGGCTTCACTGCAGGAATGGAAACGCAGCTCGACAAAGTTGAAGAAGACAAAGCCGACTGGCGTGCCATGCTCAAAGGATTCTACGAGCCTTTCAACAAAACATTGAAAGAAGCCGAAGAGAATATGAACAAGGTGCTGATCTTGTCGGATCAGTTCTGCGAACTTTGCGGACAACCGATGGCAATTCGCTCATCGCGTTATGGTCAATTCTTAGGATGCGTCGGTTACCCCGAATGCAAAACCAAGATTTCACTCACTAAAGAAGGCAAGCCAGTTCCTGAAGACAGACCGTCTGAAGAGAAATGTAAGACCTGCGGCGAGCCGATGCTGATTCGCTACGGCCGCTACGGAGACTACCTTGCTTGTTCAGCCGAAGAATGTACCGAACAACGCCCGATTCTCAAATACACCGGCGTATCCTGCCCACGGGCAGAATGCGACGGAGCTATTGTGGAGAAGAAATCGCGTCACGGCAAAGTCTTCTTTGGTTGCTCGAACTATTCGCTCAATCAGTGCAGCTCGGCTTACTGGTATCCGCCAGTAATTTCTGGTGGACCGAAAGGCGACAATTTGTGTCCTAAGTGCAGCAGCGTCTTGATTTACAAGACCTTGAAGCGCGGAGACCAGGTTGCTTGTTCTTCGAAAGAGTGTGATTTTGCTGAACTGATTACCGGTTTGGAAGTTCACGCTTAGTTCTATATTGGTTTAAATTGAGCCGCAGTCAGATTAAGTCTGATTGCGGCTTTTTTTTGTGATTTTTTGGAGTCTGGTGGGTGGTTGAAAAATGCGCTTGTCGTTTGACAGAGAAAAATGCGCAAATTTCTCTGTCAGATTAAACGCGAGAATTTCTTCCGATATCGGCAAAAAGTGGAATGGAGTCTTAAAGAGTAATTTTGCTCCTGCCTTGAATTATGTTTGTGTGTCTGGACAAATTGCTATCCGCGAATCAGTATTTAGTGGTTTAAGATAGGAATTAAGCACTTACAGTGGATTTGCGATTTAATCTTCTTGAACGAGCGTGAGGTCGACCAGATGTCTGATTCATCAATCGAAAAAGCCTTGGCAAAATTAAGTGTAGAATTTCGTTCTGGCATGGCAGAGATGGCTGCCGCAGTTCACCAGACCAACGCTAAAATTGACCAGACAAATTTTTTACTGGCTCAGACACAAATTGAACATTCGAAGTTTGAAAGGACTATTAACAAAAAGCTCGATGGTATCGGAAGCTACCTTAAGTCAATCGATGGAACTTTCGGGCGGCATGAGCAGCGGATATCTGACCTCGATTCGCGTGTCTCCGACATAGAAAAGGCTGGTTAAAAGACTCGGTAACGTCTTTCTTATCAAAGAAAATCGGAGTGCTGACCGAAACTCTGGTGGCTAATGTTCGATGTTCAGCAAGCTTTGATAGTTCTGGTTGTGGCTTTCGGCGCGACTCTGTTGAGTGCAATGAGTGGCGGTGGGTCGAGTTTGGTATCAACACCGACGTGGCTGTTGTTGGGTTTCCCTTTGCCTCTAGCACTGGCGACCAATGAACTGGCAGGCTCGTTCTGGACCCTTGTTGCGGCGCGCAATTATCTGCGCGGGCATCAGTTAGATTGGCGACTGGTTACAGTCTTCACTGTGTGTGGCATGGTTGGTGCCTTTTTCGGAGCGCGCGTGGTCATTGGTTGCGATCCGAAAATCATTCAAAAAATAATTGGCAGCATTATTGTCGGCCTGGTAATTTTTATGTTCCTGCGCAAAGACTTCGGCCTTGAAGCAACAGAGCCTAAGGTAAATCGCTTTTTCACCGGCCTGACGGGGCTTCCTCTGGGTTTTTATGAAGCCTTCTTTGGTTCGGGCAATGGCATGTTTATTTGCGCGGTGCTGACGCACTCACGCGGTTTTACTTTCAGGCAGGCCCTGGGATATTCATACATCCTGTCATTTCCCTGGTGCCTTTTTGCGGCAGGCATTTATATTTTTGATGGTCACTGGAATCTGTCTTTGATGATTCCAGCTATAATTGGCTCTCTGTGCGGCGGATTGCTTGGCTCTCACATCGCTGTCAAAAACAGTGTGCGCTTTGGTAAATACCTTTTTATGGGGGTGGGCACCATTCTTGGCCTCAAGTTGATTATTTTCTAGTCGGTAAAAAATGAAAGTACCGCTCGATCGCCACTAGCGGCGTGACTGTAAAAATTCTTGAAAGCAGCAAATTCTTCTGCCAGATCTTCTTCGTCGATACCTTCCACGGCATTTTGTTCGGCCAGTTCTTCAAAGGTGAGGGTGTCGAGTTCGCGCATAGCCTCTTTGACCTCGGCAGCGGTAAGGTAGCGCACGCGGCCGAGAAATGGTCCGTCGATTTCTTCTGAGCCGTCGATTAAATTGCCGCCCGCTACGGCATTTGCCAGAGTGCTAGACAGCAT
Source organism: Candidatus Obscuribacter sp. (assembly GCA_021772135.1). GTDB lineage: Bacteria > Cyanobacteriota > Vampirovibrionia > Obscuribacterales > Obscuribacteraceae. The sequence continues at coordinate 9,448 of JADYXQ010000033.1, forward strand.
TGCTTGCGCCAGTTTTTCCATGGGTGGCACATCGCCGGTAAGCAAAATATGGAGTTCTTCGCAGCACTGGGTAAAGAGGCGGTCTTGATCGTTGCGTTGTTTAGTGATGGCCGGTTTGAGTTTATTGATATCGCTGATGATTTCATCTAATTCTTCGGCGGTCAGGCTCAAATATTCCGACTCTATACTCATGGTTTCTCCACCGAATTGAACACTGTCGGCAATATACTACATCTGCAAAACTGGTAATTTGGTAAGAGTAGCGGAGGCCGGGCGTTGACGAGGCGTTGTTGCGAGAAAACACTTTAAAGGCAGTCTAAAAATTGTTCGAACGCTTTACAGAGAAAGCTATTAAAGTGATTCTTCTGGCTCAAGAAGAGGCACGTCGCATGGGGCACAACTTTGTCGGGACTGAGCAAATTTTGCTTGGTTTGATAGGCGAAGGCACGAGCGGAGCCGCCAAGGCTTTGAACAAGTGCGGACTGGACCTCAAGCAATTGAGGGAAGTCGTCCTGTCTCGAATTGGCAGAGGTAATGGCTTCGTATCTGTGGAAATTCCATTCACACCCCGTCGCAAGCGATTGCTTGAGTTGTCGTGGGAAGAAGCACGTCAGCTTGGCCACAACTTCATAGCACCAGAGCACTTGATGCTTGGTTTAATTCGGCAGGACGAAGGAATTGCCGTTGATGTCATTAAAGAACTAGGGGTTGATTTAAATGCTTTGAGTAAGGACCTATGCGGAATCTTTTTCGCTCACGAAAAGCAGGTGCAGATTCAGAGGCCAAAACTTAATCACCCTCTGCTTTTTTTTGAACGATTCACACCACGCGCTATGAAAGTAGTAATGCTGGCTCAGGAAGAGTCTCGCCGCATGGAACACAACTTTGTTGGTACTGAGCAGATTTTGCTTGGTTTAGTGAGTGAAGGCACAAGCGCCGCCGCTAAGTCTTTAAAGAATTTAGACTTGAATCTTAGACAGTTAAGGCAGGCTATCGAGGCGAAAATCGGCCGCGGCAATGGCTTCGTTGCTGTGCAAATTCCATTCACGCCCCGCTGCAAGCGGCTGCTCGAATTGGCTTGGGACGAAGCGCGTCAGCTTGGCCACAACTACATAGGCGCTGAACATCTGTTGCTAGGCCTGATTCGTCTTAGAGACGGTGTAGCAAATGATATGCTGGCTGATTTCGAAATTGACACGGAGGTGTTAAAGCTTGGAGTGATATATCGGATAGAAACGGCTATCCATCAGGAAAAGTACAGCCAGCCACGTATAGAGCACTCGCGCAGTCTGCTTTCCGAGTTTCAGGATTTTTGCTCGGACGCGATGATTAGTGTTGTCACTATCGCTCAAGAAGAGGCTCGTGCAGCTGGTTCTGAGAGTCTAGAGGTACTGCATCTTTTGCTGGGAATTATTGGTGAGGGAAAGAGTGAGACGGCCAGGCTTTTACAGCAAGAAAAAATCACAGCACCGAGACTGCGCGAGCAATTTAAGAAGAGCTCAGCTCCGTATTTGAACTTTGTCGAATTCGACACTGAGCTATCTCGTCAATCAAGGGCTCTGATCGACCTGGTGTGGATTGAAGCCAAAGTCTCGAAAAATAAGGTGACGCCTGATGGTCTGATGCTGGCGATGGCGAATGGCGACTATCAGTTTGTCACCAAGTGTTTGAAAGATGTTGGTTTAGACGTTAGAAAATTTGCTCTTGCACTGGTGCAAGCAATGGGCAATGACGCCATTAGATTCAGCCAATTTGAGCCGGCTGTAGAACAACGCACATCCAAGCATTTTTTTAGAGAATTAGCTGATAGCGCATTGAAGGCACTGCTCTTTGCTCAAGGTGAGGTGCGCAGAAGCAATCGTTTTGAAATTGAGAATGTAGATATTTTGTTGGGTGTGGTGGGAGATGGTTCGAGTCTGGCAGCCCAAGCCATGGAAGGTCGTGGCATAACAGTCAACACTTTGAGGCAGCAAATTGAAAAACTCGAGACTGAAGAAAAAGATCGACCAAGAGTAGATTTTTTGTTTTCGCAAAAGGCAGTGCAGCTCTTAGCTGACGCCTGGGAAGTATCGCGTCAGCGCAAGCACCGATTTCTTTCTGCCGAACATTTGTGTATTGCTCTGTTAGCTGATGGTCAGCTGGAAATAAAGGAAATTCTTCAAAACCAAGGTGTCAAGGTTTAGGAATTAAAACAGGTGATCGCAGCAATTGCCGATGATGTCGCCTACGCTGCTAACAATGCTGTTGGTGCGTTTCCACTAGAAGCTTGGCGGCGCGCTGCTGATGCCGATGCACTGGCTGTAGTGGTGGGCGAGCAAAACAGAATTGACCGCGACACTTCCCCTCCAGGTCTAGCGCACTTTAGCGAGGCAGCCAGAGCCGTAGTTAATTGTGCCGAGCAAGAAGCACGTTCAAACGGCAGCAGCGCCATTGGCACTGAACACATTTTGATCGGAGTCTATTTAGAAGGCACTAGCAGGGCTGCTGAGCGTTGCCCCTACCGAGCGGTTGGGTGACTGGAAAGGCCATAAAATTTTGCAAGCGCTCCATGTAGACCTGAAAGCATTGAAAGAGTTCATTTTGGAAGTTGATGAAGTGTCGTATCGTGCGCACCGTCAACCAGTAGGGAATCCGGGTTCGCAGGCCGAATTGACCGACAGGCGGACAGCACTGTCTTCTTTTTCAGACGCCTCTGTGCGCTTCGAAAATTACTGTGTCGACGCTTTGCACGCAGTGCTTATCGCTCATGACGAAGCGCGTAAGCAGGGCCAAAATCTTGTTGGCACTGAGCATTTGCTGCTCGGACTGCTGCTTGAGTTTACCGGCAAGGGCGGCCATGTTCTGCGCGACCTTGCATTAGAGGCTGATTTCGTCAGGCGCAGCATTGCGCGGATTAACAGCTCAGATTTTGGTCTTACCGCTGTTTCGATTCCGTACACGGTCAGAGCTCGACGTGTCTTTGAGCTGGCGAGAGCGGGCGCTGAGTTTCTCAATGCACCCAGAGTTGACAGTGAGCATTTGCTTTTGAGTCTTCTCTCTGACCGCAGCTCCATGTGCTGGGAGATTTTGGTGCAAGCAGGAATTGATGTAGAGAAACTGCGCAAAACACTGGGAGATAAATATCCTGAACAAATCGAAGATGGCGCTGAGTTGCTTTTGGTTGCGACGGTTGAAGAAGGTGATTGCTGGCCGCTTATATCCCTGCGCTTCAGCAAAAAGCTTTCGTCAGTAATTGATGCCTCAAAACAAGAAGCCTGCCAACGTTCAGGTGGAGTCGCCGGGCCAGAAATTGTTCTGCTGGCCCTTCTGTCTGCACCAGATGCCGCTTTCAGTCAGTGTTCGATAGCTCCTGAAATAGCTTACAAAAAACTCAGTGCTATCATAAAAACTACCAGTAGCAGCGGCGAATTTATTGTCTTCACCCCGCCCGCCTTAAAAGCAATGCATTCGGCCTTTGCTCTGTCTCGGTTTGAAGGTTCAGCGTATGTGCAATCGCAGCATTTGATGACGGCGCTGATTCGTGGCGCCGATGACCAGTTGCAGAAACTGTTGATGACTATCGGCATCAGCGATAAAAAAATCGATAAGTCGCAAGTAGGGCCATCACCTTTAAAAATAGTCGGTGGCACGGATTTGGACGCCGCTGTGAAATTCTCTGATGCCGCAGAAGCAGTGATGAAACTGGCAATTGAAGAAGCAAAGTCGATGGGTCACAACTTTGTTGGCACTGAGCAAGTTTTGCTGGCTTTGATACGCCAGAATGATGGATTAGCAGCGCAAGCCCTGGCCGAATCTGGGCTTGAACTTAGCGCAGCGCGAGTGGAAACCAGGCGTATAATTGGCACGGGTGCGGGCTTTAAGGGTGAGTTTCCCTATACTCCCCGGACCAATAGAATGTTGGAAATGGCTGTATGCGAAGCGCACAAAGCAGGCCACACTATTTTTGACACAGAGCATTTGTTGCTGGGAATTTTGCGCGAAGGTGAGGGCGTAGCCATGAGAGTGCTGGAAAACTTAAATGTAGATCTGGCCGAGCTGGAGAAAAAGCTGTGGCAATTTATTGGCAATAAAACCTGCTGAGTGCGCCTCTTGTCAATTGTTTGATACAAAGCACAAGATTTAAGGCGTGAATAGGACTTTTTTTTCGGCGGGTTTTGAGCTGAGAACGGGTGCTGTCAAGTGACGTTTGTGTGTGTCTGTCAGATCATAAACTTCCGCAGAGGCACATTTATGGCTGGCAGGCTGTGCTCCTCAATAGCAACTGACATGTGCAAAACCGAGTCTTCATCATTTCTTCCAACTCTGGGCCGTCTGTAAGCCGCATGGCTTGCCAAAACTGTTTGGTAAAAGTGCTGCTAGAATGTAGCCAGCTACATGTGAAATCTGGATGTAGATTCGTGGGTGTGTTGGGAAACAGTTATTAGTTCGGGGGCTGAATGCCATGTTTGAAAGGTTCACGGAAAAAGCGATCAAAGTGATCATGCTCGCTCAAGAAGAAGCGCGCAGGCTTGGTCATAATTTTGTGGGCACGGAGCAAATTCTTTTAGGATTGATCGGTGAGGGCACCGGTATCGCCGCTAAGACACTTAAGTCTATGGGCGTTAACTTGAAAGATGCTCGTGTCGAAGTAGAGAAAATTATTGGTCGTGGATCAGGTTTCGTTGCCGTCGAAATTCCCTTTACTCCTAGAGCCAAAAGAGTGCTGGAGTTATCGTGGGATGAGGCTCGTCAACTGGGCCACAACTACATTGGTACAGAGCATTTGCTGCTTGGTTTGATCCGGGAAGGCGAGGGTGTTGCTGCCCGCGTTCTGGAAAACCTCGGCGTTGACCTGACAAAAGTTAGAAGCCATGTTATTCGTTTGCTTGGTGAAAGTGGCGCTGCCACCTCCGGCACCGGATCCAGCGGTTCGGCTTCTACAGGCCGTTCCAAGACTCCGACTCTCGATGAGTTCGGCGTCAACATGACTCAATCGGCTCAAGAAAATAGACTCGATCCGGTCGTCGGTCGAGAAAAAGAAATTGAGCGCGTCATTCAAATTCTAGGACGACGCACTAAGAACAATCCAGTTCTAATCGGTGAGCCTGGTGTTGGTAAAACTGCTATTGCAGAAGGCCTGGCTATCCGCATTTCTAACGCTGACGTACCTGAGATTTTGCTCGACAAGAAGATTGTTATGCTCGACATCGGTCTGCTTGTAGCAGGCACCAAATATAGAGGCGAATTCGAAGAGCGCCTGAAAAAAATCATGGATGAAATTCGCTCGGCCGGCAACGTCATGCTGGTTATCGACGAGTTGCACACACTGATCGGTGCTGGTGCTGCTGAAGGTGCCATCGATGCCGCTAACATTCTCAAGCCAGCGTTGGCCCGGGGCGAGCTGCAGTGCATCGGCGCCACCACAATGGACGAGTATCGCAAACACATCGAACGCGACGCCGCTCTCGAGCGCCGTTTCCAGCCGGTGATTGTTGATCCACCATCGGTTGAAGAGACCGTTGAAATCTTGCGCGGCCTCCGTCCTAAGTACGAAGAGCACCACAGACTGATCATTTCTGATGAAGCGATTGACAGTGCTTGCAAACTTTCCGATCGTTATATCTCCGACCGCTTCCTGCCGGATAAAGCAATCGACATCATCGACGAGGCCTCTTCTAGAGTGCGTCTGAGAGCTTCGAGCTTGCCGCCTGAAGGCAAAGAAGTCGAGAAGGAATTGCGCAGTGTTCGCCGCGATAAAGAGATGGCGATCCGCAATCAGGAATTCGAAAAAGCTGCAACTCTAAGAGAGCAAGAAACCAAGCTGTCTGAAAAGATTCGCGAAATTCAAGCTGTCTGGAAGACCCAACAAGAAACTGAAAAACCAACTGTTACTCCTGAAGAAGTAGCTCACGTTGTCAGCGCCTGGACAGGCATTCCTCTGCTCAAGCTCACCGAAGGCGAATCTGAGCGCTTGCTGCACATGGCCGATGTTTTGCACCAGCGTGTAATCGGTCAGAATGACGCTGTAGAAGCGGTTTGCAAAGCCATTCGTCGCGCTAGAGTCGGTCTGAAAAATCCAGACAGACCAATCGGCAGCTTTATCTTCTCCGGTCCGACCGGTGTTGGTAAAACCGAGTTGGCTAAAGCATTGGCCGGATATTTCTTCGGCTCTGAAGACAACTTGATCAGAATCGACATGTCTGAATTCATGGAGCACCACACAACATCTAAGCTGATTGGTTCGCCTCCAGGCTATGTCGGCTATCAGGAAGGCGGCCAGCTGACTGAAGCCGTACGTCGCAAGCCATACTCGGTTGTGCTCTTCGATGAAATCGAGAAAGCTCACCCTGATGTCTTCAATGTGCTTCTGCAAATTCTCGACGATGGCCGTTTATCTGACAGCAAAGGTCGCACCGTTGACTTCAAGAACACCATCATCATCATGACCTCCAACGTTGGTGCTCAGTTCATCGACAAATCGGCTCTCACGCTGGGCTTCCAGGTACAGACCGAAGAAGCGGAACATTCAGAGCGCTACAAGAAGATCAAAGATCTTGTTATGGACTCAATGAAGAAGACATTCAGACCAGAGTTCCTCAACCGTGTAGACGAAATCATCGTTTTCCAACAGTTGACCAAAGAAGAGATTCGTCACATCGTCGACATCATGTCAGCCGATTTGCAGAATCGCATCAAGCAAAATGGCATGGAACTCGTTATCTCAACCGAGAGCAAAGACCTGATTGCCAAAGAAGGCTACAACCCTTCTTACGGTGCTAGACCGCTACGTAGAGCAATTCAACGCATGCTGGAAGACGCGATTTCTGAGCAAGTGCTGCAAGGCACCTTCAAGGAAGGCGACGTTATTGAAACCAGCGTAGAAGAAGGCAAAATTATCTTCGTCAAGGTTCCAGGCAAAGTGTCTGAGCCTATCAAGAAAGAGAAAGATAAAGACAAAGAAGAAGCCAAAATCACCAAGACTGAAAAAGTAGACAAGCCGGAAAAGGCCTCCAAGGGTAAAGATAGCGAGAAGTCGTCCGAAAAAGAAACTGTCGAATAATTATCGAATTTGATAATTTGACTACAAGCAAACAATTAAAGGGAGCAGCACCAGCTGCTCCCTTTAGTGAAAAAAATGAATGGTAAAGCGCGCAATGGTGGCACTGTGAGATTACAAAAAATAGTTTTGCATTCTCGAGCTGCATTCTCAATCTGCCTCCTTTCCGGTGCATCCACCATGGTATTGACCGGCTGCGAAACAGATAAATATGGATTCGGTGAAACTCGCGGTCTGGTTATAACGAAACCAAATGATGAGACGGTGAAAATCCCGCCGCCGAAGAAGCCCAATGATGCTGAATCATGGTTCCAGTATGGCTTTACTTTCCAGACCAAGCAATTGTGGCCCGAAGCGATCTATTGCTACAAGAAAGCTTGCGAATTGAACAAAAACAACAAGAATTATTGGAATGGCCTGGGCACCGCCTATCAGTTTTGCGACAAGCTAGACTCTGCCAGAGTAGCTTTTTTAAAGGCCAATGAGCTTGATGTTTATGACATGGGTCCGATGCTTTCCATCGGCTTTGTCGACACCCGTCTGGGCAAACACGACGATGAGGCTGAACGCTATTATTTGATGTGTTTGGCAATCAATCCTGATCAAAGAGATCCCTGGCAAAACCTTATAGCTGTTTTGCATCGTCTTAATGAAGATGAATTGATGCCGGTGGTGCAAAAACTAGCAGAGGGCCCCAATGCCCCTAACGCCGCTCACATAGCTGATCTTCTCAACGAAAGTTACTTACGAAAATTCCCAGACGATTATGATGCCCTGGTCAATAAAGGCATATTCAATACTCGCGTGCTAAATGTTCCTCTGGCCAAAGCTTGTTTTGTTAAGGCGCTTGAAATAAGGCCTAATGGCCCTCGCGCTTTAATTGGTCTGGGGCTTTTCTATGATGCCACCGGCGATGCAACAAAGGCCAAAGAGACCTTTGACCTTTGTTGCCAGTCGAGCCCCAGTCAGGCTATGGCCTGGGCTTGTCGTGGTGGCATTGCCGGACGCGAAAAAGACTACAGACTGGCATTGAAATGCTATTCCATCGCTTCATCGCTTTCGCCTGAAAGTGCCTTCTGGTCTGAAAAGATTGCCGAGTATCTTAAACTTTGCAAAACGCTTGACGCTAAATAGTTTATTCGCTTTCTGCGCGTTCGCGCTGGCTTAAAAGATCAATGATTTCTTCTGGAGTGGATCCTTCCAGAACTAGCTGCCTCAGCCGAGCGGCGAGAAAACCGTCGACCATTGACTGATCGAAAAATGCCAACAAAGAATCGAAATATCCGTGAGCATTGAGAATGCCTATTGGTTTTTTATGCAGGCCAAGTTGGCTCCAGGTGAGGATTTCGCAAAACTCATCAAGAGTACCGAAACCTCCGGGCAAAGCTAAA
>JADYXQ010000268.1 GCA_021772135.1 Candidatus Obscuribacter sp.
AAATGATAGAGCGTTTTTTAGGCCTGCGATATGCATAACGCCTCAATTGGACATGCTCGCTAGACCTGACAGCTGGAGTTTTGACTCAGGCTCCTAGGGGCTTATTTACCAGCCCGCTTTTGCAAGATGGCTTGTGAAGCGCCGCCGTGTTGAACGCCTTTGGTGTCTACGAATGCCCAATCTTCAATGTCGGGAACCTTGACGGTCACGGCCATACCGGCCTTGATGCCTGGCAGGTAAACCGAGTCTTTTTCCAGGTGACCGACAATTTCGTTATCGTAAACTCTGTCTACTTCAATCCATTTGAATTCTGATTTGCCGCTGTCGTACAAACAAGAGTTGACGGCGAATTTCTCGCCTTTTTGCTTGACATTGAAAGCTTCCACAAATTCTTTCCACTTAGCCTGGGCATCGGCTTTGACAGCGGCCAACTCAGGGTCATCTTTCTTACCATTGACGAAACCGGCAGGTGCTTTCGGGGCTTCGGCTTGAGGAGGTGTGCAAGCTGCAAGAGAGATCATGGCTGCTACGGCCAGGCTTGCTGTTAGAGCATGGGTGCTAAGCCGGGTAAACGAAGCTGGACTAGGCGGCATCAAAAATTTGTCTGGCATGTTATCTCTCGAATTTGTTCTGGTGCATTTGTTACCTGCAAATTGTAGCAGGCTAACAGTGATGGCTAATCAGCGGTAATCAACCTGGAGGCTTGATTGATTTCCTCATTGTTGCTCTTTTGCTCTGCTAAAGAAGCCCTGGGTTTACTCAATTCGAGGGTAATCTGTCTGGCAAGCAGTCGGGGACCTCGACTATTAATCCAATTTTGCCTGGACATTTTTACTGTGGTTTTAGGGGGCAAAGTAGCAATTAAGTCTAAGCAATCCGGCGTTATTTGATTGAATCTGATATCGAGCAAGTGAAGTGTTTTAATTTTCACCAATGGCTTGAGTTTTTCGGCAGTAATGCTGTCGCTGGCCACCACCAGGCTCTCTAAATGCGGTATGCGGGCAATTTTTTTGCAATCTTCTACGGTCAGAGGCGAACTTTCTAAGGCCAGATTGCGTAAATGCTGATGATCAATCAAGTGATTCAAAAGGTCGGTGGTATCGCCACAATAAGAAAATTCCAGGCTCAGGAGCTGCTTGAAAAGCGGCAGGTTATAGACGTCGCTGGGTTTAATAGTGGTTTGATTAAGCAGCAGCTGGTTCAAGCGAGGCATATCGTTTAGCACGTTCAGACTCTGCCCATCGCAGTCTGTGGCTGTCAGATTAAGCTTTTGTAAACCGGTCAAGTGGTGGCACTGTTGCAAAATTCGGGCACACTGCCAGCCACATTTTGAAAGGTCGAGAGCGTACAAGTCGTTGGCTGCAAATCCTTTGATTAAGTAGGCATGGTCAGGTAAATCGGTAGAAGCCGCGTAGAGCAAAGAAGCATTGCTCGGCACTTCAAGCAAACCATCGATCGGTTGAGCCTCTGTCATGTCACCTTTAGTTTGGAGCTGAAACTGGCCTTTGGCAATCTTCGCTGGAAATTTAAATATGCGCCTGCCGTTTTTTGTTTCGAGGAAAAATGCTTGCACTTTTTCAGAATTCGGTTGCACTGTCGCCGAATTTTTGTGGCCACTGCCGCCGTCTTTGCTGCCAGTGTTCGACCAAATAGTGGTAGCACCGGCAATGGCAATGGCAAGAGAAATAAAACTGAAGGCCCCGACCGCAACAAAGTCGGTTTTTCTATCATTGGATTTTTTCGTCACGGCGCTATCGCTGCCGGATTCTACTAATTTTTTTTCTGCAGCAGCCCACGAAAGGCGAGAAGGACGATGTAAGATGGCACTTTTTGATTGCGGGAGCAGATTGTTTTGAAGCTTATCGAGAGCATCGACTAAGAGAGCTGCGCTTTGAAAGCGATCGCGGGGATCTTTGGCAAGCAGCACGGCCACGATGTTTTCCAGCTCCAGGGAAAGCTGACTGCCTGCCGGCGCCCCACTGGCAAGTGCGGGTGCAGGAGCGGTCTGATGCATAAGCAGTGTTTGCACGGCATTGGCCCCTTTAAAAGGAACCGTGCCAGTCAGCGCTTCAAACATGCTTACCCCGATGCTATAAAGATCGCAGCCGTAATCAAGCTTATCGCCGACAGTCTGTTCTGGGCTCATGTAATAGGGTGAACCTAGAATTTCGCCTGTGGCGGTAAGCTTTTGCACCATGTCGCCTACCGATTTAACCAGACCGAAATCTACCAGTTTAACCTCGGTACCAGCCAGCATGATATTTGCCGGTTTAATATCACGGTGGATAATTTGATACTGGTGAGCGTACTCCAGGCCGCAGCACACCGCAATAAATATTCTGATTGCTTCAGCTTGTGAAAGCGGCCCGTCACGCAGTATGCGCTGGCGCAGGCTCTCCCCTGCCAGCAGATCCATAACATAGTACGGTACACGCTTTTGGTAAATTCCCATGTTGTGCACTTTGACTAAATTTGGATGAGACAGTTTAGCAATAGCGCGCGCTTCAGCTTGAAAGCGCCGCCAGTTGACCTGGTTTTCACCCAGATTGAGCGCCTTCATAGCATAGCGATTTTTTAAAATGATGTGTTCGCACAGATAAACTTTGCCCATGCCACCCTCGCCGAGCAAAGAAATAATTTGATAGGTTTCGTCAACGACTACGCCCGGCTGTAGATCTTCGCCCTGGTTACTCAATTGGTTTCCTGCACAGTTACACTGCTTTATACCCAGCCGTTCACTAGGGCAGCCAGGTATTCATCAGTTTTTTAATTGACGGATTATTGAGGGCATTTCTGTCAAAATAGTTGCATAACTTGATTTTCGGTCTGTTGCTTATTAGCCTGCTCTTTTCGTTTTCAGTCCAGTCCTGGTCATCCAGTTCGATTATAGTTTTGGCAGGAAAACGGCGCAATGGCTCGATGCAGTCGGTTTCAAAAATTTGATTTTTCAATTCTAAAAAAACCAGACTATGCAGCGATGCCAGTATTTTTAGATCGGTGGCCTTTAGACCGCAGTCGGCCAGCGACAAATATTCGATATCGCTCATACCGGCAATTAATTTGAAATCATGAGAACCGAGTTTTGTACTGTCGAGTGCCAAATTGTTGATGTTTTTTTGCGATGACAAAATTTCGAGCAATTGAGTGGGTTGTTTGCATCTGCGCCATTCCAATATGCTTAAAAACGGTAGCGAGGGAAAATCGCTTATGTCGGCAGGTGAAAGATCGGTGAAGTTGACCTTTAAAATTTTCACCTGATTCAAATTTTTCAGTAATCTGAAATCGGTCGATGTGCAGTCTGTGCCCGTTAAATCAAGGTTGAAGATACCTTTCATGTGGGTCATTTCTTCAATCATGACACCGCTGCGATGAGTGAAATTTTGCAAGCTGATGCCACTGAGGTCATTTTCACCAAAGCCACGCAGCAATTTTGGATTGTTTGCCAGGGCATTATCGACGATTAATGAGAGTGACCAACCTCGCGGTACGAACAAAGTGCCGTCCGCTCCCGGTTGTTGCCGGATTGTGGCAGTAGGAGATGATTGACTGAAGTCGCCCATAATTAAGCCGGGCGGAAATTGAAATGTGCGGCCGGAATCGTCATCTTTAATCAGATAGGTTTTGATCGGCAGGTTAACAATTGCAGGGTTAATATGCAATACATCTGCTCTGAAAGCCGGTCGGTCAGTCATATCGGTTACGGGCGGCGCCGTGAAAGGCGGTGCTTTTTCAGGAGTCTGTGTGAAGAAAATCACAACCAATGCCACCGCAATTAGAGCAGTACAGGCTAACGTCAGCGGTACAGCAATTTTTCTCTGGCCAGTGCCGCTGCTTGTGCTGTAAGTATCCGAGTCGGTGGATTCACTCGAACGGAAAACTTGCGGCTTGTTGGTAAATCGAAATTCGTCGGTGCGGCGCGGCAATGCGCCGTCAGCGGCCTGGGCTTGCAATAGCAATTTTTCGAGATCTTGCGTTAGTCTGGCGCAATTTTGATAGCGCTGGGCGGGATCCTTTCGCAATAATTTTGCCACCACAGCTTCGATCTGCGGCGAGAACACCATATCTGGTGCCAGGTGCGCCAGATATGGTGCGGGAGCCGTCTGATGCATGAGCGAAGTCTGAACGGCATTGCTGCCCATAAAAGGCAAGGTGCCTGTCAATGTTTCGACTAAGGTGACACCGAGGCTATAGAGGTCGCTCGAGAACTCGAGCTTTCCCCCTTCTGTTTGCTCAGGGCTCATATAATAAGGCGAGCCGAGAATTTCGCCTGTGGCGGTAAGGCATTGCACCGCATCGCCGACAGATTTCACCAGGCCGAAATCAACCAGTTTAACTACGGTTTGCTCTGCGCCTTTTTCTTTTACCAGCATGATATTGCTTGGTTTGATATCGCGGTGAATAATGCCGTTATTGTGAGCATATTCAAGACCGGCGCAAACAGCCAGAATTATTTTCAGACCTTCAACTACGGGCAGCGGGCCACCAGACGAAATCAACTCTTTGAGAGTCTGGCCTTCAAGGACGTCCATGACGTAATAGGGCTGCCCTTGAAAGACGCCCATGTTGTGAATCTTGATAATATTGCCATGTGACAGTTTAGAAATTGCTCGCGCTTCCGCTTGAAATCGGCGCCAGTTAACGTCTGAACCTTGACCGCTGGAGAGAGTTTTCATGGCATATTCTTTGTTGAGAATAATATGCTCGCAAAGATAAATTTTGCCCATGCCGCCCTGACCTAATTTGGCCAGAATACGGTAGTCGTCCACTACGGTGCCCCGCTCAAATTCCGGCATGTTATGGATCATGCAATCATGTCCTCAACTGAAGCGTGATACCAGCTTTAATACCGTGAGAATCTGTTCTTTTAATGGTTTGCGGTGGGCCGATACTGATTTGGTTGCCATCAACTGATCATAATTGGCGATGAAAGAATCGTAGCTGGCGGCCAGCATTTCGTCATTAGAGTATTTTGGTTGCCAGCCTAATCGCTTCAAAGGCTCAACGTCAAAATAGAAATCTTCGCCATAGGTAAGGTAATGCCAGGGCGCTAGCGGGCTCATTTTAACGGCATCTAGTGTTTGCAATGTGCCAACGGTGAGGGCGTGGGGCAGACACTTTACTTTTGACTTGGACCCTGCGTGGGCAATGAGATTTTTCAGGCACTCGCCAATGGGGTTAAAGCGATCGGTGCCGACATTGTAAAGGCCTGGTCTATTCAGCTCTACCAGCATCATGTAGCAATCGATAAGGTCTTGAGCGTGGACGAATTGAATCTGGTTTTTGCCCGAGCCGATCACATAAACGTTGATATCGCTTTTGATCCAGTCGAATAAAACTTGAAAAATTCCCAGGCGGCCGTCGGCAATGATGGTGCGTGGTCGCACCGCTATTAGTGGCATGTCAGCTTTTTCGGCTATCTGCCTGGCCACCAGCTCGCCGTCCAGTTTGCTCACGCCATAAATCTCCACCGGTTTTGTCGGTGTGTCATTGGTAATGGGGCAGGGGGCGCAGCCGAATATGGCTGAAGAACTTGTGTGAATAAAGCATTTTACCTTTGCCTTGACCGCTTCTTCGGCGACGATTCGGGTGCCTTCCGCATTGACTTGCTGAAATCTGTTACCGGCTTTGGTGAGGGGAACGAGAGCGGCGGTGTGGTGCACGATATCAACACCTTGCATGGCCCGCGCCACGGCTTCTCTGTCAAGAACGCTGGCCAAAAAGAATTCTGCCTTTTGCGGTCTTTGATCGTCTTCCCAGATGTCGAGAATGCGCACATCTTCGCCACGGGCGACCAGATGTATGGCAATTAAATTGCCAAGAAAGCCCGACCCGCCAGTTACTAAATGTTTCATGGTACTTTTTGTTGCTACAGTTACCAATATTTTGGCAGCTCCGGCATTGTTTAGGTGAGATCTGAGATATTAAGTTGCCATGGCCGAATTAGAAAATAAATTGAATCAGGCGCGCAAATTCAGCCTGCGATTACCGGGCACGACCAGTAACCTGGGTCCAGGTCTGGATTGTCTTGGTCTGGCTCTGAACATTTACAGCAAGATGTCCTTTTTTGTTCTCGACCAGAATGACCCGGGCATTCCCCTGATAACCTTCAAGGGTAGTATTGCCAAGAGCGGGCTGGCGCAAGATCAGGGTCGCCTCACATACACGATTTTGAGCAAACTGTGGCAGCGTGACCATGACCTTTTGCAACGGGTGCGCATTGTGGTTGATTCCGAAATTCCGCTCGGTGTTGGACTGGGCTCCAGTGCCACAGCGATTCTAGGCGCCCTTTGGGCCGCCAGCGTGCTCACCGACCGCATACCGAGCACCGCCGGCCTGCTGGCCGAGGCCTGCGCTCTGGAAGGCCACCCCGAGACTTTCTCAGCTTGTCTGTTGGGGGGGCTGGTCGTTTCGAGCCCCATGAACGGCGGGGCCAAAATTACCACGCAAAAATTGATCTGGCCCGCCGACTGGCATTTCCTGGTGCTTTCTCCCCAGTATTCGCTCAATACTGCCAATGCCCGTTCGATTTTGCCGGCCAGCGTGAAGATGCAAGATGCTATTCACAATGTGCAAAAAGTGGCGCTGCTGGTTGCAGCTGTGGCGCGCGCCGACGAAGGGGCTTTTCGAGATGCACTTGACGACAGGCTGCATGAGCCTTATCGCATGCACCTGGTGCCTGAGCTGGCCAAGCTGCGGCGCGAGCTTATGAACGAACCAATATTAGGTTGCACCTTATCTGGTGCAGGTTCGTCGGTGCTCGTGATTGTGCACGAGAAGCGCAAAGCGCAGGTGCTGGAACGTTTGCAATACTGGGTGGCCACTGAAGCCAAGCCGCCTCGCATTTTAGACTGCCAGGTCGACGATCAAGGCGTACAAGAATTCGAATATAGCTCAGGCCCTGCGCGAAATTAGGTCAGGCTTTTCAACTGTTGCAGGTCGGCCAGATCGGCTTGGCGTCCGATCAAAGTTTTGTATGCGATTAGATCTTCCAGAGGCTGAACGCTTACTTTCATACCGTGCCAGAGGCGCAGTTGCGCTTTTTTTATATCGACGTTATGCGCTATCCACTGCCCCTGACAAAATATTTGCTGGGCCTCGATTTGATTGATATCTACTGCAGTTGACTCAATTTTCAAGTTGAGCATTACCATTTGAAATTCACTGTCTTGATGAAAGTGCAAAGGCTCAATGATGTGCAGGCGCAGCAAGTATGCCACCAGCTCAATGTGGGCTCGGGGCATTTCTAAGTCGATGTCTTGCAAAGGCCACTTTGAACCGTGAATATTTCCGGCCAGGCCGCCGGTAAACTGGTACGGCACTTTGTGTTCATGCAAAATCGCGACCAAAAATTTGATGGCCTCCAGCTTTTCTTCACTAAGAACTTCATTCATCGTATTTCGATTGTCATCTTGTCTAGATTCGATTTTAGACTTTATCGCCGCTGTTGGAAAGTTTTTGGGCAAACTTCGAGTAGGCATAAGATGACACCAGTAAAATCACTCCGGCACCGATGAATGACAATATTCGTTGAATAGTTTCGGCACCGGCCAGATCAACAAGAAGCAATTTGCCGGCCACCAGACCGAACACGCAAAGTCCCATGACGCGGAAGGCTTTCTGGGGCAAAGTGAAACCGGCTACCAGAAGCAACATGCCTTCTAAGGCCCAGCCGGCGCTGATTAAGCCAGGCTGCAGCTTGAGGCCGAAGAGCATTGTCACCACAATAGTGGCGGAAATGGTGTAAATCAGGCCAATAAAGCGCTCGGCGCTATTCTTGATGATATCAAGGCGATGCTTGTGATATTGATAGCTGGCGCCGTATATGAGCGCCGCTGAAACCAGCGTGCCGGCCCAGGTCCAGTTTTCGCAAAGGCTAATCAGTGTGGAGCAGGCGACGAAATAAAAGAGCAAACCGGTGAGGCGAATCAAACGGCTATTGACGTGAAAACCAAGTGCCACTACTGATGATGCCTGTGCCGTCCACAAAAGCGGCAGCCAGTGATTGGCGACGTCGGTGGCATGCTGATCAAGCCCGCTGCTATAGAGCGCTTGTGGTGGAATGAGAGCATAGAGTATAACGCCACCGAAAAAATATGAAGCGAAGAAAAATCTGCGCTCGCCATAGCTTTGCGCCGCAGCAAAGTGCTCGCTACGCTGAATCAAAGAAGCTCCCACAAAGGCGATCGCACCAAAAAGACAGGTGATAATGCTTCCCCTGATAGGATACGGGCCGATATTTTGCTGATAGGTGTTTCCTGAATCGAAAAGAATGGCGCAGCCCACAGCCAGGCAAAGAACATACGCAAACCAGCGCAATTGTTTAATTTGAAACTGCAAACCAAGAATTGTCAGGGCCAGAACTTCCAGAGCCAGCAAGCAACTAGCGGTTTGACCGTCATGGAATAATTGCGGAATGCATAAAGTGGCAAAGGCCGTTGCCAGTGTCAGGTAAGTAGTGCTTTGCGCCGGTGCATCTTTTTTAACTAGCTGCCTGGCCATAATCATATAAACGGCGCCGAGCAAAATCGGGAAAATAAATTCGTTGGCACCAAGAGCCAGATAGACACTGCTCTGCATACCAAGATAAAAACACAGCGCCGAAATAATGACAGCAGCAACAAGCCGCGCCCGGCCTTTTTTGACGGCCTCGGGCATGTATAGCGAAACGGCCCCGAAAGCGAGCCAGTTGGTGAGCATGAAGGCCACTCTCATGGCATTGAGCGAGGTTGGTGAAATCACGGTATGTGGCACCGCAGCTTGCAAAAGCGCGGCAAAAGCCGAAGTGTAGGCGGCGCACAAACCCCAGAAATAAAGCACTCGCCAGTGCATACGGGCGCACAGGTAGGCGGTGGCAATTGTCAGGATACCTGCAGCGCTGGTGGTCAGCACTGTCGGTTCGGTCAACGGTATGGTTGTAAAGCCCAAGACAACAGCCAGTGTGGCGATAATTTCAGAACGTTTTTGCAGGGAATGCAAAATTGCCATCAACGCCACAGCTAAAAGCAGGCATACCGCTGACAATGGCTCGGGAACAATTTGGACTGAGGGAATAAAATGCATTGCATAAACACTAAAATAAGCCAGCGACCAGCCGCCGCCCATAAGGCCGCGGGCGTACCAGGATGCGCTTTTGTTGCGATGCTCGATCCACTCACCTAAGCCAAGCATTGAGGCAGCAATAATAAGCCCGGTCGCGATTTTGGCCGCAGGCCCGAAATACTGGAACGAATAAAGTATGAGTAAAGCAATGCCTATGACAAGGCTACCGACGCCGAGGCTATTGAGCCAGTAAAGGCCAATGCGAGTCTCTAGGTTTTTTGCCGGACCCCGGGCGGCATCGCCAGTGGTGCCCGCGTCGCCGGAGGGTGCAGCTTCGGGGGCATTCTCGCCAGCCGGGCCCGGTCCTGTGTCAGTGCCGTGTACTGCGTGGGTGTTGTGACCTGCCCTACTGCCTTGTGCCTGCTGGCCCGCAACAGTATCTTCGGGAGTTCTTGCAATTATTAGTAAATCTGGTGAATTTTGAACCGGAGCATGCTCCAGCTCAACATTTGTGTGTTCTTGCTTTAAGAGCGCCACATCTTTTTCTGTAATTTCGCCAGCGGCAGGTGCCGAAAGGTCGAGCCTGGCTTCAATTGCTGCCAGTCGCAAATTTATATTGGCGACGGCATCGCGCAGGCTGGAAATTTCTTCTTCTTGCACTTACAACCTGCCTATCTGTTCAGTTCTCGCCGCTTTTTTTAGAAAAACTCTCAGGCTATCACAAGTTGGCGTCTGATCGCGTTTTTTACTCTGGCTTACAGAAATGGTCACTTCCTGATCACATTGTGAGCGTAACGTGAAGAGTATGGGTGGTGCCGAGAGATGCGAAAAACGCGGCCCAATGGGAGGCTCAAAATGACAAGAGATGCGAAACAGTATACAGAACACGATTCACTGAATAATCCGCTAGCTAGCGGTCTACTTCACCGGCTTTGCAAGCATGCCGACGTGAAAGTTAGACTGCATCTGGCGGAAAACAGACACACACCGGTTGAATTACTGATGGCCTTAAGTGGCGACAGTGACTCGGCGGTGCGATTAGCGGTGGCTGAGAATGCAAGCGCTCACCAGTGTTTAATCGAACGTGCAGTCAGTGATGAAAGTGTTGATGTGCGCTATGGGCTAGCGGAAAATCCGCACATGCCTTCTCATCTTTTGAAAATTTTGGCCCTTGATGAAAATCCATATGTGGCCATGCGTGCAATGCAGACCTTGGCGCGAGTAGTGAGAGAGTGCCTGGCACTCCGCTGCTTCAAAAATCACAATTAGAATTTTTCGATAAGCAGTAATGCCGAAGTGAGCTAAACGCGAGACTAAATGCAAGCTGGTCTCAGGTTTTGGCCACCGCTATGAATTCTCTGAATTCATAGCGCGAATAAATTCGATTGTTGCATGCAGAAGACCTGGCCGAGAATCCAGCTCTAAGCCTGGTCTTCTGCGCCACCCATATTTTATCGCGCACTTGAACTGATAATGAAGGAGGAAAATTTGCTTTTTTAGGTTGACTGGCTTTGCTTTTGCCAGTTTGGGTTGTGTTAGGAGTAAAAGTTTGGCCGCTAGCGGCCAAACTTTTACTCCTAACACAACCCAAACTGGCAAAAGCAAAGCCAGTCAACCTAAAAAAGCAAATTTTCCTCCTTCATTATCAGTTCAAGTGCGCGATAAAATATGGGTGGCGCAGAAGACCAGGCTTAGAGCTGGATTCTCGGCCAGGTCTTCTGCATGCAACAATCGAATTTATTCGCGCTATGAATTCAGAGAATTCATAGCGGTGGCCAAAACCTGAGACCAGCTTGCATTTAGTCTCGCGTTTAGCTCACTTCGGCATTACTGCTTATCGAAAAATTCTAATTGTGATTTTTGAAGCAGCGGAGTGCCAGGCACTCTCTCACTACTCGCGCCAAGGTCTGCATTGCACGCATGGCCACATATGGATTTTCATCAAGGGCCAAAATTTTCAAAAGATGAGAAGGCATGTGCGGATTTTCCGCTAGCCCATAGCGCACATCAACACTTTCATCACTGACTGCACGTTCGATTAAACACTGGTGAGCGCTTGCATTCTCAGCCACCGCTAATCGCACCGCCGAGTCACTGTCGCCACTTAAGGCCATCAGTAATTCAACCGGTGTGTGTCTGTTTTCCGCCAGATGCAGTCTAACTTTCACGTCGGCATGCTTGCAAAGCCGGTGAAGTAGACCGCTAGCTAGCGGATTATTCAGTGAATCGTGTTCTGTATACTGTTTCGCATCTCTTGTCATTTTGAGCCTCCCATTGGGCCGCGTTTTTCGCATCTCTCGGCACCACCCATACTCTTCACGTTACGCTCACAATGTGATCAGGAAGTGACCATTTCTGTAAGCCAGAGTAAAAAACGCGATCAGACGCCAACTTGTGATAGCCTGAGAGTTTTTCTAAAAAAAGCGGCGAGAACTGAACAGATAGGCAGGTTGTAAGTGCAAGAAGAAGAAATTTCCAGCCTGCGCGATGCCGTCGCCAATATAAATTTGCGACTGGCAGCAATTGAAGCCAGGCTCGACCTTTCGGCACCTGCCGCTGGCGAAATTACAGAAAAAGATGTGGCGCTCTTAAAGCAAGAACACACAAATGTTGAGCTGGAGCATGCTCCGGTTCAAAATTCACCAGATTTACTAATAATTGCAAGAACTCCCGAAGATACTGTTGCGGGCCAGCAGGCACAAGGCAGTAGGGCAGGTCACAACACCCACGCAGTACACGGCACTGACACAGGACCGGGCCCGGCTGGCGAGAATGCCCCCGAAGCTGCACCCTCCGGCGACGCGGGCACCACTGGCGATGCCGCCCGGGGTCCGGCAAAAAACCTAGAGACTCGCATTGGCCTTTACTGGCTCAATAGCCTCGGCGTCGGTAGCCTTGTCATAGGCATTGCTTTACTCATACTTTATTCGTTCCAGTATTTCGGGCCTGCGGCCAAAATCGCGACCGGGCTTATTATTGCTGCCTCAATGCTTGGCTTAGGTGAGTGGATCGAGCATCGCAACAAAAGCGCATCCTGGTACGCCCGCGGCCTTATGGGCGGCGGCTGGTCGCTGGCTTATTTTAGTGTTTATGCAATGCATTTTATTCCCTCAGTCCAAATTGTTCCCGAGCCATTGTCAGCGGTATGCCTGCTTTTAGCTGTGGCGTTGATGGCAATTTTGCATTCCCTGCAAAAACGTTCTGAAATTATCGCCACACTGGCTGTTGTCTTGGGCTTTACAACCATACCGTTGACCGAACCGACAGTGCTGACCACCAGCGCTGCAGGTATCCTGACAATTGCCACCGCCTACCTGTGCGCCCGTATGCACTGGCGAGTGCTTTATTTCTGGGGTTTGTGCGCCGCCTACACTTCGGCTTTTGCCGCGCTTTTGCAAGCTGCGGTGCCACATACCGTGATTTCACCAACCTCGCTCAATGCCATGAGAGTGGCCTTCATGCTCACCAACTGGCTCGCTTTCGGGGCCGTTTCGCTATACATGCCCGAGGCCGTCAAAAAAGGCCGGGCGCGGCTTGTTGCTGCTGTCATTATTTCGGCGCTGTGTTTTTATCTTGGTATGCAGAGCAGTGTCTATCTGGCTCTTGGTGCCAACGAATTTATTTTCCCGATTTTGCTCGGCGCCGTTTATATGATTATGGCCAGGCAGCTAGTTAAAAAAGATGCACCGGCGCAAAGCACTACTTACCTGACACTGGCAACGGCCTTTGCCACTTTATGCATTCCGCAATTATTCCATGACGGTCAAACCGCTAGTTGCTTGCTGGCTCTGGAAGTTCTGGCCCTGACAATTCTTGGTTTGCAGTTTCAAATTAAACAATTGCGCTGGTTTGCGTATGTTCTTTGCCTGGCTGTGGGCTGCGCCATTCTTTTCGATTCAGGAAACACCTATCAGCAAAATATCGGCCCGTATCCTATCAGGGGAAGCATTATCACCTGTCTTTTTGGTGCGATCGCCTTTGTGGGAGCTTCTTTGATTCAGCGTAGCGAGCACTTTGCTGCGGCGCAAAGCTATGGCGAGCGCAGATTTTTCTTCGCTTCATATTTTTTCGGTGGCGTTATACTCTATGCTCTCATTCCACCACAAGCGCTCTATAGCAGCGGGCTTGATCAGCATGCCACCGACGTCGCCAATCACTGGCTGCCGCTTTTGTGGACGGCACAGGCATCATCAGTAGTGGCACTTGGTTTTCACGTCAATAGCCGTTTGATTCGCCTCACCGGTTTGCTCTTTTATTTCGTCGCCTGCTCCACACTGATTAGCCTTTGCGAAAACTGGACCTGGGCCGGCACGCTGGTTTCAGCGGCGCTCATATACGGCGCCAGCTATCAATATCACAAGCATCGCCTTGATATCATCAAGAATAGCGCCGAGCGCTTTATTGGCCTGATTTACACCATTTCCGCCACTATTGTGGTGACAATGCTCTTCGGCCTCAAGCTGCAGCCTGGCTTAATCAGCGCCGGCTGGGCCTTAGAAGGCATGTTGCTTCTGGTAGCCGGTTTCACTTTGCCCCAGAAAGCCTTCCGCGTCATGGGACTTTGCGTGTTCGGTCTGGTGGCCGGCAAATTGCTTCTTGTTGATCTGGCCGGTGCCGAAACTATTCAACGAATATTGTCATTCATCGGTGCCGGAGTGATTTTACTGGTGTCATCTTATGCCTACTCGAAGTTTGCCCAAAAACTTTCCAACAGCGGCGATAAAGTCTAAAATCGAATCTAGACAAGATGACAATCGAAATACGATGAATGAAGTTCTTAGTGAAGAAAAGCTGGAGGCCATCAAATTTTTGGTCGCGATTTTGCATGAACACAAAGTGCCGTACCAGTTTACCGGCGGCCTGGCCGGAAATATTCACGGTTCAAAGTGGCCTTTGCAAGACATCGACTTAGAAATGCCCCGAGCCCACATTGAGCTGGTGGCATACTTGCTGCGCCTGCACATCATTGAGCCTTTGCACTTTCATCAAGACAGTGAATTTCAAATGGTAATGCTCAACTTGAAAATTGAGTCAACTGCAGTAGATATCAATCAAATCGAGGCCCAGCAAATATTTTGTCAGGGGCAGTGGATAGCGCATAACGTCGATATAAAAAAAGCGCAACTGCGCCTCTGGCACGGTATGAAAGTAAGCGTTCAGCCTCTGGAAGATCTAATCGCATACAAAACTTTGATCGGACGCCAAGCCGATCTGGCCGACCTGCAACAGTTGAAAAGCCTGACCTAATTTCGCGCAGGGCCTGAGCTATATTCGAATTCTTGTACGCCTTGATCGTCGACCTGGCAGTCTAAAATGCGAGGCGGCTTGGCTTCAGTGGCCACCCAGTATTGCAAACGTTCCAGCACCTGCGCTTTGCGCTTCTCGTGCACAATCACGAGCACCGACGAACCTGCACCAGATAAGGTGCAACCTAATATTGGTTCGTTCATAAGCTCGCGCCGCAGCTTGGCCAGCTCAGGCACCAGGTGCATGCGATAAGGCTCATGCAGCCTGTCGTCAAGTGCATCTCGAAAAGCCCCTTCGTCGGCGCGCGCCACAGCTGCAACCAGCAGCGCCACTTTTTGCACATTGTGAATAGCATCTTGCATCTTCACGCTGGCCGGCAAAATCGAACGGGCATTGGCAGTATTGAGCGAATACTGGGGAGAAAGCACCAGGAAATGCCAGTCGGCGGGCCAGATCAATTTTTGCGTGGTAATTTTGGCCCCGCCGTTCATGGGGCTCGAAACGACCAGCCCCCCCAACAGACAAGCTGAGAAAGTCTCGGGGTGGCCTTCCAGAGCGCAGGCCTCGGCCAGCAGGCCGGCGGTGCTCGGTATGCGGTCGGTGAGCACGCTGGCGGCCCAAAGGGCGCCTAGAATCGCTGTGGCACTGGAGCCCAGTCCAACACCGAGCGGAATTTCGGAATCAACCACAATGCGCACCCGTTGCAAAAGGTCATGGTCACGCTGCCACAGTTTGCTCAAAATCGTGTATGTGAGGCGACCCTGATCTTGCGCCAGCCCGCTCTTGGCAATACTACCCTTGAAGGTTATCAGGGGAATGCCCGGGTCATTCTGGTCGAGAACAAAAAAGGACATCTTGCTGTAAATGTTCAGAGCCAGACCAAGACAATCCAGACCTGGACCCAGGTTACTGGTCGTGCCCGGTAATCGCAGGCTGAATTTGCGCGCCTGATTCAATTTATTTTCTAATTCGGCCATGGCAACTTAATATCTCAGATCTCACCTAAACAATGCCGGAGCTGCCAAAATATTGGTAACTGTAGCAACAAAAAGTACCATGAAACATTTAGTAACTGGCGGGTCGGGCTTTCTTGGCAATTTAATTGCCATACATCTGGTCGCCCGTGGCGAAGATGTGCGCATTCTCGACATCTGGGAAGACGATCAAAGACCGCAAAAGGCAGAATTCTTTTTGGCCAGCGTTCTTGACAGAGAAGCCGTGGCGCGGGCCATGCAAGGTGTTGATATCGTGCACCACACCGCCGCTCTCGTTCCCCTCACCAAAGCCGGTAACAGATTTCAGCAAGTCAATGCGGAAGGCACCCGAATCGTCGCCGAAGAAGCGGTCAAGGCAAAGGTAAAATGCTTTATTCACACAAGTTCTTCAGCCATATTCGGCTGCGCCCCCTGCCCCATTACCAATGACACACCGACAAAACCGGTGGAGATTTATGGCGTGAGCAAACTGGACGGCGAGCTGGTGGCCAGGCAGATAGCCGAAAAAGCTGACATGCCACTAATAGCGGTGCGACCACGCACCATCATTGCCGACGGCCGCCTGGGAATTTTTCAAGTTTTATTCGACTGGATCAAAAGCGATATCAACGTTTATGTGATCGGCTCGGGCAAAAACCAGATTCAATTCGTCCACGCTCAAGACCTTATCGATTGCTACATGATGCTGGTAGAGCTGAATAGACCAGGCCTTTACAATGTCGGCACCGATCGCTTTAACCCCATTGGCGAGTGCCTGAAAAATCTCATTGCCCACGCAGGGTCCAAGTCAAAAGTAAAGTGTCTGCCCCACGCCCTCACCGTTGGCACATTGCAAACACTAGATGCCGTTAAAATGAGCCCGCTAGCGCCCTGGCATTACCTTACCTATGGCGAAGATTTCTATTTTGACGTTGAGCCTTTGAAGCGATTAGGCTGGCAACCAAAATACTCTAATGACGAAATGCTGGCCGCCAGCTACGATTCTTTCATCGCCAATTATGATCAGTTGATGGCAACCAAATCAGTATCGGCCCACCGCAAACCATTAAAAGAACAGATTCTCACGGTATTAAAGCTGGTATCACGCTTCAGTTGAGGACATGATTGCATGATCCATAACATGCCGGAATTTGAGCGGGGCACCGTAGTGGACGACTACCGTATTCTGGCCAAATTAGGTCAGGGCGGCATGGGCAAAATTTATCTTTGCGAGCATATTATTCTCAACAAAGAATATGCCATGAAAACTCTCTCCAGCGGTCAAGGTTCAGACGTTAACTGGCGCCGATTTCAAGCGGAAGCGCGAGCAATTTCTAAACTGTCACATGGCAATATTATCAAGATTCACAACATGGGCGTCTTTCAAGGGCAGCCCTATTACGTCATGGACGTCCTTGAAGGCCAGACTCTCAAAGAGTTGATTTCGTCTGGTGGCCCGCTGCCCGTAGTTGAAGGTCTGAAAATAATTCTGGCTGTTTGCGCCGGTCTTGAATATGCTCACAATAACGGCATTATTCACCGCGATATCAAACCAAGCAATATCATGCTGGTAAAAGAAAAAGGCGCAGAGCAAACCGTAGTTAAACTGGTTGATTTCGGCCTGGTGAAATCTGTCGGCGATGCGGTGCAATGCCTTACCGCCACAGGCGAAATTCTCGGCTCGCCTTATTATATGAGCCCTGAGCAAACAGAAGGGGGAAAGCTCGAGTTCTCGAGCGACCTCTATAGCCTCGGTGTCACCTTAGTCGAAACATTGACAGGCACCTTGCCTTTTATGGGCAGCAATGCCGTTCAGACTTCGCTCATGCATCAGACGGCTCCCGCACCATATCTGGCGCACCTGGCACCAGATATGGTGTTCTCGCCGCAGATCGAAGCTGTGGTGGCAAAATTATTGCGAAAGGATCCCGCCCAGCGCTATCAAAATTGCGCCAGACTAACGCAAGATCTCGAAAAATTGCTATTGCAAGCCCAGGCCGCTGACGGCGCATTGCCGCGCCGCACCGACGAATTTCGATTTACCAACAAGCCGCAAGTTTTCCGTTCGAGTGAATCCACCGACTCGGATACTTACAGCACAAGCAGCGGCACTGGCCAGAGAAAAATTGCTGTACCGCTGACGTTAGCCTGTACTGCTCTAATTGCGGTGGCATTGGTTGTGATTTTCTTCACACAGACTCCTGAAAAAGCACCGCCTTTCACGGCGCCGCCCGTAACCGATATGACTGACCGACCGGCTTTCAGAGCAGATGTATTGCATATTAACCCTGCAATTGTTAACCTGCCGATCAAAACCTATCTGATTAAAGATGACGATTCCGGCCGCACATTTCAATTTCCGCCCGGCTTAATTATGGGCGACTTCAGTCAATCATCTCCTACTGCCACAATCCGGCAACAACCGGGAGCGGACGGCACTTTGTTCGTACCGCGAGGTTGGTCACTCTCATTAATCGTCGATAATGCCCTGGCAAACAATCCAAAATTGCTGCGTGGCTTTGGTGAAAATGACCTCAGTGGCATCAGCTTGCAAAATTTCACTCATCGCAGCGGTGTCATGATTGAAGAAATGACCCACATGAAAGGTATCTTCAACCTTGATTTAACGGGCACAGACTGCACATCGACCGATTTCAGATTACTGAAAAATTTGAATCAGGTGAAAATTTTAAAGGTCAACTTCACCGATCTTTCACCTGCCGACATAAGCGATTTTCCCTCGCTACCGTTTTTAAGCATATTGGAATGGCGCAGATGCAAACAACCCACTCAATTGCTCGAAATTTTGTCATCGCAAAAAAACATCAACAATTTGGCACTCGACAGTACAAAACTCGGTTCTCATGATTTCAAATTAATTGCCGGTATGAGCGATATCGAATATTTGTCGCTGGCCGACTGCGGTCTAAAGGCCACCGATCTAAAAATACTGGCATCGCTGCATAGTCTGGTTTTTTTAGAATTGAAAAATCAAATTTTTGAAACCGACTGCATCGAGCCATTGCGCCGTTTTCCTGCCAAAACTATAATCGAACTGGATGACCAGGACTGGACTGAAAACGAAAAGAGCAGGCTAATAAGCAACAGACCGAAAATCAAGTTATGCAACTATTTTGACAGAAATGCCCTCAATAATCCGTCAATTAAAAAACTGATGAATACCTGGCTGCCCTAGTGAACGGCTGGGTATAAAGCAGTGTAACTGTGCAGGAAACCAATTGAGTAACCAGGGCGAAGATCTACAGCCGGGCGTAGTCGTTGACGAAACCTATCAAATTATTTCTTTGCTCGGCGAGGGTGGCATGGGCAAAGTTTATCTGTGCGAACACATCATTTTAAAAAATCGCTATGCTATGAAGGCGCTCAATCTGGGTGAAAACCAGGTCAACTGGCGGCGCTTTCAAGCTGAAGCGCGCGCTATTGCTAAACTGTCTCATCCAAATTTAGTCAAAGTGCACAACATGGGAATTTACCAAAAGCGTGTACCGTACTATGTTATGGATCTGCTGGCAGGGGAGAGCCTGCGCCAGCGCATACTGCGTGACGGGCCGCTTTCACAAGCTGAAGCAATCAGAATATTTATTGCGGTGTGCTGCGGCCTGGAGTACGCTCACCAGTATCAAATTATCCACCGTGATATTAAACCGGCAAATATCATGCTGGCTGGTACCGAGGTTAAACTGGTAGATTTCGGTCTGGTTAAATCGGTAGGCGACATGGTGCAAAAGCTTACCGCCACAGGCGAAATTCTAGGTTCACCCTATTACATGAGCCCAGAACAGACTGTCGGCGATAAGCTTGATTACGGCTGCGATCTTTATAGCATCGGGGTAAGCATGTTTGAAGCGCTGACTGGCACGGTTCCTTTTAAAGGGGCCAATGCCGTGCAAACACTGCTTATGCATCAGACCGCTCCTGCACCCGCACTTGCCAGTGGGGCGCCGGCAGGCAGTCAGCTTTCCCTGGAGCTGGAAAACATCGTGGCCGTGCTGCTTGCCAAAGATCCCCGCGATCGCTTTCAAAGCGCAGCTCTCTTAGTCGATGCTCTCGATAAGCTTCAAAACAATCTGCTCCCGCAATCAAAAAGTGCCATCTTACATCGTCCTTCTCGCCTTTCGTGGGCTGCTGCAGAAAAAAAATTAGTAGAATCCGGCAGCGATAGCGCCGTGACGAAAAAATCCAATGATAGAAAAACCGACTTTGTTGCGGTCGGGGCCTTCAGTTTTATTTCTCTTGCCATTGCCATTGCCGGTGCTACCACTATTTGGTCGAACACTGGCAGCAAAGACGGCGGCAGTGGCCACAAAAATTCGGCGACAGTGCAACCGAATTCTGAAAAAGTGCAAGCATTTTTCCTCGAAACAAAAAACGGCAGGCGCATATTTAAATTTCCAGCGAAGATTGCCAAAGGCCAGTTTCAGCTCCAAACTAAAGGTGACATGACAGAGGCTCAACCGATCGATGGTTTGCTTGAAGTGCCGAGCAATGCTTCTTTGCTCTACGCGGCTTCTACCGATTTACCTGACCATGCCTACTTAATCAAAGGATTTGCAGCCAACGACTTGTACGCTCTCGACCTTTCAAAATGTGGCTGGCAGTGTGCCCGAATTTTGCAACAGTGCCACCACTTGACCGGTTTACAAAAGCTTAATCTGACAGCCACAGACTGCGATGGGCAGAGTCTGAACGTGCTAAACGATATGCCTCGCTTGAACCAGCTGCTGCTTAATCAAACCACTATTAAACCCAGCGACGTCTATAACCTGCCGCTTTTCAAGCAGCTCCTGAGCCTGGAATTTTCTTATTGTGGCGATACCACCGACCTTTTGAATCACTTGATTGATCATCAGCATTTACGCAATCTGGCCTTAGAAAGTTCGCCTCTGACCGTAGAAGATTGCAAAAAAATTGCCCGCATACCGCATTTAGAGAGCCTGGTGGTGGCCAGCGACAGCATTACTGCCGAAAAACTCAAGCCATTGGTGAAAATTAAAACACTTCACTTGCTCGATATCAGATTCAATCAAATAACGCCGGATTGCTTAGACTTAATTGCTACTTTGCCCCCTAAAACCACAGTAAAAATGTCCAGGCAAAATTGGATTAATAGTCGAGGTCCCCGACTGCTTGCCAGACAGATTACCCTCGAATTGAGTAAACCCAGGGCTTCTTTAGCAGAGCAAAAGAGCAACAATGAGGAAATCAATCAAGCCTCCAGGTTGATTACCGCTGATTAGCCATCACTGTTAGCCTGCTACAATTTGCAGGTAACAAATGCACCAGAACAAATTCGAGAGATAACATGCCAGACAAATTTTTGATGCCGCCTAGTCCAGCTTCGTTTACCCGGCTTAGCACCCATGCTCTAACAGCAAGCCTGGCCGTAGCAGCCATGATCTCTCTTGCAGCTTGCACACCTCCTCAAGCCGAAGCCCCGAAAGCACCTGCCGGTTTCGTCAATGGTAAGAAAGATGACCCTGAGTTGGCCGCTGTCAAAGCCGATGCCCAGGCTAAGTGGAAAGAATTTGTGGAAGCTTTCAATGTCAAGCAAAAAGGCGAGAAATTCGCCGTCAACTCTTGTTTGTACGACAGCGGCAAATCAGAATTCAAATGGATTGAAGTAGACAGAGTTTACGATAACGAAATTGTCGGTCACCTGGAAAAAGACTCGGTTTACCTGCCAGGCATCAAGGCCGGTATGGCCGTGACCGTCAAGGTTCCCGACATTGAAGATTGGGCATTCGTAGACACCAAAGGCGTTCAACACGGCGGCGCTTCACAAGCCATCTTGCAAAAGCGGGCTGGTAAATAAGCCCCTAGGAGCCTGAGTCAAAACTCCAGCTGTCAGGTCTAGCGAGCATGTCCAATTGAGGCGTTATGCATATCGCAGGCCTAAAAAACGCTCTATCATTT
>JADYXQ010000034.1 GCA_021772135.1 Candidatus Obscuribacter sp.
CGGAAGATCATGGCGGATAAAACCTGCCCACTCTTCTCAGATCGCTACACTAAACTCTCAACCAAATCCGTCTCACTTCATGTTGGCACAGAGGGAACTTGTGGAACATCAACCTGCAGTGCGCCAGTGCGGGTATTCACAGTCTTACTTTTGAAACCATGCATGGCCACGTCGTTCCGCTCCCCGTTCATACGGACCTACTCCCAGATGCTGTTCGCGCTCCAGCAGCATTGCGGCATTGAGTAAAGCTCGTAACGCCTCTCCCGCTCCGTCTAATCCTTCTCGGCTAAGTAGTTCCAAAATATCGTGATACGAGATATCTTTGTTCTGATGGGGCATGGTCGAAACCTCTTTTTTCTGATAATCAAAAAGGTATCACCATGCTCTGTCACTTGACTTGAGCAATTTACAGAAACGATTGTGCACTAACTTGCCTATCGCGATAGGTGATGTATAGACTGTGCTGGCGACAGTGGGCGTAGTACCGTCCGTGGTGTAGTAGCAAGTCGCACCTGGGTCGCCGGTGATTGTGGCCGTAGGCTGGACAGTTGAATAGACGCCGGTGGCTGGCGTAATCGTGGGCGCAGTTGTCGCCATTGCCGCGGGTCCAACTAGTTCGCACAAAATAAGCAAGCAGAGCGTCACTAGCCACTTTGGCGACATCAATATCGAAATGCGTGCTTGTTCAAAGCAACTTAAAAGTTGCCGACCAAAATTACTCATTCTGTGCCTCGATCAATAAATGGCTTGGAAAATAGCCTAGATACTGAGTTCTAATGAAGTGATTCAAAATTACATTTTTCGTGCCCGTTCCTCGACGGCCTCAAGTGTTCGCAAGCGAACGATCCGAACTGGGATACCGGAGGCGTTTACTAGAGGGACTTGAAACAAATCGAAGTTACCGGAGCAAAGAAGGCCTTACTTTTTCAATTGCCCTTCCACCAAAGTTCGGCAAGGAACATTAGAAATCTCTTAGCTCGATTGCCGCCGAAGCATATAGGTAAAAGCTTCGCGGCGATTATCATTTTGTCAAAAAACTGGTATGCACCACATTCATTTCCATCGAAAAATTATTGCTTGCTATGCTCAAAATAGAAGTTAGAGGCAAAGCTCTATTGAGCGACCCACGTATCGCTGTCAGTAAATTTTTCGAGGCTCAATACGCATGCCTATGCCGCTGTCAATCAGGTGAGTTACAAACAGTAGTGGGGCGGGTATTATGGGTGAGCATAAAGCCAGGACATGAAGGTAGGATTTAATCAATGCTTGACCGACTGAAAAACGTAATCAAAGGGATGCTTAACCAGGGTGTGAGCAAACTGGAGACGCCCACCATTCTCGCTGAAACAGCGCAAATGGAGCTGGAAAGCGGTCTCAAGAAAGTAAAAGAGGCAGTTACGGCTGCTATGACAAATGAAAAAATGATGGAAGGTCAGCTGCAGAAGAACAGCGAAGAGCTGGCCACCTGGGAAAAGCGCTCAATGATGGCTGTGGAGCAAAATAATGACGATCTGGCCCGCCAGTGCATCGCCAAGAAAAAAGACTTTAAAGAGCATGTGGACACATTGACAGCTCAAATAGGCGAGCAGAAAAAAGCCACCGCCGCATTGAAACAAAGATTGAATGAGTTGGAAGAAGAATATCGCGATTTCAAGATCAAAAAGCAATCGATGTTGGCCAGAGCAAAAGCAGCAGATGGAGTAGCCAAGGCAAACGAGTTAATCAGCGGCAGCCCAAGCGGTGGCGGCTCCAGCATGGACAAGTGGGAAGACAAAATTCGCGAAAAAGAATTTAAAAACGAAGCTTTGAAAGAGATTAGCGGTACCACCACCGAAAAGCATTTTGACACTGCCGCTAAAAGTCTAGACCTCGATGACGAACTGGCCGCTCTCAAATCTAAAATGACAGAGACTAAGTTAATTGGTGAAACGCCTAAAACTGTAGTTGATGACAACGTACCCATGATTATCGCCGAGAAAGATAAGAAAGCTGACTCTGCAGTGGTAGATGCTGAAATAGTCGACGAATAATCAACAACTGTAGAGTTCGTTGGAACCTTTCGCATAATCTTCCGTCGGTAGCGAAACCACGGGAGAATTTGTTATGTCAGACCAAGATAATGCTTGCGGCCACACTAGCACCGATGAATGCAGCAAGCCAGGTGCACACACACAGGCAAAGCAGCGACTGGCTTCAAACCCTGACGCTAAGCCTGAAGCACTGGAAAAGTTAGCCGACAAAGGCAACACAGACGTTACCGTACGAGTGGCAGAGAATGTCCAGGCGCCGGTGAGCACTCTGGAAAAGCTCGCCGGTCATGACGCCCCAGAAGTACGATCGGCTGTGACTAAAAATCCCAACACCCCTGGTGAGGTTTTGGCTGCTCTGGCGCAGGACGCGCATCCAGACGTAAGGTTCGAGTTGGCCGGCAATGCCAATACGCCGGTAGAAATTTTAGAAGCGCTCAAAGACGACGAAAATCCATATATTGTCGACCGGGCTGAGAAAACTTTGAGGGCAGTAAAAAGTGTGCTGGAAACAGCGGACGAACTTCTGCTCAAGGGCTGCTTTGAGCAAGCAGAAGATCAATATAGAATATTGATTTCCGGCCTGGAAAAGTTACTTGGTGCAGATCACGCTGAAGTCGCCTCCGCTCGCCATAAGCTGGCCGCAGCACTGGCCGGACAAGATAAAACAGATGAAGCGGTAACTGTAGAACAAAGAGCAGCTCTCACGAGAGACGCTATTGAATCAACAAATTAGCTTCTCTCAATGAGGCAACTGCAAAATCGTTCTACGCGAAATTAGCACAGGCTTCTCGCCTTTGCGCTGAGCTCGAACATCTACATAATAGAGTCCAGGTTTCCAGTTTTTCTGTGGAGTGATCAGCACGCGAAATTGCTGCTGTCCATTTACGGTTCGAATCTCAATCGGCTCTTTTGCCCAGGCCACGGCAAAATAATCGTTAAGCGATTTTGTCGGATGCTTATACGATTCCATCTTTTCGATGACCTCAGGGGTAATAGCCTGAGGCGCCGGCTCCCACAAAATTGAGATGCATTGCACAGCCCAGCCATCAGCCAGTAAGCCACCTACATAAAAGGGCTTACTTAAATCACCCGGCAAGTTGGTATAAAGGCCATAATTGTCCGTAAATTCTTGAGTATTGGCAAAGCGCATACGCCCCCCGTCACTGCCCATAGTCAAGGCAATGCCAACGCCCGTATGAATTTGATTGAGAATATTGACACGGTGCCCATCGTTTGGTGGCACCTCGTTATAATACGAAGACTCAGCTTCGTCGATGGCACTTTTGTTAAAAGTCTGCACCGCCAGCAGTGCAAATGGTTTGGCGACCGCACCCTCTTCAGCCTGAACATCGTCTTGTTCAGAGAACCAGGACCAGAAAGCATTTTCAGAAACATAGCCGCAGCCGCCGGCCTCGCTATAACGCTGCCAGGGCTTTTTGCCGTCCACATCATAGTGCCCGGAATGGTTATTGAGCACCATATCTGCGGTATGGACTTGACCGGCTTGGGAAGCGACCGCATCTAGAACCACAGGCTGAAGCCCATGGGCAGCACGATCGCGGTTAATCAAAGTGACCATATAGTGACGCGCTTGATCGAGCGAAAGATGTTCCGGCTCGCCATCTGCACCATGGGCGGAGCTCACGGTCAATGACAAAAAGATTATGCTGAACAAGAATCGTCGAACCTGTAGCATACCTGCCCTTATTTTTTCCCCTTCAATGGTTGTTTTACCAGGGGCTGGACAGCGGCTAAAAACTTCATTTGATCAGCCGGCCAGCTTGCGCTTAAATCTACACCATTTGATGACCACGACGATA
This sequence comes from Candidatus Obscuribacter sp., assembly GCA_021772135.1. Taxonomy (GTDB): domain Bacteria; phylum Cyanobacteriota; class Vampirovibrionia; order Obscuribacterales; family Obscuribacteraceae. Next base: position 3,851 of record JADYXQ010000034.1, read on the forward strand.
GATCAGTAGGCACGGTGGCTAAAACAACACCAAAATCGTGATTATTACCATTGCTTTGTTTTTCAGCAGCGCTATAGTGTCGCGGATAGCAAAGTTCTGAGGCAGTGCGCCAGTTAGGAGAAAATGCTAAACCGAAATTGCTGGGTTTTTCAATCAAAACCGATTTTCCTGATTGCAAATCTAGTACATAAATGGCATTTTTAGAAGTAACCAGCGCTACTCTTTTTCCGTCCTGATTAAGTACAAAAGTAAGCAGGCAATCGGCCAGGGTCGAGTCTTCTAAAGGAACGGGGCTGGAGGTCATTTTCGCCGTATCGAGAATAGTTAAAGTCTCTCGACCTGTGTTATTTTTAGCCTTGGCAGGTGATTGCCCTGATAAGAGTATTTTGCCGTCAGGCAGGCCAGCAGCACGTACTCCGCCTGGCGAGCTTGTCGCGTAAAGTTCACTGGCTTTGTCGAAAGAGGATAAATATGTGCCATTGGCATCGGCGATAGTGATCATTTTCAAACACGTCACCGGCATTGATTTGTTTAGCCCAGGTGGCAAAACTTTGCTCATGGCGCCTGATACCGCTAGCGAGCGGCTATCGCCAGACCACGCCATCGGTTCAACGTCGTGGCCGGCAATGGTTTTAACCATTGCGTTATTAATTGCAATGACATTAGTTTGATGCAAGGAATTATCTAACCGGGAAAAAGCGACAAACTTGCCGTCAGGAGAAAGTAATACATTACCTATGCTCTTGCGACTTTCCAGCAGCACGCGACCCGGTGTAACCTTTATGTCAGCGTCCGCGCCAACTCCAGCGATATCAAATATCTGCAAAGAACTTATGTGCGCGCCTTCGAATTTAGAATCTTTCTCGGCAATTTGCCATCTATGAAAAGTATTCTTGACGGCCTGGGCACCATACCTGGTGTTAATGTAAACCAGTGCGGCTTCGCCATATTCATCAGCGTGGGGATTTTTTGCCTCAAAAGATTTCATCGAGCCATGCCTTGTCCGCAAGCGTTCGGCCACCATAATCGTTTGTTTGCGCTCAGAGGCAGAGAGCAACGGCAATAGTGCCGACCAGCGCTTTTCTCGATGACCTAGCTTGAGCAAAGCATGATGACTATCGGCAAACCAAAGGCACGAATCCACACCCGGTATCAGACTTTTGGAAAGAGTTCCTTCAGCATCGGCAATTCGCAGCGAATTTTCTACCACCGCCATTCTTTTACCGTCAGGAGTCCAGGCAATGTGCTCGTTGCTGTCGCAAGCCGCCAGCGTCACTGAGGAAAAAAGACCAAGCAAAACTATTTTTAGATTTTTCATAGTTCCTAAACGACAAATGGATGGAAATTAGAAGGAAGAAAAATTCTTCGCTACTAGTATCCATCCATTGACATGTAGAACTATTGAAATTAGGTCGCCCCGGCCGATTACTCGGCTTTAGCTACTTTTTCCAAATTTCCTGCACATTTACGGCATTCATCGGCACAGGCCTTCATGTTAACATCGCTGCTGACTTCAGTACCACCGCAAGCCTTGATGCATTCATTGCACGTTTCCACTGCCAGAGCAGCGGCTTTCTTCTGATAAGTAGAATTGCGGGCGATAAATTCTGAAGCCGATTTACATGCAGTAATGCAATCTTTCAGAGCATTCGTCACTGATGCCTTACCGAAGTTGCCTCTTTTTTTGACGCAATAGTTGAGAGTCTTAGCGCAAAAATTTGCACAAGAATCACAATTTCCTTTAGCAATTTCAGGCGTTGTTTGCGCCATCACACCGCCGGTTAAAGCGTTCAAAAGTAAGCTGCACAACAGCATGCTCCAGATCACGATGATTCGATTCATATTGGTTGCCTCATAGTCGTGCGAATGCCTATTTGACTACAACAGCACTGTCAAGTTTGACTTGCAAGCTATTGATGTCATTAAGAGCAGAAAGAGTGTCCAAATCTGATTTGAACTGCTCCATTTGCGCTTTGTTGATACGGCCATAACCGTATTCATCTTCAATACGACGTGTCAGTTGAATTTTTCTGTAAGTCATATCATCGGCAACAGTAAGCTTGCCGTCGATCGTGACAAATTGTGGTGCAATGACACTGCTGTAGGTTTTCTGTGTCACAGGCAATAAGCGGCTGGATACAGCGTTTAAACCCGAGCCGTATTCAATGGCGCGGCTATATGTAACGGTTGTGTTTGGATCATAAACCGGAATGCCGGACAATTGTAGGCGCAAAGCTTCGGCTTGAGCAGCCGCCAGACGGCCTTTTGCTTGGGCCTCGGCAATTTGTTGCTCGAGGTCTTTTCTACGCGAATCAAAGGTGACGAGCATAGTGCGCTCAGCAGGAGCCAGAGAAACGTCGACAATGTTGCCGTACGAATCGACAGTTGCGACCATAGCGCGAGTGCTGTTGTCTACAACTACCCAACCACTTCTCAGCGGCTGACCGTTGACAAGATGACTGGTAAGGTCGTAATTACCTTGAACCACGCCGCTAATAGGATCGACAACAAAGTATGTACTGGCCGGAGCAAATACATAAGTAGGTAACGAACTTCGAGTTGTGGTGGTTGTTATTTGGGTAGTGTCGGCATTAACGGCAAGAGAGCCTGATAACGCTAGACAGCCAGCCAGAAGTGTATAAATGTATGCTTGCGTGCGACGCATAATAACTCTCTCCATTTGAATGCTTATAAAACAAGGAAGCCCTGCTAAGCGAAACATTTTTTCGCTCAGTCAGGAACGGAGACTGCTCTACCGGTAAGAAGTTCCTATCAATTACGCACAATTGCTTTTTGTAAATTGTAAAAATGATTGGCCGACTAATCTTTACTTCAAGATAGCCAGGTCGTCTATTACTTCCACATCTGCTAATTTCAATAACTCTTGAGGGTTCAAGACTACCTTGCTGGCTCGGTTTCCGCCCCCCAGGACAACCTTGTGGGGGCTGGCCATTACTGCCGCATCGATATAAATCGGCATTGCCGGCAAACCGAATGGGGTGACGCCGCCAATTTGCATTCCGGTCAATGCCATTGTTTGCTCAGCTGATGCAAACGAAACTTTTTTGGCGCCCAGTAGCTTGGAAACCTCTTTGTTGACATCTAGTTTCGCGTTGGCAAGCACGATACAACAACAAAATTTGACTGGCTCTATTTTTGTCGCGGCAATAATGGCATTAGCAGACTGCTCGGGCAAAAATCCATATTGCTGGCAAAACACCGCTGTATCGGCAAAATCAGGGTTGCAGTGAAAAACCTCATATGCGATGCCGCGCTCTTTCAAAGCCTCTTCTACTGTAGGATACAAGCCGCTTATCAGATCAGTCATAACGCTCCATTAACTTGCGCCACCAAATTATCAATTTGGTCGAATAATTCTACTGAAATCCAATCCAATAGACGATAATTTTAGCTCTTCAGCAATAGAGATAACAAATATGCACTTCTGGCTCTTATTAGCGCTCTTTTTCATGCTTTCACCGGCAGCGATGGCAGAAAGCTGGGATGAATTGCACAAAACCGGTGTTGCCGCTTTACACGACGGTGACTATGCCCAGGCGGAAAAAGCACTTACCAGCGCCCGCACAAAAGCAGAGAAAAGCGGCGCCCGTTACGGCAATTTCGCGACCACTTTGCTTGATCTCGGTTTGCTTTACGACAAAAAAAACAATGTGGCCGAGTCAGAAAAAAATTACAAAGATGCCTTGGCTATTTATGAAAAATCGTACGGCGCCGAAGCCATTCAGGACGCCTCAGCCCTGCACGGTTTAGCCGATCTCTACCGTCACAATAAACGCTATAAAGAAGCCGAGCCGCTCTTCATTCGGGCCATGAAAATCAGAGAGAAAGTGGCCTCCGACTCACCTGATCTGGCCGACACTCTAAATGGCCTGGCCGATGTCTATAGAAAAACCGGCAAGAACGCAGAAGCCGTGCCAGTCTACACAAGAGTGCTCGATATCAGACAAAAAGCGCTTGGTTCCAATCATCCCAAAACAGCAAAATCTTTGGAAAATTTAGCCGCAGCATTTGTAGCTAACAACAAATTAGAAATGGCCGTTCCTGTATACGAAAAGCTGGTGACTGCCAGGCAAAGTTCAGCCGGAGCTGCCGACCCTAAAGTCGCCACGGCTCTGGAAGGCCTGGCTGATTTACAAACCAAACTGGGCAAATACAAGAAAGCCCAGACCGGCTATAAACAAGCACTGGAAATTCGCGAGGCTAACGCCAAAAGCAACCCGGCAGCTCTGACTGAGTGTTTAAAAGCTTACGCAGTGCTCTTAAGCAAGACGGGCTTGACGGAAGAAGCAACGAAGATTGAAACTCGGGTCAAGAAAGGTGTTCAGGCCGGTTCGTCCAAATAAGTCTTCAAAGCCACAAGCCTGGTGGAAGTTACACGTGCCTGACCCATAGACTTTTCCGTGCGGGCCGCCGCTACTCGCGCGGCACTACCAGCGGTGCCTGCGGGCGCGATGGTTACACTTTCAACTTTACCGAAATCTTCTTCCGCAACTAGACTATTCATAAACTTAAACTTTAGACGATGCCAAAATTGAAAATTATCCTGCAAATCATTATCTGTATTGCGCAACTTTTTCAAGTCTAGTGACATTTTGGTATTTCCCTCACTGTATCCCCTTGCCCCCGTGACCGCATTTTATTGCCGTCTTTTCCAACATAGCCTGCGCATTGTTCCGCTACTATCCCCCGTTGTGATTAAAACACCCATCAGGGAGTGATTTGTCAGTAGAATATGGGTGACCATACAAGACGAAGATGGTTTTAATAGATGCAATCAGGTGGATGCAACTCAAATGGTTGAGGCCGAGCCGCAAAATCAGCTCAATAATGCTGTCACGGTAATGTTGGTTGAAGACCACCATATAACAAGGCTGGGATTGCGTTTTGCCCTCTCACAGGTAGACGACATTGCCATCATTGCCGAGGCGGAAGACGGAAAAGCGGCTGTGGCACTGGCTTTACGCAAGAAGCCGGCAGTAATCTTGATGGATATCGATTTGCCTGGTATTAGCGGCATTGATGCTGCCATAGCCATCAAAGCTACCTGCCCGACCACAAAAATTATTATGGTCACTTCTCATAGTAATGATGAAGATGTACTTGCCGCTCTAGCAGCAAACTGCGACGGCTACTGCCTCAAAGGGGCTGATGCCGGTCAACTGGTAACAGCTATCCGGGCAGTTAATAGCGGTGGCATCTGGCTTGATCCGGGCATCGCCAAACGAGTTATACGCGCTTTTGTCGACCAAAAGCCGCCCACACCTGCAGCCACCAATGACTGTTCCTTATCGGAGCGAGAACTGGAGGTGCTCACATTAGTTGTTGAAGGTCTGTCAAATAATGAAATCGCCCAAAGGCTGACCCTAAGTACCGAAACGGTCAAAACTCATATGCGCCACCTAATGGAAAAGTTGGCGGTCTCCGATCGTACCCAGGCTGCGGTCAAAGCTTTACGCAGCGGTCTGGTGTAGGCTGACGATTAGATAGTGCCTATCCCCCATTCGGTTGTGACCCGGTGATAGAACACTTCAAAGGTAGCTCCTTTAGAGGATAGCGCTTTCACTCTCCAGCAGTGATGATTGAAGTATGCCACAGGCAGAGCAACCCAACGCAGGTATATAAATGTACAAGGCGCAACCAACAATCCTGATCGTAGATGATGACGCATTTTTTCGGGAACTTGTTGTCCGACTTTTAACACCACTGAACTACAGAGTGCTAGAAGCCCGTACCGTGGCTGATGCTATTCATGCTCTGGCTCAGGGGCCAAATCTGGCGCTAATTGATTACCGTATGCCGGGAGTTGATGGAGCAACCTTCATCAAAAATTTACGCGAGCAGGGCTACAAACTGCCAATCGTTTTTTGCTCAGGCTCTGGTGTAGATCAAAAAACATTTGCCTCCATGCGCAATGTCTATCAAGTAAATTTGATTATCAAGAAACCGATCCAACCAGAAAGCTTTGTGCAACTGATCGCTGAACTTTTACCGAACGGCCAGGATCAGCAGCAGGAAGAACAAGAAGAACAAGAAGAACAAAACCAGCAAGAAAGCTATGAAATACCAGAGACTGAACAACAAGCGCAGCCTGTAGCTGAAAGCACTGTAAGCAGTGAAATGACGGCAATGGAAGAAACCGACGACGCTATTGCTGAACTGGCCAAACAATATTTAAGTGAAGTGCCAGAAACTCTTGATCAACTGCGGCTGGAGATGATTATGGCCGCAGCGCAAAACAATACTGGCCTGCTGACTGTTGCTTCTAACCGCGCACACCAGATACGCGGCACGGCAGGTTCACTGGGCTTTGACAGGTTGAGCGAATTCGGTGGCCAACTAGAGCATCAGATTAACGATTTGATTAGTGAAGAGTTGACTGACGAAAACAATAAATGGGAAAGTATCAGCCAGATTGTCGACCAGGCCGTGAGATGGACACAAAACCAACTGAGTGATCCGCGATTAAATGAACCGCCGTTAAATGACCCGAAGTTAAATGAAGAAGAGCAATCGCCAGATCTTGACAGCTGTGATTATTTTGTAGTTGAAGAAATCGCTCCCACGCCGGCCGCCGTACTTAGACTAACCGCGCCTCGAGTACTGGTAGTGGAATTCTGTGTCGAAAATGCAGAGCAAATCACTTCGATACTTGAAGCCGAAAATATAGTTGTGCGCACAGTTTGTGGTGCCATGGAAGCGTTTGCCGTCATGGACGATTTTCAACCAGATGCAGTAATGTTGCAAATGGCAATGCCTGGCCTAAGTGGCGTTGACATGTGCCGCATGATTCGCTGTAATTCACGCTGGCAAGCAATGCCCGTAATCATGTTGACTGAATCGTTGACAGCTATCACCAGGCACGCCCTATTTGAAGCCGGTGCCACCGATTTTGTGCTCACGCCGATTATCAAAGCCGAACTGAAACTGCGCGTCAATACTCATTTGCAGCCGGTAATGGGGTATGCTGTCACTGTTTAATGAGACGGTGACTTTCTTGTCCACATTCGTTGCGCCAATTGATGTGGGAATGGGAGATCTTTTCATTTCTTTGCCGGTAATTCAGGCTCTGATTGACGCCGGCGAAGAAGTATATCTGGTGACACGATCATTTCGTCAAAACACATTGAGCAACCGAATCATCGGCATCAAAGGCGAAATAGCCGAGGCCGATTTAGACCTCGGCCCGCATGATCGACTTATAAACTTGCGCGCACACCGATTGCAGACAGATCACAACTGGGCATCTCCCGACTTTGAACAATTCTTCGGTATGCCGCGCATTGAAAAAATTATTGAAAAAATTGCAACTGATTTTGGCATTGTAGTTGACTACCAGAGACTAACAAGACTAGAGTTTAAGCCCATTTCGTCTATGCAAAACACCATATTATTTGTGCCTGCCAGTGACGGTTTTTACAAACACTGGCCCACAGCAAACTGGTTAGCTATAGCATCAGCCTTAAAATCAGCAGGTATAAAAACTGCGGTGCTGGGCGAAGCCAACCATTCAAAGGCATTGGAAGAATTAGTCGCTGCTGGTTTAGAGTGGATACCGACAGCCACCACAGATGATGCCATTGACGTAATCAGCAATTGTCTGGCGCTGGTCTCGGTAGACACTGGGCTGATGCATATAGGTGTACAGCAAGGTGTGCAAACCATCGCCTTTATCAATCCACGCAATATTCATCACCGCTCTGCCACCAACTGTACAATATTTGAGGGTAATGCTTGCTCCACCGAGTGCAGACCGCCAAACGTTTTGAAGCCCGACCACGCTGCCACCAACAAACTAAATGTCGAACTGAAATTTAATCGAGAGTATTGCAAACTGCCGCCGGCGGAAAATTGCATGGCGGCGATAACACCGCATATGGTGCTGGAAAAAATCAGAGAAAATTTGCTTCAGAGTAAAACTGAATAGTCTTCTGACCCAAGCGGATGATGTTTTGGATTAACTTCGCCAGTTTTGATTGCCGCGCGAATGCCTGCCAGGTTGCCGAGCTTGTTCAGCCATGGTAGACCTTGTTTTGAAAGGGCCTCGCTAATAATTTCTCGGCGAGAGACTGCGGCCATGGGCTCCATCGAATCTAGCGCCAACGGCAAATCATTTTCGGCCAGCAGGCATAATCGCGTTTGCAAATGACCCCAGGTAGGAGTTTGAGCAACCCCGTCTGCGACGAGTTGATTGACCACTACCGCCAGGTTGAGATTATGCACACTACTGCAGCAAGGCTTTTGCAGAGTTATCAACAACATAGTTTCACCGTTAGCCTTGACAAGCCGGTTCTCGTATTGTGAAAATCCGTGGGGCTCAAGCAATGTAAAGACCATCTTGCTCAAGTCAGCATCAGTGATGGTTGTCGGCGCATTATTGGCTAAATTTTCAGTCAAAAAATTAAATGACCTGTGAGTTGTAGTCGGTATGTGCAATAGTACTCATACTTTTTAAATTACAAAATAGCAAATCTAAAAGGATTTTTCATATATGTCACACAAATCTGCGGCAGCATTTTTACTATCACTGCTCACGCTGACAACCGTATCTGTGGCCGCTCAGGCCCAAGCGCAGAAGGTGACCAAAACTGTTACCACCACAACAACAACAACCAGAAAACTGCCTGGCTGGGCTAACAAAATCACCGTGCCATACCGTGCCTGGTTGCCCCTGAATCAACCGAAAGAAGTGCTTCTCTGCGTTCACGGTCTCGGTTTCAGCAGTGCTTCTTACGATGAATTTGGTCGCTCAATGGCCGGACACGGATTTGCCGTTTACGCAGTTGACGTACGTGGCTTCGGTCAATGGGCCAAGCGCAAGGGCCAGGACACAGTGAATTTTGAAGCTTGTTTAGACGACATCGAACAAGCTCTCAAGTCATTGCGCAAGGCTTATCCCGGCGTGCCTTTATTCATGGTGGGTGAATCTATGGGTGGTGCCATTGCTCTGGCCACCACAGCTCGTCATCCTGAGCTCGTAGACGGCCTGATATCGTCAGTACCATCAAGCGATCGCTTCTTTAAAATGGGTGGGGCGATTGTGGTCGGCGCCCATTATTTGGAAGATCCAGACAAGAAAATGAATCCGGAAATCATCGACAAAATTACAGACAGTGTGCGTTTGCGCAAGCAGATGGAAACCAATTCGTTAAACCGTCTTGAACTTTCGCCCAAAGAGCTAAAGCAGTTTGATACCTTTATGAAAGGCAACTACGACAGCGCGCACTTGATCGAAAGACAGCCGGTCTTAATGATGGCCGGATATAAAGACAAGCTCGTCAGGCCGGAAGGAACAGTCGAATTATTCAACGCCCTTTCCACTCAAGATAAGCTTTTGTGGATAGTTGGCGGCAGCGAACATTTACTTTTGGAAGAAGGTCAATTTACAGATCAACTGGCAAAATTGCTCAATGTCTGGATCACCGACGAGGGTCGAGCATTGAGAGCAGGACGCAAACACTAAATCTGACTAAAGTCTGATACTGATTTTGAAAGGCGCAGCCGGCAGGTTCTCTCTATTGAAGAGAGTGGCATGAGCTGCGTCTTTCCAGTCATAGCGAACTTCAATTGGGTTGACCACCTGCGCATTCCAGACAACTACATGCGATTCAACCACCATCGCCTCCGCAGGAAAAACTCGACCTTTAATATCGACTATTTCAAAACCGCTGATATCATCTTTGCCATGAGTGAGTACAAGCCCTTTGTCGGCATGCTTGAAGCGCAGCAAAATCTTGGAAGATTCGTTGCCGTAAGACTCGAATTGAGGCCCCACAAGAGCTGTTTTATCTTCATAAAGACTGTGACGAATAGCGGCGGCTAATCGGCTCGGTAGGCCGGTCTTATTTTGTAGCTGACGATCGTCGGCATAATCATTAGTAACGACCATTGTCGTCGAACCCAGAGCCAGAGCAGATGCCTGGGCGTCGCGTATCTCAGCCCACCAGTTTGTAGGCGCTTTTACCGGACGAAAAGTACTGCTGGGCAACTGTACATAAACGAAAGGCAATTCTGGTTCTTGCGACCAACGGCCCCGCCAGTCTCGGATTAAAATCGGGAGGAGCTTGCGGTAACTGCTGGCAAAGCCGAGATCAGAAAATCCCTGGTACCAACAAACTGACTTAACACCATAACCAATAAGTGGAGCAATCATGCCATTGTAAACGCTGGTCGGTTTCGGCTTTCCGGCACCACCGGTAGTGTCGGCCACAGGATCCGCCAGCAGTGCTTTAAAAGAATCAACCTGCATCAACCGATCTTTGGATATCCAGGCGGCGATGGGAGTATCGTCATATGTGCAGTCAATTACACCAACCGGTACTTTCAAATTGTATTGCAGATCTCGGCCCAGTCTGTAGCTCAGAGCTGAACAATCCAAGGGCACGGCTTGATCTGAGGCGATCCAACTTCCGGCTAGTGTGCCAAGGGGAATAGCAGAGGCGCGCTTGGGCACCACAAATATACGCAACTTATTATTCGGCTGATCTTTGCCTGCACTATTATTCAAGGCCATATGTTTAAGAGTAGACATAAACTCTGACTGACCAGCGCAAAGAAAGACATCACCGGCGACCACATCTTTAATCACCACCGTATTTTCGCCCTGAATTTTCAACTCGCCGGCATGGCCGGTTTGAATTTCTTCTAAAACAGCATTCCAGTTGCCGTGTTTGTTGGCGACACAGTTAACTTTTTGGCTGGCGAACGATACTGTGATTTTCTCTGCCGGTTTAGCGGTGCCCCAGACCTTAATGGGCACATCTCGCTGAACAACCATATGATCTGAAAACACGCCCGGCAATTTGACCAGAGCAAGGGCCCGTGGCTCCGAGAGGGTCAGCACAAAAATCAATGACGCGATTTTTAGCGGCACACTCACTTAAATGGCTCCATACAGGGTCTTACCTTCTTTGAAGGTATCAGAAAGGACAGTTAGAGGTGTGAAAATTGTCTCACTGAGCCCAACCCAGGCAGATATAGGCCACTGAAAAAATTTACAGTTGCTGGCGTAAATCAACGGAAAACAACAGACTTGTCAACGCGACGAGCATTATGCATTTCGGCCAGCAAAGGGCAGCCGCTGTCACTCAACGAAGGCAGTCGCTGAACTTTTGGCTCGGCACAGTTACGCATAGCCTTCCCTGTGTCAAAGGCCCTGAAGATTTCCTCTTCGATAAACTGATCTGCAGCCTCTCCATGAGGTATTTTTGCTTCGATCGCTGACCAATTTCTCGGCCGGCTGCATTATTAACCAGATCTTTTTTTGTATCCCAGTAAAAGTTCGATGAGCCGGAGTTTCTGCACCATATTGCTTCGCAATACTCGTTAGCGCGAAACAAGTAGTCGGCAGCTTCTGTGCCCAGCTCTCGAGAAGCAAGAGCCGAACCATACGCATGTTGGAAGCTATTGATATATTGTTTGCAAACCGCAGTAGTTTTACCTCTCAGTTTGCAAGCATATGTTTGCGTTCCGAAAGATTCTGGCGTGGGCGGCTCATTGTAATTTTGCGGTTTTAACGTAAGCGGAATCAGATCACTGCGACCAAACACTTTTTGCTCTTCGCAGCTGGCACGCCAGACGATGGACAGAACGTAGGTACCGAGTAGCAAAACGCCAACGGTGCTAATCACAGCTATCGCTTTGAGAAATTTATTCAATCTAACGGGAAGCTTGATAACGAATTCCAGAATCGATAACTAATTCGAGCAACAATGGTGATCATATACTCAAAGTTTTGATCGCGCTGGAAATCGTAAAATTGCGGCAATAGTCAAATTAGTGATTCAGTTATCAATATCCGCAGGGCCGGCCATCTAATATCCAGGTCGAACCGGTCTTGGAGCCGGCTTAGGCAAATTATTATCTATACGCTCAGGGCGCGGGATAGGAGAGTACGACTCCACTTCTCCACGAACACCGACAAACGGACCCTTCCCTTCTTCTCTAGCTGTAAGCGACTTGTGGCCTCCCTTCATACGCCTGGTTGTTTCGGCTGCCACTTCCTGTGGTGTGCGCAACATTATTGATAGACCAGCATGAAGAGTTTGGTGAGGCGCAAGATGATTAAGAGTGCGAATCTTTTCCTCTTCAAATTTAATCGCTGCGGGTGTCATATGATCGTTACGGGCTTGTCCCGAGTTTAGTTGAAATATGTGGCGATCCCCTCCAGGACTAGCCTGGTATGGTTTAGGTGCGAACCAAAAACACATACAAAGAGGATC
>JADYXQ010000035.1 GCA_021772135.1 Candidatus Obscuribacter sp.
CTCTTCTTTTAAAAGCTCTCGAACCATACCAACTAAACCATCTGCTCCTTTCCTCATGTCGATGGCTTCTGTGCAAACTAAAACTTCTATTTGTTCTGGCACCAACGTACCAACATTCCAAATTAACCTCATATCTGAAGGGACAAGCGCTCTGCCGCAGCGAAAATGCTGCTCGCCTCCTTTTGATATGTTCTCTCAGCCTACTCAAAGTCACAAGATGACGATTCTGGTGCGTTTACGCTGTAACGACAGATATCAAGCCCAAACTGCCTGACGGAATGATAGACACAACGCCACATAGCGTAAGCCTTCGATTATGATGGCCGACCTCCGACAATAACGCCAGATTTTTTTACTCAATGCTGGTATGCAAATCTGGAATGAGACAAAGAAACCATTAAATGGCTCAAAAGATTTGTTACTGGCAACTACAACAAGGCAGAATCCCAGAGTCTGGGATGAGGCAGCCGCCGCTAAAAACGTTGTAACTTGGCTGAAATGACACCAAAGGCAGAACAAAATCGAAATGCAAAAGCATTACCTTTCTGGATGTGTGTAGCATTATCTATCATAGCAACCACTCTCGCTTTCTGGTTCTTCGGTGGTGAACACTACTTAGCCAATCATGGCGATATCGATTACCGATTTTTTCACCATCCTGAAGACGAAACGGATGCGCTTACTTGTTTTTTTACCTGCTTGAAACGGGATTTACCGGCCTTCGTCGTATTGATTGCTTGCAGTACTGCTCTCGTAGTATTGAAGAAACAAAGTTAGGTACAGGCGACTCATTCTGCGCCTGAAACCGTGCTGCGCTCTAGTCTTAAGCGGCATCAACACTTGATCGCTGCCACATGACCGCTTTGAGCATACCGCAAAATTTGTTTGTCTCGAGTGACAATTGCTGCGTTTTCCAGCCTGGCAGTGGCGACAATAAATCGATCGGCCGGATCGTCATGAAATTTGCCAGGCAGGAAGCAGCTTTCTAGTGCCGTTTGTGCTGACAATTGAATAAGGCGCAAACCGGGAAGAGACAGTGCATCTTCTACCCAGTTCCAGCAACTTCGGCTCAACACCAGCCGGCCCTTGCGCTCCAGCATGGCAACTTCCCAGACAGATATGGAAGCTATAAGTACAGTGCCCGTGGCTGCCGCTTGATCGATAAGTTTTCGGGCAGGCAAGGATAGTTCATCATTGCCGTCAACGAGCCATATCCAGGCATGGGTGTCGAGCAGGACGGCAGCACTACTCATTGGCCTGCCATTTTACTTCAACCGGATCAATGATGTTGCCGTAAGACTTAACTGACCCTTTGAAACAGCCAAATAGAGAGGTCGGTTGCTCTTCGCACGGAACTAGCATAGCTACAGGTTTTCCGTGTTTAGTTATGACTACATGAGTGCGAAGCTTTTGCACTTCGTCCATGATCTGCAGGCACTTGCTTTTGAACTCACCCGCAGGAATTTGACTTTCTCTACGCTTGCCTTGCATCTTGCCTGCACCATGGTCATACATTTATAGTCGTATTTTATCACAGGGGGTCCCTGAGGATTGAGTTTAGTTTTAGCCTTAGTTATACTTTGGCCATGTGCGCTATTTAGCCGCAGTACAATCTCGTTACGCATTCTAAGGTGAATATGAGTCGGGAAAGACCAGCCAAGATAGCAATAACTCCGGTCGAGTGGCTCAAGCCCGGCTGGGTGCTTGCGCTCAGACCAGACGGTTGTGATGCCACTGGCTTTGACATACCGCGCGGAGAGTCGCCACTTTTGGCCACAGCATTCTTGCCAGATTAGAAGAGCTTAGAATGAGCGGCCATATGAATGCCATTTTCATATCAAAAGAAGACTGCGCCCTGATTACAGAACACTTTCCTGATGAGTTCTACCGCACCAAACTGTAGCGCTTGTTATTTTGACGATATCCAAACGAACTGAAAAGGATCGGTTTTCGCTCGATAACCTTAACGAGCAGTTGCCACTGCCTTTCCAGTCAGTGAAGTAATTATTTCGTTGTTGCTCTTTGCGCTTACGTAGAGACCGCGGAATCGTTTTCTAATATTTGAACCAAATCTGATTGGCCGCAAATTAACAAGCCCATCCCAGATAATGCGATTTTCAAATGGGATCAAAAATGTCTCCAAATAGCTTGGGACGTCTGGTATCAAATCGGGCACTGCGGTGAAAAGACCCGCAACACTGTAGACATTGTCGTTCTCGTCAATAAATATCGAACCTTTTTTGAGGTGTCGCTCAACAATAAACAAGCCTCCTACTCTGTTTTTCCATGTCATAGACAGTTCCAGGTCAGCATTTGAAAGATCATTTGGATTTTCCATTGCAAATTTATCCAACAGAGAATCATCTGCCCAAAGAGCGCTCCTCACTATTACGACATTTTCAAGATCAGCCATGGTATCGCACGGAAAGGACATTCCCTGCACGATGGATAAGCGGGAATTGACGAACAAAATTAAACTATCCCAGATCTTGTAAAAACGCGAGCATTCAGCTTCTGTTAACTGCATTGTTGTAACTTCCTGCTTGAATTGATTAAACAAGTGAAAATGGCATCAGGGCATTTGATTCGATGAAAATTTCCGACTCTTCTTCATCTACAGCTTTAAACTGAATCGCTTTCTCAATGATCGTCGCACTCATCTTGATTTTACGGCCAAGCCAACCAAGGGCGCCAGGAACGTTTTGCCAATTCGTCTGCGCTAACGATGCATATGACGCAGCTTCCTCTGCCGAGCCAGGAGCCATCGCAGACGGTATCACTTCTGGAAGCGGTCTCAAGCCCAGCAAATATACGGGGACATACGGGTTCCGCGCATAGGCAGTGCGAAGGGCAAAATTAGCTGGGGCTGTTTTGTTTCTTGCATAAAGCCAAAGCGCCCGAGTGTATAAATAATGGGCCATGCGATCGCTATTGTATCTTTCAAATAATTCGGCAAGATACCAGTGCTCCTCCCTATCGAGCACAAGCAAATTAAATAACTGATAGCGCGCAGCTTGATTGTCTATTGGATTGAGTCTCAATATTTGCTTGTATTGTTCTACAGACCGCAGTCTGTCACCCAGCCCCATTAAACTTTCGGCCAGGCCGGCTTTGGCCCTCATGTGCGGCCTTGTCTTTACGATTTGACAGAACTCTCCGCTGTTGTACTTAAAACATTCAAAACCAAGCTGTCTTTCGCTGGCAAGCAAAGCCTCAAGATAATAGGCGCAGCGTTCCTTGGCAGAACTGGCAGCTTCTTCAGCCAGCAAAATGTAGGCATCGGCGCAATCCTTATCTATTTCAAGAGCCTTTTTTGCCAAATCAATTTTTTCGGACGGAGATGCTCTCCAGGCTTCAAAAATAATATCAAAAGCTTTGTCGCCTGGGCTCGAAGATAAGCGGCCTGTAAGCGAGCCTGATTCAGCGATCGTATTGATCAGCTCTTCTAGAAATGAATTGATGTCAGCATCAGCGTGAACGGACTGGCTAGATACAGCGTAATTCATAACCCGAATTGACAACTCTCCTTGACGCCGTTTTTTCATTGTTGGATCAAGGGTAAATTGCATCGCTACATCAAGTTGCTCTGCCGACAAATTTTCATAAAGATCTTCGCTATTTGTATTCATGTTCATGTTCAATGACCTCTACCGCGCTGCGATCTGGATAAGATCGAGTGACTGCATATTATGCCTGCTGCGCAATTCACGATTGCACCGATTTCACTGACAGAGCATGCAGCATCTCACTGGGTTGATCAAGACGCCTAAGCCTTGATATAGCATGCATATCAAGACGTAGGCCCACCGCGCGAAAATTGGAATTGACGGCGATTCACTGATACAGAGAAGCCAGAAAAAGCAAACAGATAAGAGTTAATTCAAGGCGACCGCCAAAATTAACTCCCTGCAGCCTGAGTTGGAATGCGATTCACTTTTATTTGCTTCTCACGCTTGCGTGTCTGGGCAATGTCATAAGATGACTGCATCCGCGTCAACACGCAGCCGATGTGCTAAAGCTGTCAGTCGCTGCGTAGATTTCTGGTTCTTAACTGCCATTGCCAGCGCTTTTGGCTGACCGACTATGACCACTAGTTTTTTCCCCCTGGTCACGGCTGTGTAGAGAAGGTTGCGCTCTAGCATCATGAAATGCTGAGTCGCAAGCGGAATTACCACGGCCGGATACTCCGACCCCTGAGATTTGTGGATGGAAGTGGCATAGGCAAGCGAGATTTCATCAAGTTCACTGACTTCATATTTGACCTCGCGGCCGTCAAACTCAATCACAATCTCAGATTCTTCCAGGTCGATACTAGATATGGTGCCTATGTCACCGTTGAAAACTTCTTTGTCGTAATTATTGACCGTCTGAAGCACCTTGTCACCGGCACCATAACTCCAGCCAAATTTCGTTACCTGCGGTCCGCTATTGCTGTTCAAGCGTTTCTGCAGTTCTATATTCATTGAGCGACTACCCAGGCCGCCCCGGTGCATAGGCGTCAATACCTGCACGTCCTTAATGGCATCCAATCCGAAACGCTTTGGAATGCGTTCGCAGACGATTTGCAAAACTTTCTCGCTAATCTCTTCCGGCGTGTCAGCTGGCACAAAATAGAAATCAGATAGGGCTTCTTGCTTGCCGGCCTGAGCTGGCATTTTGCCTTGATTGATTCTGTGAGCGTTAACAATAATCTTGGAAGTTGCTGCTTGCCTGAATATCTCAGTTAGCCTGACAACTGGTATCACTTCTGAAGCGATGATGTCTGACAGTATCGCCCCTGGACCGACCGATGGCAGCTGGTCAACATCTCCAACCAAAAGCAAAACTGCTGAATCTGGAACGGCTTTTAGCAACTGATTCATCAAAACGATATCGATCATCGAAGCTTCATCGACAACGATTACATCTGCCTTAAGTGTATTTTCTCGGTTGCGCTTAAAGCCAAACGCTTTAGGATCAAACTCAAGTAAGCGGTGAATTGTTTTTGCCTCAAGACCGGTCGACTCGGAGAGTCGCTTTGCCGCCCGCCCTGTTGGAGCGCATAATAAAATATCGGCTTGTTTGGCTGCGATTATTCGCAGTATGCTATTGACGAGTGTAGTTTTTCCTACTCCCGGGCCTCCCGTGATTACCAGCACTTTGTTTTGTAAAGCAAGAATAACCGCTTGCTTCTGAGAGTCAGAGAGCTGTATTTTGGCTTTGTCTTCCACCCACGGAATCGCTTTGTCAGCGTCAATGTATGACCACGGAACAGGGTCTCCCTCTCGTTTTAAATTAGCCAGCCTGGTAAGACCGGCTGCCACCCCTAACTCCGCTTTGTGCAGCGGCGTTAAATAGACCACCTGGCGTTGATCGATAATTTCTTCTACGAGATTTCCTACTTTTACTTCGGTATCAATGGCGGTGCTTGCCAGCTCGGGAGATATTTCAAGAAGTTGGCTCGATGACTCCACAAGTTTCTCGCGCTGACTGGCACAATGTCCTACGCCTGACAATTCCTGGAGAACATGCCTGACACCGGCCTGCGCCCGAATCAATGAATCTTTTGGAATGCCTAGCTTCTGTGCAATAGTGTCAGCAGTCTTGAAGCCAATTCCGTGGATATCCAGGGCCAGTCTATAAGGATTTTCAGAAACTTTGGCCACAGCTTCGTTTCCGTATGTTTTATAGATACGTACGGCTCTTGAAGTTCCTACTCCATAAGACTGAAGAAAAACCATTATTTCTCTTATTACCTTCTGTTCAGCCCAGGCGCTGACAACGCGATCCTTGCGCTTTGCGCCAATCCCCGATAGTTCGAGCAGTCTGTCTGGAGTTTCTTCAATTACGTCAAAGACACTCTCACCAAAGGCTTTGACAAGCTTTTTGGCAAAGTGCTGGCCGATGCCTTTGATCATTCCCGAACCCAGATATTTCTCAATGCCTTCGAGGGTCGTCGGAGGAACCACCACCAATCGGTGAGACTTAAATTGCAGTCCGTAATTCTTGTCATTGAGCCAGTTACCCTGACACTCTATGAATTCACCTGGCGCTATTGCTGCCGCACTGCCGGTGACGGTGACAAAATCTTTGTGCCCTCGCACTTTAACGCGTAAGACGCAAAAACCGCTTTCCTCGCTGTGAAAAGTAACTCGCTCGACAGAACCGCTTATCGCCTCTGCCGTGGGCGAAGCTGCCGATTGTTGTGTCAGTGAATTACTGAAACTCATAGCTTAACTAGCTCCCGCGAA
>JADYXQ010000269.1 GCA_021772135.1 Candidatus Obscuribacter sp.
CTCCGCCCGCTCATGCATACTTTTGCGACAATGCTTCTCCAACAGCAAACCTTCGCTGACGTGTTTGGTTATGTATGAGAAATGAGGGGATGCTTGAGGACGGCCTCAAGTTTGTTTTTGTCAGTGCGGTAGAGAAGAATTTTTCTTCCCCAAAGCCAGCCTACATAGATTTTGCCGCAATCACGAAAGTCGTCGGTGGTGCCGACGACATACCATGTGTCTAGAATCATATTGCTAACCTTTGATTGGGAGTGGGCCAACAAACTTTCCGAAGACAACCTTGTAGCCGAGAGCATTAAGCAGCAAAGAAACTTTTTCTTCACCGCTGGCGGTAGATTGCCGCGCCAAAGAGCCTTCATCAGTTATTTGCTTTGTGATCGTTTGACGCGCCTCAAGCTGAATTTTCTTGAGCAAATTTTTGTCTTCCCAGGGCCCGCTAAATGGCTGAGAATCTTTAGAAAGCACCTGGCTGTTCGCCTCGTCGAGAATCAATCGAATGGTCGGCTGAGGTAGCTCAAGATATACAGTCGTGTCTACAACTGTTATGTCGGCAGCCGAGAACGAGGACAAGTCTATTATTGCCTCAGCGGTGTAAACAGCAGAATAGACAATCTCCTCTTTAGAGAAAGGAAGACCAGACTGTGTATAACCGGTGACGATTTGCTGACTTGTGCGAGATGCAGTAATAACTTTGAACTGACTCCGAATTTCACTGAGGAGTACTGCGGCGTCCTTTTCTATGCGAACTTCTTGCTTGAAACTCGGTATCAAAGATTGGCTGGCCAAAAATAGCAATGAGCCCCCGGCCAACAGAGAAAGGGCAAGCAGCGCAAAGCAGAATGCAGGCTTAAGTAGAATTTTCATGGTGGTTTACGGGTAAGGCCGACTGCACACGAAATAGCTCATGGCGCAACATGTAGCAAAGAGAATCAGGGCAAAAAAGTTGGCACTAGTTGATTCTCTTCTAGAGTTCGACATGACAAAAGCGATCAAACCGACTCCAAATAGAATACCTAGGACAGTGACGAAATTGAAAGCAAAGTAGTACATACTTGGTACCTGAGCTGATGTTAGAGGCCAAGCGAAGCCGCAAATTGAATGGCTGTTTGATAATTATCCAGCGGAGCAGAGTTGAGACAGTCATTAGATTTGGGGTCAGAATGTTGAGACCAGCTGAGAGCTATGTGCTTATATCTCAACGAAACATAGAGATTTCGCGCAGGTTCCACATCTGACTGTATTTCCAGGTGCAGCTCCCTTGCAGGTTCGCTTCGGTCTGATTGAGTGATTTCACCATCAACCAGACCAAAGCGAACCAGTCGAGCGAAAATGCGCTCAGCCCAATCAGCTTGAGTCGCCGGCTCGCACATTTCACCGAACATCTGAAAGACACCTGGTGCGTCTGGGGCAAGAATGGCAGCAGCTCTCAACGCATCTTTGATCTTAACTGCGTAGGCCTTTTCAATCATTTCGAGCTGAGATGGATGAATAGCCAACTTGCTAAACATGCCGCGTTTGGTATCCAGTTCGACTTCTCTTTGTAGAGCAGCCGCACAGGTAGAACCAAAGCCTCTGTAGATAGTGCCTGAGATCTTGTAACCTGAGGGTGTAAAGATGGTCACAATCTGGTCGATTACCGAGGCGATGACAGTATCGTAAATGGTGTCACTTATTTCAGGCTGAATGCGCAAAAGCTTTAATAAGTCCATTGCGCCAATGAGAATGCACTGAATGCGATTGCCATAGACATTCGGGCTGATCAAATTGCTGCCATCCAGAATATCCCGAAGCTTTAGAAGCCTTTCCTGGCTAAATGTTTCAAGCGTTTCAAGAATTGGCATGATCGAAAAATTCGATTGGCGGGGAAGACGCTTGAAGTAGTCTCTGACATTCTGAGTATCTAACTTAGGCAGAACAAAGCCTTGAATTTTATCAATATCTTTCAAGGCTAGAACTTCAGAAAAGTTTCGAGGATCACGCACTCGAATAAATTTGCGCACAGGGCTATCAACTTCAAACTGCCCGAGGGCTTGTGCAATATTGCTCATGCCGAGCGGCACGTCCTCCGGTCTGAGAGAATCTTCTAGGTCAAAAATTACAGTGCGCAGACCTTCAAACTTATGACCATTGCCGATTTCAACTATTCTAGTTACTCCTGCAGGCAGGACCGTTGGCACAAAAAGCATCGCGCCGAGAGAGGGGAGTAGTCGGTGATCTTGCATGATTTTATAGGATTGTAATGGGGGACAAACGCCATTTTGTGACGCCTTAAGTCAGTAGAATCACTGCCTGACAGCCAAGTTCCTGGTCAACAACAACCTTGATATTACTAGCTTCGGCAATAGTTAAAAGATGAGCAACATCAGGATTGTGCCGATTGTTTAATAGCAACACAGAACATTTGCGACGCAATATCGCTCTGCTTGCTTCTGTGATACCAGGCTTAACCAGGTTGGCTGCATAACCGTACTTCTGCTTGAGGTATGCAAGAAGCTGTTCCGACGTCTGTTTAAAGGCTGTTGCAGCCTCTAGGTTCGACTCTGTAGATAGGTGTGTTACTGCTTCCAGTGCTGCCACTAATAGTTTAGAAACAGCGTCGACGAAAATCAGCGACAAATCATCTGGCGCAAGAGACTGGTAGAAAAAAGAATAGTGAAATCCCATTACTTCTTTCAGCTCATGGTGCTCTTCGAGCCAGCATGGTGGGCTAACTTTGGTGGACGTAAAAGTCCTGCTGATAAGCCCGCAGCCAGTGGCGTTTAGTAACGCTGAAGGAATCAAATAGTCTTCGGTGCCGGCGCATCCTGCACTGACTCCGGCCAGGTCTGAGAGACAATACAGGCGAGTTGGTAATGCCACCTTGCAGCGCTTGTTGTAAGCGATGACACTATCTCTTAGGCTAGCCGAAACTGTTCCTTTGGCTGTCCAGCCATCAAAAAAGATCACTTGTTCGGCGCGAAAATGCCTCAAAACATAACCGAGCGCTCGCGCGTCAACTCCGTAAGCTGGGCAGAGCCCTACTGAATAGTGTGTAGCATCTAGACCGATCAGTCTAAGGGCCCTTACCAGAACCACTCCAAGCGGCGTACCAGCCCGAGCCAGACTGACTATGGCGAGGTGTTCGTCAGAAGCGCGAGACCGCAGCAGGTGTGCCAGTACAGCAATGTCGTGCGCTACTCGGCCAGCATACTTTTTCAGTGCCGAATGAAAGAGTTGCAGATACAAAGCATCAGGTGGCTTCTCTCTTTCCACTATTTCGCCTTCAGCGTCTTCAAATTGCCCGAGATACGCTTCGTTAAGGAACGTCAGAAGGAAAGAAACATCGTCTGGTCCATATGAACCAGACGACGGCAATAAACTGTTCATAGAATTAGGTTTCAGTTAAGTGACTTAACAATCTGACTTTGAGTTGGTGAGATAA
>JADYXQ010000270.1 GCA_021772135.1 Candidatus Obscuribacter sp.
CTAGGCCGAAAATTTAGCGGCGGCGTGAGCCCAGGCCGCGGGAATACCGAGCCAGGGCACAAGCACCTTGACCGAGAAAGCGAAAGCCAATCCCCAGCCGCAGGCGGCCACGGCAAAGAAGATGATGGCGATACTGCCCATGGTGATGAGCAGTTCGGCGAGGGTGAATCCGGAATTCTTAGCGATGATTTTGTTGTTCATTGCGATGTAGAGTTGGTTGAGTGAGGAGTTGGTTGAGTGAGGATTGCGTTTAGTGAGCCTGGAGAAAAGCGGCATCAGCTGTTTGACTTAACCGAAGGTGAACGCGATTGCGTTAGTAGGTTGATGACGAAGACGAAGAAGCCCGCAAGAAATGCCGAGACCCAATCGTTTACCGTAAAGTGTTCGGGGAAGAAACTGGCGAAGACCTGCAGTTGAAGAGCCGCTAGCGCCAAACCCACAAGCATTTGCAAGGGAACGAGCACAATGGCCGCCAGCCCCAGGTTGCCGATGATAACGAAGATCAGAAAGATCGCCACGGCCCAGGCGACCACTGATGACACCAGGGTGAAAACCGCTGCCCAGAGAACCGAGTCGGGCCAGGGTTGGCCGTGAAACGCCACGCCGCAGTTAAGTTTTGGCAGAAGCACGGCGAAGAGCAGAGCGAAGAGAATTGTGCGAATGAGGAATCGAAACATTGTAGTATTTTCGTTATTAGTTTGCTGCCGGCTGATTCAGCTCGAGATTGAGGATGATGTTCTTTACCTGAATCGGCTGATCGCTGACTTTGATGATTTGACCGCCGGTAAAGAAATGTTGGTGATAAGCGCCAACGCTGATCAAACCAGTAAATGTACGGGGCGGAGCTGCCGTAAGTGCCCTCATCCTGCAAAACTTCCAGGGTTGTGCAGGCAACGCCGTTAATACTGATAGCGAAACCTTCGTTTCTTTTGCTGTCACCGGTTCCGATTTGCGCCGGCACCGTGCGTGGTGTCAGGCGCTTGCCCGACGAAGCCACTTTACCCTGGACAGTGGAATAAAGAATCACCTGCCCGGAGCGCGGGGCGATGATGTACAGATGCTTGATGGCTCCAGGCTGGTAATCCACTTGAAGCCGTTTGCCCACAGTCTGTTGCTCGGCTGTCAAGCCGGTTTGAGGGTCGGGTGAGATATCCACATGCGCCATGCGCACACCCGAATCAGACTGCGGCGGGCCGCTGCGGTCGCAAGCACAAAGCAGCAGTGCCAAAAGCGAAGCGCCGAAAAGATAAATCGATCTGATTTGTTTCATGCTCAATTGATGTATGGTCGGAAGGAGCGGGGAAGTGCTCGCGAGGCGCCTGCCGGCAAGTCACCCTGGTTAGCGAAACGGAAGTTAAACTTAACCATGGCGGCGTTGTATTCTCCGGCGAGATTGTTGTAGGCGCCTTTGATTCCTGCGATTTCGGTCTGCACCTGGTTGTAAGCTTCGATGTCGGTGCGAGCCCATCTGGAGCGAGGAATGGCTTTATTGTTTTCGTCCACATAAGTGCCTTCGATGGCGGTAATGCGCGCCTTATTGGCCTCGATGGTGGCAGTGTAGGCGTCGAGTTGAGCGGCGGCATTTTTGAACCACTCATATTTTTCCAGAGCTGCCTTGGGGCCGAATTCGTCTTGCACCACCCGGGCGCCTTCGCCGAGCCAACCGAACACATAGCCGACGCCGCTTATGGCAGCGGCAAGAATGGCGATGATGATGATGATGAGCCTGAGACCCAATGCGAGCGGGCCTTTTTCAGCCGAGTTTTCGAGAGATTGCCAGTCGTTTTTCATAATTTTTCGATGGTTTGAGTATTGCTGTTGAGTTTGTGTTGATCAGAGTTTCGAGCCTGCGCAGGCACCCAGTCCGACGGTGATGTTGTAAATTGCCAGCACAATGAGGATCAGGGGCTCAATGACAAGCTCGTTGACAGCCAGTGCCACCAGCACGGTGATCGTGTTGATGATGCCGGTGCGATTGAGTGATGCGCAGGAGCAAACAAATCACCAGCAATTTTGCCGGTGGATTGTTTGAATTTTTGTCAGCTGCTTTTGTTGTGGAAGGCGCTTATGGAGCTCGCGGGTGCTGGGGGAATTGGAAAAGAGATCTCTAGCTATTGCAGACAACTGGTAACGAAGACTACAATTGTCAAGAAAGATGCATCGCGTCACCATTGTCAGGAAAATGCAAAAAACCTAGCTCACTTGGCGTGAAGCAAGGGGCTGGTTTAAACTTAAAGACACTTGAAGCCGCGCCGTGCCTCAGGTCGAAGGCGCATGGCTTTGACGTAAGTCTTAGCGCGGGGGCTGCCGAGCCGCGAAGAGAGACCGACACCGAGTCCATATGTTTTCACACCGGAGCTGTCAATCATGCGGCCATCACTCAGAGCCATGCCCACATGATCGATGCCACCGTTCTTTTGGCTGGAAAAGAAAAGCAGATCTCCATCGTGCAGGTTCATTGAGTGAAAACCCTCACCGGTTGCCACTTCGGTAAAGCGATCATCGCAAATTTGCAGCCGCGCGTCTCGCAAGAACAAGTTTGGTCAACAATTCGCCCTTCCTGCGCGGTTTGGTATAGACATTTGCAATAAACCTTTTCACTCGAGCGCGCTTGCCTTCTAACTTTATCCGACTGAGGTGTTGGCTGCTGAGCCAGCCCTCGTAAAGGTCCGGCGTGAGCACCAGGCAAAATTCGCCCTTCTCTTCAAGCACAGTGACCGCCGTGCCGAGGATGGCTTGAGTAGCTATGTCACGACACGAGGAGTCAACGTAGAGACTGGTGACGTTTTTATTGACGAGAAAAGTAGACATAATTATAAAGTTGAACACTGCCCATCGGGCACCAAAACTGGTTGGTTCAGATCGCTACTAAGAGAAAAACTTAGTGTCGCTCATGATGTGCGGTGCCTGTGAAGGGATTGTTTTGATTGCGCCTTTTTTCAATGAGTTGAAGAAATGAAATTTGAATTTAGCAGCATGGAAACACTCGGCAAAGAAAAAGTCGTAATTCAGAGGAAAGGGATGGAAGAGGCTTGCAGCTTGCGTTTCCAGAGGTGCGTACCTATTTTATGTAAAGTCAAAATTACTAAATATCAGATCTTCTGTTCACGCTAACTCTTTTCAAAAAGCTATTTCAGCTCACGCCGCAGCACCGTAATTCGCGAAGAGCTCCCGACGTGAGCATTGCAAGCTATGGGCTTCGAAGCCGACAACCCTCGAGCAGCCGCCGAATCATACTTTTTTCTTGCGGTAATCACCACTGGAGGCGCTTGAAACCAACCCGGCTATTGGTGCAAATGCAGACCTGGCTTTGATCGCATCGCTTGGTTGAAGTATGATGTTCTTATCTCTTCTACCTCCTTATCTTTTTCCGGATCTTAAAAACACTTCCCGACCAAATCTCTGCTCTCTTAAGACTCAGACCAACAGCGCTTAGCTGTTGCGGCATCTATCGAAGTGAAAAGTTTTACGATCCACGCATTGAACATGCAAAATCAACATTTTGAAAATTACTCCAACACCGATGATCAATCAATCAGTCGCTCTGGCCATCCGGTTCTTGTCATTATCGACATGCAGCCGAGATTTCCACCAAGCCAGGATCCGGCTACCATAGCAGCGAACCTGCAACTTTTGCATCATGCCATGAGAAATGGCTGGTTCATTATTGTCGTAGAGTTTTACGGCCACGGACAGACTGACCAGCGCATCTTGAATGCACTGGCAATCTATCGGCGTTTCCGGCTGGTGCCGAAATTTAGCGACAACGGTTCAGAGCAAATTCGCGAGGTTTGTAGCAGCCACAAACTGCGCAACCCGAGCTTTATCGTCGGCGGCGTCAATACACACAAGTGCATAAGAGCAACCGTAACCGGCATGGCCATCGCCATGCCCGACAGTCGAATTGTGGTTGTGCAAAATGCCTGCAACTGCGACACCGATAAGGACTGGAGTGACTTCAGACGGCACAGCAAAAATGTGGTCATTCGCCGGGCCATCTAACGCATCAACTCACTAATCACGCACTTACCAAATCAAAAAATATGAATAAAATACCTCGCGTTATTATCATCGGCGCCGGGTTTGGTGGCCTTGCTGCAGCCAAAGCGCTGAAAAACGCAGCGGTCGAGGTCGTGCTGTTCGACCGCAGCAACCATCACCTTTTTCAGCCGCTGCTCTACCAGGTGGCTACCGGTGCCCTTTCACCTCACGACATCGCTCATCCGATCCGCCATGCTTTGAAAGATCAGGCCAACACTCAAGTGCTGCGCGACGAAGCGACGGCTATTGATCTGGAGCGGCGTGTGGTGATCACTCATGATGGCGTCGAGCCTTATGACTATTTGATCATGGCCACCGGGGTCAAAACCGCATACCGTGGCAAAGATGAATGGCGGCCTCACGCTCTGGGACTCAAAACTTTGAAAGACGCGCTTGAAATTCGCGAGCGCATTTTGATCAGCTTTGAACAAGCCGAGCGCGAAGAAGACCCGGTCAAACAGCGGGCTTTGCTCACCCATGTGGTGTGCGGCGGTGGGCCCACAGGTGTGGAACTGGCCGGATCACTGGCCGAACTGGCTCGCTTTCTCGGCAAAGATTTCCGCCGCATCGACTCTACTTCCACGCGCATCATCCTGCTGCAGGGGTCAGGCCTCATTCTCAACATGTTTCCAGAAGAGTTGTCGCGCTCCGCCACCAGGCAGCTGCAGTCGCTGGGAGTTGAAATTCGCACCGGACAACGGGTGACCAACATCACCGCCGATGGTGTGCAATTTGGCGACCAGTTCATCGAGTCACGCATGGTGCTCTGGTGTACCGGCGTCGAAGCCACGCGCCTGACTGCAACGCTTGGAGTGCCGCTAGACGACATGAAACGCGTCAAAGTCGAACCC
Organism: Candidatus Obscuribacter sp.; assembly: GCA_021772135.1. Lineage (GTDB taxonomy): Bacteria > Cyanobacteriota > Vampirovibrionia > Obscuribacterales > Obscuribacteraceae. The sequence continues at coordinate 4,893 of JADYXQ010000270.1, forward strand.
GATCTTTCGCTGCCCGGTCACCCGGAAGTGTTTGTGGTCGGAGATGCTGCTACCCTCATGGGCCAAGACGGCAAGCCCCTGCCCGGGCTGGCACCGGTTGCCACGCAAGGCGGGCTCGCTGCCGCCGCCTCAATCATCGCCACAATTAATGGCAAAGCGCGAAAAGTGTTTCGCTACAAGCACCGCGGCAGCCTCGCCACCATCGGCAGATCCGCTGCTATCGCCGACTTTGGTGCGATCAAGATGAGCGGGCAACCGGCCTGGCTGGCCTGGCTGTTCATTCACGTCATGTTTCTGATCGGATTTCGCAGCAAATTCGCTGTGATCTTCACCTGGTTCTGGTCATTTGTCACGCGCGGGCGCGGCATGTGCCTCATTACCAGCCATCGCCGCACTCACGCCGGAGCACAGTCGAAAGAAGAAATTCTCGCTGCCGAGGCCGCCGCTGGTCACCTTGTGGAAACTTCCACAGCACTACCAATGGCCGCGAGCCTAATTTAACTGGAATAAAAAAATATGAACTCAAAATCGCCTGCTCATCCTAACGCAAGCAAAATCATGACTGTGCACAGCCCGCTCGGCTTGTGCCTACGCGTCGTGATCGTCAACTGGTATCGCGACGCTTTCGCATGCGTGGCCGAACAGGCCACCGCCCTTGAGAGCGACTATATCGAAAGAGGCAGTCGAGGCGCCACACCGCTGTCTCAAATCTACGCCAATCCAGCCGATCTGCGTCAAGACCAATGGGCGGTGCTGGCTTTTGCTGAAAAGGACGGAAAGCCTTTGCTTGTCCACACCCTCGAAATAATCGACGTCGACCAGCGCCTCTATGAGCACTTCAATGGCCAATTCCGCGATGCCCTGGAAGCGATCGGCTCCGTTGCTTTGCAGCTCGCCAAAATTCTGCTCGATCTCGGTGACACACTGCCGCTGGTGCCCATTCAGGCCGGCACTTTGGCCGCCTTAGCTCAGAAAGCGGGCAGGCTTTACGCATTCATGCAAGAAAACCGCAACTGCACCAATCCCGAGCACCTGAAAAACAGGGCGACTCTGGGAAAGAAAATAGCCGTGGAGCTGGCGCAAGAATTCGCTGCCTTTCGTTATCAGCTCCTGCAGGCACGCTCGCGCGCGGTCACAGAGATGGTACAGAAGCTCGGACAGTTAGACTTCTTCACGTACCACCTGCAATTCGGCACCACTGAAGAACAAGATGCCGCCGGCGATCTGGCCACGGTAATCGCGAAGTTGCTCAAAGACACCGCCGAATTGCGCTTGCCGATTCTGGATTTGGCCGAACACTTCGAGAACGCCGACATTCCGCTGGCCGAATACAACGTTCTGGCGAAGCTCTGCGCTGATTCAGAGTTGGCAACGGCTTAAGTCAGCTTTTAGACAAAAACCAGATCCCGCTCATATGTAAAAGCCGCAAAGAACAAACCAATACAAGTCTAAAGCTCGCTATCTTGCCGCACCACGTCAACAGGCGCTGCTCACTCCCAGCGCTCTTAAAGGCAGCAGCTGAAACAAAACAATCAAACCATCAACAGCAATGAGCACATCAAACTCTTCCAAGGCCTCCAGCGGCATCCGACTGATCGATCCAGCCGACGATCGGCCACGTTTTTCTGAGTTCGTCGAAAATGGCATACACCATACGGCTTTTCATTTTCTTCTGGGCGATGATGCCTTGGCCCGTATCGAAGCCGAAGCAGAAGTGGTCGCGTGCGTAGACGGAATCGAGACATTTCGTCAATCATTTAGCGCAGGCAGACACTCATTCATTGCCACCGAGATGATCCCAGAGGCGACTCAGAATGAACCGCCCGAGACATTCTTGCTCACCCTGGCCATTCATGAGAACGGCGTGCAGGTCTTTGAACGTCGCTATGAAATTCACTCAGATTTCCACAAGGTTCGGGCCGCCTTCGACGAGCGGCAGGCACTGCAGAAACGACAATCCGAATACCGCAACTCGCGCATCGGTCAATCTGAACTGGTGCGCAGCCTCGAGAACGCCCTGATGTCGAGCAGCGCAACGAAGTGCTATTTGGATCTTGAGCCGGTTCCTGTGCTAGAGCTGACCGATGTAGCCAGGGCCTTCCTCGGTATAAGCAAGTCTTCCGCCGTCTCGGCTCAACAGATTCTCAATGAATTTTTTTCCACCGATGCCGCTTCACTCATCAGCACGGTGCCGAACAAATATTGGTTCGCAAGGTGCCTGCTTGAGACCTTAAAAGGAGCAGTCGAAGTCTTTCAAAAGATCACGCTCGAGCAGCTTTAGGTGACTATGGCCCATCTTAGAGAGGCAACCACCGATCTTATGGGAAAGGCCGCTACCGAAGAGACGGAACTGTTGCTCATGATAGCGGAGGGAGTGCACATTATCTCTCTTCTCGGTCTCAAA
>JADYXQ010000271.1 GCA_021772135.1 Candidatus Obscuribacter sp.
AAATGATAGAGCGTTTTTTAGGCCTGCGATATGCATAACGCCTCAATTGGACATGCTCGCTAGACCTGACAGCTGGAGTTTTGACTCAGGCTCCTAGCTTAGCCAGGGGAATACTCATTCCACCCAGGCCGCAGCATTGATCGAAAATGGTGGCACCAGCTACGAGCTTGAGTTTATCGCGCAGAAAGGCGATTGTTTCCTCCAGCTCAGCCGCGTCGGTGCGCGCCAGGTAAAGCTCGAATGGCGTGTCTTCATAGAAAGACTGCCACCAAGCATCTTGCTTGATTTGATTGGCCATATTTTAGCTCCGACAAATGTTAGGTTTGGGCCTTTTGCAAAGGCCTCTTAGAGAAACACGCAGCCGGAGCAATGTTGGCGCTAGACCTGCCTGAGCAAGCCCTAGTCAGCCAACATTGCTTTTACGGCCGCCACTGCCATTTCCAGACGTTCATCCCAACCGCCCTTAATTTGCGCGAAGTTGCGCTGGCGCGATTCCAGTTCAAGCACGCAGCGATCGAAAAACGCCGGGCTTTCTTTGGGAATATAGCGATGAACATCGTCTACCCAGGGCACGTCATAGTGCGTGAGCAGATAGAGGTCGTAATGCCGCTTGTCGGCTTCTTTTCGAAGCCAATCAGGAACAGTGCCGACCAGTCTGCCACTCCAGATGATGCTTGTGACCAAATCGGAATCGCAGAAGAGCACGCCGTTTTTCGCTTCACGAGCCATGGCATCTTCTGATGCACACTGGCCTCGAGCGATTTTGAGCATGTCGCCGGCGTCGATATCTTTGCCCTTCGCTTCGATGTAAGTCTTGGCGTATTCGGGCACGGCAACTGTGCCGAAGCGCTCTGCCAGCTGTCTTGCCAGGGTGCTCTTGCCGGTTGACTCCGGTCCGAAGACGCAGACGCGCCGCACATAGTACGGGCGCACGCAGGGAGGAAGCGCCTCCCAGTGTTTGAGCGGGTTCTTACGAATCTCCGCTTCAGTGGCCGTGAAACCAATTAGTGTAGGGTCCACGGGAATGTAGGCTGCTCCGAGCACACCGGCCAGGAGTTTGCCGCGTTCTTCCAGACAGAAGATGTGCCCATTGGTCTTGGGCACTATGCGGCGCAGCCCTTTGACCAGGCTGGCCGAATAATCTGCCGGGTCTGACTTGTGCCAGGTGGCGCTGGCAATGCGCTTCACGGTCACGTCAGGAAAGAGTTCGTTCAACCAGGCCACACGCTTGGACACCGGGATGGTGTCTTGAGCGTGCTCGTCGACGATGATGGTCAACTGACCGGCGTCGACGTAATGCCTGGCAAACTCGATCATGTGAATCTGGGCCTTGTTCACCGGTGAGAAATCGCCGAGAACAACGCCCTTACGAGCTGTTTGTTTCATAATTATGTCCTCGATGTTTTATCTCACCGCCCTTTGTGGGCAGCAGGTTGATCCGCCCCGTAGAGGCCGGCTTTGACGATCAGGTTGTGCACGTCTTGCGGCAGGCAGTAGAGAGTCGATTTACCCTCGGCAATCAGGCCGCGAATAACGTCTCCAGAAACCGGCTGACTGGGCGCGTACACCACTTCGATGTTGGCGTTGGCAATGCGCTTGGCCCATTGCTTGGTCTGTTCAATCTGATTCCAGTCGTTGGGGAACGCAATGAACTTGCACTCCTTGAACAACTCCTGGGCTCCCATCCACTTGCTCAGGTAGAACGGGTGAGCGGGGTCGAGATAGTCAGAACGCAGAAGCACGAACAGCTCCACGTCCTTGCCGTAGCGGCGACGAGCTTCCTGCACGGTCTGCAGGGTGTACGACACCTTGCCGCTGTCAATGTCGTTACGCCAGGCGTCGAATCCAGGATTCTCGGCGGTGGCGGCGACAACCATGTCGTGGCGATGTTCGGCGCTGTCGGTGATCTTGCGGTTGTTCGGCGGCGAACCGCTGGTGACGAAAACCACGCGATCGAGCTTGTGCTCGCCACGTGCCCGCTCGGCGCGCAGAAGGTCGCCGTAATTGATCGGGTCGAAGGCACCAGGATAGATACCCACACGCTTCACATCGGCCAGGGCCGGTGCTTCTTGCTTGTAGGGCGTCTGGCCGGCCTTGAGGTAGTGACCCTTCTTCATGATGATCTGCTGGACATTCCACGGCGTGGTGTACCAGATAGACCGGCCCTGTGCCACCCACTGACGAATCATCGTGCTGGACAGCGGCGGGCTCGGTGCGTCAAGCGCCTTGATGCGCGCATCGGGAATGAGCTTCGCCCACGCCTGAATCTGCTTCACCGTGATGCCCTCGCGAGGGAACACGAGAAAGCGCAGCTGCTTGATGGCAAACAGTTGGTCGGCGCCGACCCACTTGGGCAGGAAATACTTGTGGTCGGGATTGAGATACTCGGAGCTGATCATCACCGAAATCTCGATGTCCTCGCCGTACTCCTCCATCACACCCTGCACGGTGTTGATCATGTACGAAGTGCCGCGCTGGCGAATGTCGCTGCGCGATGCCTCGAAGAAGGAGTTATTGGCCGTTGCGGCCACAACCATGTCGTGACGGTCGTTGGCAGCAAGCGAGTCGGGCTTGTCGTTCGGAGATTCGCCACAGGTGACGAACAGAACTTTGTCCAACTTCTCGGTCATGCGTGTCCAGTGGGCGCACAGCAGGTGACCGTAATGAATGGGGTCGAACTGACCACCATAGATACCGATTCTGGGCTTGCGCCGCAGTGGCTTGCCATACAAGGTCATGCCGAGATGGTGCCTGAGATTTGCGAATTTAGCCATAGTAGTTATTCTCCGTTAGCGACAGCAAAGCTGTCTGGTTAAAGGCCGCACAGCGGTGCCGGCGTGAAACAGGGCTCACAAAGGAGCGTTTGTGATGAGAAATACGAGCCATCGCGAAGCAAAATTCGACCAACCAAACACTCGTGCGGACCAATACAACACCAGAGATGTTTGTAAGGTTACAGGAGAGATGATAGGTCAGATAGTGTTATAGGCTCTAAGTTATTTTGCGCGAAAGATAGACTTAATAAGTAGCAATTCTCATTGACATCACTCAAGGCTTATTCGCTTGTATGAAGTAGTTATTCCCATAAGTAGAAAAACTCTGTTTAATGTGGCTGTCCGAGCTCGCGCTAAGGCGAAATTTCTTCCGATATCGGAAAAAAAATTTTCCACCCAGCTTGCCTTTACAAGCGTGAACCCAGTCACTTTACGTTTGCATTCTGATGCACTCTTAAAGTGCGTAAAAGCAGACAAATTTAAAAAAAATAGTCTGCAACTGCCCCCACAGCAATGAAAAAAGGCATTTATATACTCAATAATCGGCGTTTTGAGATTAACGATTTAAGCGCTTAGTTTAGAGGTCATCATCGACCTCATTCACTTACATCCACAGGCACCATTTAGAACGCGCAAAAAGCCTAACAACACGCTCTAATTAGTTTTTTCACTCGCCTGAGCGAAGAGTCGATTCACGAACAAAAAATTTAAAATTATGAGCAACATTCCAAAGAAAGGCGAAAAAGCCAACGACAGCCTGCAGCAAGACGCAAACCGGCAAGCGAAAATCAAAACCGATATCACAACCTATACCGAGCAAATCACAGCCGCAATGGGAAAGGGCAACGACTCCGTTCACCTGCCGATGCAATTTCCTGAACCGGAAGCACAAGAACAGTTAAAACGAGATTTCGCTGCACAGGGTTGGACCGTAACTTTTAACCAAGCTCGCACAGGCGGCAATATTTCCTGGAGCTAATTTTCCGTTTCAAAGAAAACTAAATAATTCACAACCAAGCGAATCCGGCAATAGTTGATTGTCGGATTTGCTTACCACCCTCAATCGGGTGCAATCCAAAAACACAAATTATGAAACTAATCATTAGTCTTTTATCGATAGCACTTATTTTCGCCTGTCTGCTTATCGGCGCTAACGCGCTGGACAGTATCAATCCGCAATGGCATCACACCGCACACCACTGCGCCCTGTCAGCGATCATTACATTCTGCACCACATGGGTGATTGCTTACATTGCGGTGATTTTTAGCTTCAGCCCTATGGGGTCGAAATCAAGCAAAGTTTTAGTGTGGATAATAGTCGCTGGTGTAATAAGCCAAGCTGTCGCTTTTTTGATGGTGGGACCGGCAGCAGGCTATGCCACTATATTCGGCTCCACCGCCACCGTAATTAGCTTCCGCTCTGTTCTCTAAAATTCAAAAACAAAAAACACAACATGAAAAAATTCATTTATATATTCTTCGGAATATTAGGCGGCGCTCTGCTCGTCATTCTGGCTGCCATTGGTGGCATCATTGGTGGCGGCTCCAGCGTTTTGATTGGCTCAATCATCCACAATATGCCGATTGGCTCAATTATTGGAGCTACTTTTGCAGCCCTTGCATTTAACTTCGTCTGCAAAAAATACGACGCTTACATGAGCAAATCTATTAAAGCCGAGCAGCAGACCCCTTCGCCTTTCACAACACCCACACCGCAGAAAACCTTACTGACCGACGATAATAAGCATTACTGGGGCTGCGGCACTTACGGCCTGGCTACCATCATTGGCGTCAATATCGGCTACGGGTTTTGCAGCAATCCTACCTGGGCGTTCATTATCGCAATAAGCTTAAGTGGAATACTCGGACTGATAGGCCTGGTTATCGTTATCAAAAGCAAGCTGTGGCAACCGATAGCTGACAAGAAAGCGAACAGCTAATGCAGTTATACAGTTCACATTCATCCCCGCAAGTTCAGCATCACTTTGATGACTGAACTTGCTTTTACATATTTTTTTGTCAAAGCCATAAATAGACCGGTCTACTACCATCACCAACAAGCAGAAAGCATTTTGTTAGCCAACCGTTAACCGGCGGTTGTATTCAATGCATCTCGAGATCACTCGGCAATTTTGCGTGATAGGCTCACAAAAGATGCATACATAGCTGCTTTCAGTCAGCGCCAGTTTTAATCGAGGACGGCATAATGACCTCCCAGCAATTAATCGAGAACGAAAACAAAGAAACAGAACAAGACAGTTTAACCAGCCAAACCATTGACTCAGAAGTTGCGCTCGATACCGGCAATAACTCATTTTCATCCGCTAGTTGGCTGGCTTATTTTCAAACTAATAAGATGGCCAGAGTCGATATTCACTTCCCCGGTGAAATTGCAGTACCACAGGCAGTGCGCACACCACTTTTAAAATCTCTGCAACGCTTTCAAATAGGCGAAACCGGCGAAGGCAAACACTTAAAGAAGTATGCCAGCACCATAAACGATTCCGCCTACGAAGAATGCATCGATCTATTCATTAAAGAAGAACAGTTTCACGCCCGCGTTCTAGCGCAGATGATCCAGACCATGGACGGCAACTTGCTTTCATGGCACTGGTCAGAATTTGCCTTCGTGATTTTGCGCCGCATGCTCGGCCTGAAAACCGAAATTTTCATTCTACTAATTGCTGAAATCATCGGCAAATGCTTCTACAAAGTCTGTTCAGATAACCTCGAAGACCGCCTTCTGAGTGCGGCTTTCTCGCTCATCGTGCTCGACGAAATCGGACACCTCGAATTTCACTGCAGCTTCATGAGCAAACAGATGCTGCAGTTTCCGCTCTGGGTGCGCCGAGCTGTAAACTTCTGCTGGAGCGCTCTTTTCTTTGCCGCCTGCACGGTGTTTATTGCCGATCACCGCGGCACACTCAAGGCCCTGAACGTCTCACCCCAGGCATTCCTTGAAGACTGCATCAAGACCTTCCAGCGCGCTGCCGTGAGAACTCTATCGATTTAACAGCCGGCTTGGCCGCATCACTTAAAATCGCTATGCCCCACCGCGTCGGTGTCTTCAAATTGCGGAAATTGAGGGGAAGACAGGTGGAAATGCGGGGACTTAACCGAAAATAAATTCGCTAAATCCAGAGTGCTTTAGCTAAACAAGATGATGATCCTTCCAGCCTGATGTTCGCTCAAAATTCCAAATCATCTTACGAGCAAGCTGCCGTTCACACCGTTGATGTCACGGCTGGTTGGTCAGATATCGCGATGACGGTGAACAAGCACAGCCGCACCGGCTTAGTGAGCCTCAAGAAATGGAGCACTCTCCCTATGGTGGCCTTGTCGATATCACTGCCCGACCCGCCGTGCAGCCTCCACTTGGCGAATGGTGAGCCGAAGGTCAAACAAACCTTTAACCATTCGCCGATGCCTTTATGAAGCCCATCCTGGAAAAGCAGCCGAGGTGAGAACGTTAATGGAGCAAGCCGCCCTCCTATAAGCTGAACAAAAAGAAATTGAAGAGCAAAAGATTCAACATCGTCTTCTTCCTAATCTCGAAAGACTCGCTCGCGAATTAGCTGAGGCAGCCAAAGCAGCAGAACCCAGACTCCATGTAGGCGGCTCTGAAGAAGCATCCGGACCTGCTCGCGGAAAAAACCGCCAAAGAATTAGCCTGGAAAGAAACATTATTGACCGAATGAAATGAACACACAAATCATTGTGGCTAAATGGGTTATACCACCAAGATTTCAACCTCATGCTGTCTCCTCGCAAAGTTGAATCATTCCCGAAAATGACTGTTTTCGAGAATGTCTATAATAAGTCAGTAGACCAGAGCGGAGTTTGAGGCATGGCAAAGAAGGGTGTCCAAGCATCATTTTCGGGAAAGTCCCAAATAAAAGCAAAAAAAATGCTCGGACCGCCTACCAAATTGCCTAATTTGGAGAAGAGATCACGTGAATATCTGTCTGTTTCTGAAGTCAACAAGCTAATTAGAACAGCCAAAAGTCTTGGCAGACACGGCGAGCGAGACAGTCTTATAGTGCTAGTGATGTACCGTCATGCACTAAGAGTGGGGGAGCTAGTGGACTTGCGTTGGGATCAGATTGACCTTAATCGCGCGCTCAATCAAGTTGCTGAGCAGCTTCTTGCAGGTACCAGAATTTTCCGTGGATCCCAGTTCGAAATCAAGAACATGTTTAGCGCCGCTTTTGTCGACCCCGATCGCCGCAACGAAAAGGCTTTCGCCAAGCCCTACTCCGTCGATGAAAATGATCGGAAACTCAAGCCGGCCGAAATTTCGTGTTTTGAATACTTCCAGCTGTTTGGACATCTCTTGTACTGCCCGATTGCTGATTGTTTGTCTTCCGATTCCGCGGCCGTCCAAAAGCTTCTCGAGTACCTTTGGGACGTTCCTGGTCGACAATCCAGCAAGCAGTTTCGCACCGGCCTGCTCATTCAAAAATGCTGGATCATTCAGCGCTTCATATGACTCAAGTAATACTTCTGACCCGTTCTTGCCGGCAGTTCTTACCCTTGGTTTGTCAACTCAGCCCAAGCGATCCACCAATGGCTTCGGAATAGCGAAGGGGAAGCCCCTGGGCTGACTTCTGTTTATAGAGCGATTGACCAGTTGCTCATTATGAAGATGATCCAAGCCATTGAACTGGGTGATGGTGAAAAAAGATTTGAACGGGTTGCACACCAGGAGAACACCACCATCACTTGACTTGTGACGACTGCAAAATAAATGTGCATTTGGAAAATTGCTTTGTAGAAACTCTGGAAGCCGCGATCAAAGAGACACACGGCTTCCAGATTACGTCACATGTTTTGGAGATATTTGGCACTTGCAAGAACTGTGCCAAAAATTTCAAGCCTTGAATCAAGCCACTTTTAAAGCTCCATGATCATCGCAATGGCTCTGGCAAGGGCTGTGAAGGTGTCCAGCAACTAGATAGTCAATGTGACCTGCATGTGGAACAGCCTCATGGCCACAGCCGGTACCGTGCTTGTGGTCTTTGTCATGCCCCTCACATTTGTGGTCGGGTGTGCATTCTGCTTTATTGGTGCTACTTGCATCAAGATTGCATTCATCAACGTGGTCACCGTGTACACGGTGTAAGTGACTGTCGTGGAGGTAATCTGTGTGATCGCCATGCTCGATTGTTAAATGACCGCACGTTGAGGAATGTTTGTGATCATGTGAATTATGAATATTGCAAGCCATGAGAACTCCTGATGTCGAGAGATGGACTTTACTAACAGGGACGCCCCTGATTAGATTCTTCAACCATAGTCTCTGGGACTGCGTCGCCTGTCAATAAAAAGCTGGACATGCAAATTTAGTTTGTTCGGGGCATGATCGAGAGTACAACTCAGGAATAAGCACCCGAGCTAATCGAAGAAGAATAGCAAGGCGCGAAGAATGTTTAAGGTTCCGGGAACCATTTTCATTTCTAGGCTCTACAGGTGGTGGCAATGGTTTTCGTTTCTGGTCTTCCGGAAGGCGATGAGCATTGGCCACATAAGTATTCCAAACGGCTCTTCGAATTTTCCAGCTTTATAGAACTGGGGGACTTTTCGGTGATGCGACGCTTGATTTTTATTTTTGCGTCCTGCGAAAGCGCTGAATTAGAATTGGCTGTATAGATAAAAAGCAGAACCGGCAAGAATTGCTAATTTGAGTTTCGTTCTGTTTCTCCGAAAGCGGGATACCAAATATACATCTGGGCAAAAGATCGCAGCTGAATGGCGCTAAAAATGGGCGCGCGAAATTGTTATTGATACTTCATTCTCAATACTTGCGGAGCTAGCGCGATGACTTACGAGGTACTAGCAGCGCGAAATGAAAATGGTTATCGTTTCCGTGCTATGCCTTGTTAGAGGAATAAGTTACTTCGCCCTCAAGGTACCCCGTAAACATGTGTGCTCTTGAGCAGGCTTTAGATTTCGAGGTGAATTGAGGTATTGAAACTATGATGTCCAGTATCTAAGCTGAAATTCTCTCTATTCAATTGGCTACTGGACGTCCTCTCTAACCTCTCAAACAAAGCAATAACATCCAAGCAAGCATTCATGAACACTCCACTGCGAGTGACATTTTGTATTTGCTCGGTTTAGAGATACGTTAGCGCAAACTGCAATAGAAGCTGTATTGCCAGCCTGGATAGGGCCGGGCTCAATTTTCTTTTTAAAAGCCAAACACGAGCGATACCGACAGGTAACGCATGTATTTGCACGCCTATCACTCCAAAAGTGCGCGGCGAAACGACGGTTTAGCCGTCCAGAGGAGACCCAATCATGGATTTTATACTTCTCTTTTTCACAGCCTTGGTTCTTGGAATCAGGCACGGTCTTGACTTCGATCACATCGCTGCCATGGTCGACATGGCCGGTACCTTAGCCGCTGATGGAAGTAACGACAAGCTCAAAGGCGAAAAACTCTTCAGCTTGACCAGAATATGGCACAACGTCAAGCTGCCTGGCCTTTACGTTCTTGGTCATGGCCTTATGGTTGTAGTACTCGGTCTTGCTGCTCTCGCGTTCGGCTCTGTGATTCCCACGTGGCTCGACGAAATAATGGAAAAAACTGTCGGAGTGACACTGTTAGTCTTGTCGGTTTATCTCTTCTACTCGCTTTTTCTCTTTGCCACCAAAGGCCAGGAATTTAAACTACGCAGTCGCTGGATGCTGGTTTTTGCCGCTTTCGGAAATGCTTGGTCTTGGCTGAAAGCAAAGGTGACAGGCCGGGCTCATAGTCATACTCACACGCCAGCCAATTGGGATGCCAAAGGTGCATTTCTTGTTGGTTTGATTCATGGCTTTGGAGCAGAGACTGGCACTCAAGTGCTTCTTTTCGCTTCAGTTGTCGGTGTTGGAAACTACGTTGTCGGTCTCTGGATGCTCACTGCTTTCACTCTCGGCATGACAATTTCGACTTTGGGCATCGCTCTTTGTGTAGCCGCAGGTCTGACGACTTCGTCGTACTTCAAATCGGCAATGGTCGTGCTTGTGGTTCTGGCCGCCATCTTCAGTCTCACAGTAGGTCTCTATTTCACGTTCGGCATGGGCGATTCTCTGCCGTCTTTCTAACCTTCTTTATTCAGCAATAGAGAGACAGGCCCTACAAGGCTTGTCTCTTTTAGTAAGGAAATATCTATGTCTATCATTACTTGGTTTACCAACAAGGTGCGCCGGATACGCACTTCTCCAGCGCCGCTTCACGCGCAGCCTCGCAGGCAACGCTCGTATGTCTGCATTGACGTCGCCGGGGCTGCTGTACGAAAAGACGGTGGCATCACTTTGGACACCACAATTGGCACACAAACAGTTCGTGGTTCAAGTCCGAGTTACACACCGCTTTTTGCCAGTCGGCTCGTGTTTGGCGAAGAAATTCGCAAAAGTCACTCTGACCAGATGCGCTCGTTATCTACTCACGATCAATCTATGCGGGAGTTTCCTGACTTAAGACTTCTAGTAGTACCGGCTATCAGAGCTTGGTTTCTCGGCAAGAGCAAGATCGACGTTGTCGAGCTCGGCCCTGCCTATACGACAGCCGTTCCAGAAGCGTTATCCGAAATGCTTTCTTCTTATACTGCTGTTGATTTTTCAGCTCCGTATCTAAAAAAGCAGCTTGAGTTGTTGGCGCAGCATCCTCATCTTCTGGCTCGCAGTCGCCAGATTGCGGTCGATACATATGACCTGCAGCTGCCTGACTCTTCTTGCGATTTGCTCGTAACGAGCTGTCATCCGCCACTGGTCTCAGCCTCTACTGATGACAAATGCCTCGTGATAGACAAAATACATGCGCTTTTGCGGACAGGGGGCTACTTAGTTGTATTTCCCTGGTATTTCGCCGAGCAGCAGATGAAGGTCAATAAGCATTTGCTCCAGCGCTTTGCTCTTCGCCGAATTGCTTATCAACAGGGCGTCAACAGCCGCCTACTGCTCGTTTTACAAAAGCAGTAGGAGCACAAACACACACTAATCGAAGGAACATCTTATGAACGCAACAGCAAACAATCGCACACCGGTAACCATCGTCACCGGTTTTCTCGGTTCAGGCAAAACCACACTTTTAAACCGGCTTCTGCGTGAAGCCCACGGCAAGCGCATCGCCATCATCGAAAATGAATTTGGTGAAGTCAGTATTGACGACGCCTTGATTGAGAGTGCTAACCAATCGGTGTTCAAGCTTTCCAACGGTTGCCTTTGCTGCACCATTAATGGTGACTTGATCGGCACGCTCCAAGACCTTGCTAAGCGCAAGAGCGAGTTTGATTATGTCATCATCGAAACAACGGGAGTCGCCAATCCGGCTCCGGTTGTGCAGACATTCATGGTCAACGAAGATATCGCCGACGAGTTTGAACTCGACTCGGTCGTGACTCTCGTTGATGCGAAGCATATCTCTCTTCACATATCCACCAAGGAATGCAAGGAGCAGATTGCTTTCGCCGACATCGTCGTGCTTAACAAGCTCGACCTGGTAAGTGATGCCGACCTAGCTGTCGTCGAGCAGCTCATTGGCGGTATCAACTCCATTGCTCGAGTTGTGAAAACTACGCGCAGTGATATTGACCTCAGTCAGATTCTCGGTCAGGGAGCTTTTTCCAAGAGCCTGGCACTGCCGACGGAGGCAGTCACCCACGATCATGATCACTCCGGCGAGCATACGCATGGCCCCGAGTGCAGCGACGACGGTTGTGAAGGTGACGACCACAGTCACGAGCATGACCATGAGCACGGTCACTTGCATCATCACCATCACGATGACGACATCGAGTCTGTCGGTTTAGAACTTCAGGGCAACCTGGACCAAGCGAAATTCAACAGCTGGTTCGGCCAGCTCATCAGCGCCAGTGGTGACAGTCTCTACCGGAGCAAGGGCATCCTCAGTGTAGCGGGGCGTGATAACCGCGTCATTGTCCAAACCGTGCACCGAGTTTCTGAAGTTAACGAGGGGGCTTCTTGGGGAGCTGATAGTCGTCTCAGCAAAATTGTCTTCATCGGCAAAAACCTCGATAAAACCCTGCTGCTCAACGGTCTTACTGACTGCTTGAGCAAGTAGCAACAAACTGGAGAAATACTATGCTCAATTTCATTCCCAAAGCCTTCACTGGCGATGAAGATACTTGCCCTGTGTGTGTCGCGCGAGTGCAGCTCGAAGCCTTACTGTCGGCAGAGGCAGATAGCCTCGCCTCACTCAACATCAATCTCATTGCCGGAGGCAATGTTGATGCCGGTTTCGCAACCGATTACACCAACATGGTCTCGCTGTTTCATAAGATGACGGAGAGCTACAGGGTGGCATTTGCCGTTAACCTCGGCATTTGGTTTTCGGCTGAACGATTCGGCCGCACCAAGAAAGTTCTGGATCTAGTGCTCGCTTACGACGAATATCGCGATCACGCAGTTGCCGCCTTCGTTGAGTTCAATAAAGCGCTGCAGGCGGTCGTCGCGCGTCCTGAAGCAAATGGCTTCGATGAGCTGAAGCTGTCTCACACCCTGGTTGTCGGTGTCCACGACAGCTTTTGGGTAGAGGTGGATAAATGGACCACGAAGCGCCGTGAGGACGCTTTCAAAATCCTCTAGCTCCAGATCTTCACCATCAATTTTTCAAAGCAGGACAGAGACTTAAACCTCTCTGTTCTGCTTTCGTTTTGACTCGTTTTTCTCAAAATCAACCACGTCAACCAAAACTCAGGAGATCATTATGTTAGATTGGGTCATCATTGGCGGTGGCATACACGGCACCTACCTGGCCAATTTTTTAACCACAGTTTTGGGTTATCGCTTTGATCGCGTCATTGTGCTAGATCCCCACGAAGAACCATGCCAGCTATGGAAGGAAGTCACCCGCAATACCGGCATGACATTCTTACGGTCACCACTTGGCCACCATATTGGCCTTGATGCCGATTCGCTCGCTCGGTACGCTAAGACACCTGCTGTTCTGCCCTGGGCGATGACATTGGGAATATCTCAGCGTCCAGCACTAGCTCTCTTTAACAGCCATTTAGATTTTCTCGCTCGTCAATTCGGCTTACGCCGAATGTTCCGCAAAGGCCGTGCTCATGCGATCAAAGAAATACCCCAGGGGCTTTCGGTCGAATCAGAGAATGGTTCTTTTGAAACAAAAAATGTGATTATTGCTGTTGGCCAGTCCGAAGCACCGGTGATTCCGCAGTGGGCGGCCGCATTGAAGAAGAGCGGAGATTCGATCAAGCATATTTTCGAGCCCACTTTCAAAATCGAGGATTACAAATCGGGTTCAAAAGTGGCCATTGTCGGTGGTGGCATCACTGCTGCCCACA
>JADYXQ010000272.1 GCA_021772135.1 Candidatus Obscuribacter sp.
ACGAATGAAGCCGCTCTGTTCGTTCAAACATTCAACTACTTTTTCAGCAGCCAGGTCGGCGGCGGCCTCAGCGCTGAGTTGCGGTTTGCTGACAGTTTTTGCGGCACTCTGCTGGGCTTCGGCTTGATCCTCAAGTTTCCCTTCATATTTAGTCTCAGGTTCAGATTTTGCCAGAGCGCCTACTTCAGATTTGATCGGCGCAAAAACAGAAATGTGCACTTTAGTGGAACGCAAATCAGAAGTGCATTCCACTTCAGTAATTGAAATCATGCCGGTGAGGCGCTCATCTCTGAGATCGCGCTGAATCATCTCGGCTAACTCTTTTTTGATCGATTGAGAAACTCTCAAGGCACGCTCAGCTGTCATGGCGAACCTCCTTTCTGGTTTTCTTTTAGTTGTTGGGAATGTCGCCGCGTCTGGTTTCGGTAATGACAAAGAAGTTGACCTTGTCGCCGATTTGTAAATCGGTGAATTTATCGAAGCTCATACCGCATTCGAAGCCTGTTGCCACTTCTTTGACGTCGTCTTTAAAGCGCTTGAGGGTATCGAGTTTGCCTTCCCACACCTGAGTGCCGGCCCGTTCGACCCGAGCGATAGCGCCCCGCTGAACTTTGCCGCTGAGAACCATACAACCGGCAATCATGGTGCCTTTGCCAACTTTAAAGATCTGGCGAACTTCGGCTTGACCGATATTCACTTCTTCTCTAATTGGTTTCAACAGACCCTGAATAGCGCGAGTAAGGTCATCGGTAATTTGATAGATGATGCTGTAGGTGCGGATGTCTACACCTTGAGCGTCGGCCACTTTGCTGGCATTCTGGTCTGGATTGACGTTGAAGCCCACGATAATGGCATTAGAAGATGCAGCCAGGTTGACATCGTTTTCGGAGATGTCACCAGAAGCGGTGCGCAATACTCTTACTTGTACTTCTGAAGATGTCAGTTTGCGAATTTGATCGGCGATCGCTTCAGCCGTACCTTGTACGTCGGCTTTGACAATGACGTTCAAATCTTTGACTTCGCCGGCTTCGATCATCTCGTGCAATGATTCGAGAGTGACGTGGTGTTGCGAACGAGCTTCAGGGCTGCGACGGGATTCGGCCATCACTTTCATCACTTGAGCGTCGCTTACTACTTCGAAGCGATCTCCAGCTTGCGGCACTTCGTCAAGACCGAGAACTTCTACCGGCATCGATGGACCGGCCGCTTTAACCCGTTGACCGCGATCATCGAAAAGGGCGCGAACCCGGCCGCATTTGCTGCCGGCAACAATAAAGTCGCCTTCACGCAAGGTGCCGTTTTCCACCAGAGCTGTAGCGACTGCACCTTTGCCCCGCGAAAGTTTAGCTTCGATAATTACGCCCACTGCAGGTTTGTCAGGGTTGGCGCGCAGATCAAGAATGTCTGAAACCAACAAGACCATTTCTAATAGTTCGTCTAAACCGGTGCGTTTTTTAGCTGAAACCATACAGGTAACAGTTTCGCCACCAAATTTCTCAGCTACCAGATCGTAATTCATTAGTTGATTGAGCACACGGTCAGGATCGGCTTCGTGTTTGTCGACTTTGTTGACGGCAACAATAATCTGAACACCGGCTGCTTTGACGTGGTCAATCGCTTCAATTGTTTGTGGCATCACACCATCGTCGGCAGCCACAACCAGAATGGCGATGTCTGTAACTTTGGCACCACGAGCACGCATAGCGGTGAAGGCTTCGTGACCGGGAGTGTCAAGGAAGACAATCTGGCGCATGTGGCCTTCTTTGTCCGGCACTTCTACGTGGTAAGCACCAATGTGCTGAGTGATACCACCATGTTCGGCGTCGGTGAGCAAGAATTTGGTCTGTCTGATGGCGTCGAGCAAACTGGTTTTGCCGTGGTCGACGTGACCCATGATTGTTACTACAGGCGGACGATTAACGAGAGCTGCTTGCTCTTCATCTGACAGAACGGCAATCTCTTCAATGGCCACTTCAGCATTTTCTTCAGAAGAAAGTACTTCGTATTCCATTTCGATAGCAAGTTCTTTGGCCAGTTCAAATTCAACCATCATGTTGACGGTACGAGCGATGCCTTTCATGAAGAGACGTTTGATCACTTCAGTTTCAGGTACGCCCATTTTTGCCGCCAGTTCTTGCACTGTAACGTTGGTGGCAATGACGATTGACTTTGGAATTTCAGGAACGGCAGCGACTTTTTTCTCTTCTTTTTTCGGCGCATGGCGCTCAGAAGGATTAGGTCTGTGTGATTTCGGTGGGCGAGGCGGAGTAGCGCGCATCGATGGTGCAGCTACACGAGTGGGCACCGATGGTGACATGGGGCGCACGCCTGGGCCGCGATTGGCGGTATCGCCATCATCTTTGCCGTCTTTTTTCTTCGCTTTCGGATCTGGCTTAACTTCAGGCTTAGGCGGCTCTTTGGCCGCCGGCGGCTCTACTACTGCTGCTTTTGGAGCAATATCGAGATTGCGAATTTTTCTTGGAGAAAATTTGGATTCGTCTGACCATTCATTGCCGGTAGCGCGAGGCTGAAGTGCCGGCAGGTCGACTTCGTTCGATTCTGGTTGGAAAGAAATGGCCTCGCTGGCTTTCTCAACGGGTTCGGCGGTTTTCGTTTCGCTCGGATCGGCTTTGAGTGCGCTTGCTTGTTGCTGTTGCTGATCGTTAGATACAGCGGCAGCTGCTTCTTGAACTTGCACATTGGGCGTTTCGCGAACAGCCGTGAGTTGAGAATTTGGGGCGATCACAGGGGCTGTTGCTGGCAATGGTAGTCCTTGGTTGGTGGGCTGAGCAATTGGAGTTTGAGCGCCACTGATTGGAGTGGCGGCATTTGCTTGAGGCGCTCTATCAGCGCTGGCACCGGGGCCGGCCGGAATGGCATGAGAAGCTGAAGTACCAGCAGCGTCACCAATCGGCAAGAATTGCGGAGTAGGAACGCTACCGTCGGCATTTGGCTCAGGTTTTTTATAACGTGACAGAACACGAGGCTTGACTACAGCAGGTTGCGGGGGTGGTGGCAGTGCCGCAGCTTTGCCTGCTTTGGCCGGAGCCGCTGCCGTGGCCGTTTTTGCCGCTTTTTTGTCTCCACCCTCAGCCTTTTGCTTTTTCTTGTCAAAAGCAGCAATCAACTGACCGACGCCAACTTTGTCAACGGTACTGGAATGGCTCTTTATGTCGTAACCAAGTTCGCGCAAAGTGTCGATGATGTCCTGGTTAGAGACATTCATCTTGCGCGCCAACTCATAGATTCGAACTCTGTCGTCCATTCAGCCCTCTCCGTGTCTCAGAGTATTTTGGCATGTTTTTGCCGATTCTGGGCATTCTCGCCACAGTGCCTGGATAAGTTGTGCTTCAAGCGGCCATGCCACTTTGCGAGAGCTCGCTACACCCTTCTTCCTGCGGCCTTCTAGCGCGTGTTTCAATTTCGTAGTCTTTAGTGCGATTTCGAGACATTGCGAATTACGGCAGATATAAGCCGAGCGACCAAACAGTGGCGGACCGGCTTTTGGGCCGGCCTGCTCACAGCTGTTGATATCGAGTTTGGCTGTGACCTGATCGTAAGTTAAGCGAATCAGCTCATGGCGTTCTTTTAGCTTACGGCAAGCTATACACAGTCTCAGTCTCGGTTTAGTCGTCGAAATCTTGAACGCTAGCCCTTATGTGGTGAGCTCGTCAAGAGTTTGATTCATATTGCGGAATGAACCACCAGCTTGGCTTTCGGACTTGATGTCGATTTTCCACCCGGTCAGCTTGGCTGCCAGTCGCACGTTTTGACCGCCCCGACCAATGGCCAGACTGAGCTGATCATCCGGAACGATTACTTCAGCCCGACGACCGCTGCTCTCCGGTTGCTCTTCGTAGAGCGCAACCGTAGTGATGCGAGCTGGTGAAAGAGCGTTGGAAATGTAGTCAACCGGGTCGGTGGAATAGCGAATCACGTCAATTTTTTCATTGCGCAATTCAGCCACCACGTTTTGAATACGCACGCCGCGAGTACCGATACAGGCGCCCACAGGGTCTACATCAGAATCTTCAGAGTGCACGGCAATTTTGGTGCGGTAGCCGGCTTCACGAGCGATGGATTTGATTTCTACGGTGCTGTCTTCGATTTCGGGCACGTAAAGTTCGAACAATTCGCGCACCAGCTCAGGGTGAGCTTGCGAGACGATAATTTGCGGTACCCGGCCTGTATCTCTCAGTTCGAGCACATAAACACGCACGCGGTTACCGACGCGATAAGTTTCGCCGGGTAGTTGTTCGCGGCTGGGCATGCAGCCTTCAACACGACCGAGGTTGACGATGACGTTGTTGCGCGAGTTGCTTATCACTTCGATTCTTTCAATCTGACCAGTGGTGCAGCTGCCTTTGCGGGCTTCAAATTCTTTCTTAATTAATTCTTTTTCGGCTTCTCTCAAGCGCTGAGTGATCAGTTGCTTGGCTGTCTGGGCGGCGATACGACCAAATTCAGAGAAGTCCTGGGGAGTTACTTCGATTTCCAGAACTTCGCCGACGGTGACGTCTGGAATCAAGTCTTGAGCGTCGCCCAGGCTGATTTCGTGATATTCGTTGGCGACTTTGTCCACTACTTCTTTAGGAGCAAAAATGCCGATTTCACCAGTCTCGGTGTCAAAGATCGCTCTTACTCCTTCTACGTCATGGTCGGGCACTTTTTTCTTGTAGGCCGCAACAATGGCGTCACAAACGTAGGATATGAATTCCTCTTGAGGAATGTTCCGGTCCCGTTCCAGCTCCTCAGCAGCTTCAAGGAGTTTGTCGCCAATTTTAATCACGTTCTACCTCCACCTTATTTTTTTGTTTTTTTGTATTTAGTTGTGCGTTTGCTTTTGCGTCAGCTTCACAGCTGAGCTCATCTGGTTCGCCGTCTAGTTCTAAGTCGGCATCGATATCTTTGCTGCTGATTTCTTTGAATTTCTTTTGCAAATCAGGGTAAAGCCTGATTTGAATAACTTGCTTGAGTGGCACCTTCAGCTCTTTTACGGGCGGTGCGGCATTTTTATTAGCGGCGTGTTTTTTGCTGTTTTTACTTTTAGTAGGAGCGCTTTGAATTGGTCCCAATTCACTCAAACTAATAAATTCTTCGCTAAAGCCATCTAGTTTGGCGACGAAATGCTGACCGAAAGGATCGGCACCAACATTGGTTTTGGTTTTGATTTCAACGCGCCGGCCGATAAAAATTTTGTATTCGCGCGCATTTTTTAGAACGCGATCGATGCCCGGGCTGGCTACATCTAGGAGGAATGGACCGTGGAAAAAATCAAGGCCGTCGGCTATTGCTTCAATGCGAGTATCAAGCTCCCGACTGACTTTTTCGCAGTCAGAAAGGCCTACGCTGCCGCCGGGGTTATAGATCGTTATCTCTATGGCTTTTTGCCGACCGTGTTGACCAAAGTGAATATCGACTAATTCAAAGCCGAGGCTTTTCACCACTTCTTCAGATAGTTCTGTAACTTTTTTAATTGCTTGGTCAGCGGTTTTGCTGTCGGGCACGGACAATACCATAGTGAAGTTGCAAGCGATAATGCCTGGTGCGTGCAAATTATGCACAAACACAAAAATGCCGTAGGCTAATCAGGAGCCTACGACTAAAAATTTGGGTTTCTAAGGCCAAATCCTAACATGGAAGCACGGAGCACGCAAGAATAAGTGAAGATTGCTTTTCATAATCGTCAACGTAAGCTCAAGCTCGATTTTGACGCGATGCAGAAAGATTTTGCCGCTTTGGCATCGGCTCTGGGCGAAAATCTGGAAAGCAGACCGCCGCGCTGGCTGCCAAGAAAAACATTGCGTCCGATTTTTACCCGTGGCTCCCTTTCTGTGGCCATAGTCTCCGATCGCACCATTCGCCAGGTTAATAGAGAGTGGCGGGCCATCGACAAAGCTACCGATGTGCTGTCTTTCCCGCTGGAGCTGACGGAGCCGCCCACTTTCGACCTGGGCGGCATGAACGGCGGCCCAAAAGGTGTGCATGAATCTAACGGCGAAGATAACGAAGAGCACGAAGAGCACGAAGAACACGAAGAACACGAAGAACACGAATGGATTGTGGGCGAGATCATCATCAGTGCTGAAAAAGCAATTGCTCAAGCCGAGCAATACGGCCACAGCGTCAGGCGAGAGCTGGCCTTTCTCTTTGTACACGGTTGCTTGCACGTGCTTGGTTTTGACCACATGACCAGGGCTGAAGAGAAAGAAATGTTTGGCCGTCAGACTGAAATACTGGCCGCTCAGGGCTTTAAACGAGACTCTTGAGTAACCTCTTGGCTATTGCCCCGGTGGCCGCTATATGTGCCATGATAGTTTGGTAAGCTGCCCGTTTGCCTGTAAACGACTGATATGGCGACTGACTATGACCGAAGATCTAAAGACGCCGGACAACCAATCTGAACCAGGGCTGTACGATTTCAGTCCGGCTTTGCCTTCATTTATAGAAGGGGAAAAGCCTGGTCTATCCGGTGGCGATCTTCAAAGCGGCGGCACGCAAAGCGGCGGCAAACAAGATTGGCAAAGAAAGAGCGGCCGCTCAGGCTCGCTGCTGGAAAGTTTCTATCACGCCTTCAATGGACTGAAGATTGGTTTTCGTCTGCAAAGGAATGTACGCATTCATTTGTGTCTGGCCACGGCAGTTTTTGCTCTGGCTTATTTATTGAGAGTGCAAGGTCTGGAACTGATTGCGCTGGTTTTATCCATCGGCTTTGTGCTTTTTGCTGAATTTGTTAATACCGCCGTCGAACACGTAGTGGACATTCAAGCTCAACGACAATATCAATTGTCTGCTCGTTACGCTAAAGACACAGCGGCAGCTGCGGTGCTCTTAGCGGCGATCTCTGCTGTCGTCGTCGGGTGCCTGGTTTTCCTGCCGAAATTAGCGTCGCTTCTCTAGCCGCAGAGCGGGTAATGGGAATATTCCCATTGACTGTCCAATAGCGAAAGGTATTGTATAGATACAGAAGCGAGTTGTGGATTGTGCGGACTTCCACATATTTTTCTTAGGA
>JADYXQ010000273.1 GCA_021772135.1 Candidatus Obscuribacter sp.
CTTATGGCGGGAAATAAACATCCGGTGAGCTCGCGCCTATCTTTGCGGATGCTTTGTTCGCTCTTTGCGCAGCTGAGGCTCGTTAACCTTTAGCGCTTTACTGCGTATGTCCAAAAATTCCGCTTCCGAAAGTTTGTTCATTTTCTTAAGCAAGGCACTGTAATTATCCAGCTCCTCGATAAGCTTGGCGACATCGGAGCGACCGACGGTCTCTCTAATACGCAGTGCGCGCTATCGGTTGGACCGTATTTTTTACGATTGAATTCCAAGGCCCTGTTAGCAATCGCTTCTGCTTTAGTAAAATTGTTTCCAGCACGATAGGCTTCTGCCAGGGCAAACATGCACTGATTGGTTCTTTCACCATCTTGAAGCCTCCACTATAAGCTCAAGCTTCGTCAAATATCCCCAGCTTTCGATTTACTGATTTGCGTCTCGGCTTCTTGCGTGTCTTTCACCTTAGCACCATTGACGCGCACCACATGCAAAACATCACCAGGCATGGTGGCTTCACTTGTAGGTTTGAGCTTGGTCACTTTTGTAAAGAAGTTGCTTAATCCGCTACGCAATCCTGATTTTTCAATGTTGAACTCGAGCCCTGCCGGTGGTGCATTAGTGAATGACATATCGCAGACCAACTTAGCCGGCACGGAATGCCCGATGAATCCGGTGTCGATATTTGTGAAATCGATCGTCTGCATGCGTTTGCGATTTTCTGCAAGCATTTTGGTTACTTCAGTCTCTTCGCTTTTAGTCGCAGGCGCCGTGCTTTCATTTTTTGCCGTCAGTGTCTTAGTTACCCATCCGCCCAGAGCATCGGCTTGTTCACCCAGCCGCGTGTATCCGCCGTGCAGCAGTTGCGATAGTGCCAGAGCCTTATCACGACGCGACATATAAATGCGCAGAATAGTGGTGCCCTTGGGGCTCACATATTGTCTGACGTAATGCTGAACCAAACCGTCGTCGACATCTGGACAAATCAGCGCTGCTTCCACCACATGTGGTTTCTCTCTCAGTATTGGAGTTGCTCTCACTACAAGTCGGTTTCCCATGCTGTGTGCAATCAATCGCAGTTTGAGCGAACTGTCAGTGCACATTTTTTCAATGCGCAATATGGCATCGTTAAAGTGTTCCTGGCTCCACTCTACATTTGTTTCGTCAGTGTCGTAAGAACGCAATTTACCGACTGATGGCCACGAATAAAAGACCAGTGGCCTCTCAGAATTGTAGGCGAGGTCAGCTGCTATGCGAGCGGCATTGACGAAAGTCATGTTGTATCCGTGCGCAAACAGCAAAAGATTTTTGTCATCAGTGAGCAACGTTTTGGCCTGCACTGTTCCGTAAAAGTCAGACTGGATTTTTTCGAAATCTCCGTCATTCAATGTCGCCGTGGTGATCGCGCCCAGCTTGTCTTTGGGTTCGGCCTTTGCCCAGCCCAACTCTTGAAGGTGACTGGTGAGAGGTTTATTATCTACATTTTCTACAACACAATAGACCGTGCCCATAAATGGGTCGTGCCTGCAGTCATTTATATATTTGCGGTGAGGGCCAAAATGGGTCTCGGCGCTTTTGCTTGGTTGCAGGTTTCGGTCTGTGATGAAATAGAGTGGCACCCTGACCAATTTGTCGGCTGAAGCCCTGTCAGCGGCACTGGCACTCGACGTGAAATAGAACAGCAGGCACAACGTAATCGAAGTATGGAACGACCACAAGACTAATCGATAATTCATTTGCCCAACTCGCGCCACCCATGAGCTACAAATCGTACAAGATTTTCTGATTTTGCATATGACAATCTGCTTAGCCCGTGCATTTTTTAGCGCGCGAGCACACCAATGAGCCTGCGATTGATGAAATAGTTTTCTCTTCCAACTCGCACGCTCTGCAAAATGCCAATTTCTTCCAATAGATGGAGGTAATTGGAAGCGGTTTGCCTGCGAGCAATATCGCGTTCTTCAAGAAATCGAACTTTGCAATAGGGGTGATAAAACAGAGTTTCAACAAGATCTTTTGAGTAAATTTTAGGCAATTTTTCTTTAATCAATTCTTGCGTTTCATCCATCGCAGCCTTGATTTCAAATATTTTTTCACGCGTATCTTTGGCCGTCTGCTCAATTCCAACAAGAATAAATTCAATCCATTGTTCCCAATTTGAATTTTCAGTCACGTCGCGGAGACCAGCATAATATTCGTTCTTATGTTCTATCAGATACCTCGACAAATACAGCACTGGCACCGTGAGCAATTGTTGTTGAATCAGAAAAAGTATATTTAGAATTCTTCCAGTTCTGCCGTTTCCATCGGTGAATGGGTGAATAGCCTCAAATTGATAGTGCATCACAGCTAGCTTCACGAGCGGATCTAAACCTTGATTTTCGTGAATAAAATGTTCGAGATTTTTGAGTTTGTTTCGAATCAATATTTCGCCATCAGGCGGAGTGTAAATCGCTTGTTTATTGCCATCTACAATCATAGTGCCAGGTATTGTCCTGATGCCCATGTCGTGTTGCTTGATTATGGTGGCAATATCACAGAACAAGTTGGTTGTTAAAATGGGTTTCTGAACGACGGTGCGGTAGCCCATCGCCAGAGCTTCCTGATATCGCAACACTTCTTTTGTTGCCGGATTGGCTTTGTCTATCGAGTCGGCTAGAGCCTGATAGAGGTCGTCACTCGTGGTTACGATATTCTCTATCTCTGAAGATAATCTGGCCTCTTGCAACCCAATCGACCGAATCAGCAGCGACTGATTCGGGATCAGCCCACCAGCGCCTTTGAGCTCTGCAAGCGCAGCTCTGGCGCCTATGCACTTTTTCAATACAGAGGTCGTTTCTAAAACCAGGCCTGGAGGCAGGCCGGGAAGATCATTAAATGGTTTGGAGCGAACAAACGCCATCTCTTACTCGCTATATGTTTATAATTAGCCCAAATTTCGACACATTTTTATCATATGTCGATTCCATCGACAGGTCAATGGAATATGTCGAAAAAACGGGCTTTTTTCGACACGTTTTTGAGAGATTTGGCACCAGTGGGTTTTTATCGTCGCCTACTGCCCATAATGTGCCAATATTCTGACCCCAATCTGCCCTGACGTTCCGATAGTGTGAAACTCACAGCAGCCAGGAGGGTTTTATGACCGAGAATTCCAGATGCGACAGTTCGATTCGGCCGGGTTCCAAATCATTTGATCTTGACTCAATCACCCGTCAGGCCGAAATTGGCAATACAAAATTACTAGAGTCGTCGCTCAACTGTGCCGCAAGCTTTCGTGAACGCACAGATGTACTCGCAGCAGTGCAAGGGCTTAACGCCCAACATCGCCTGCAAGAACCAGACAGACACCTGCCTGTTCTTACACTGGAAGTGCGCCAGGTAGGTCCGCTAAAAGCAACCACTGAACTCTCTTTAAACTCGCAAGAATACAAAGCGTTTGCTACACCACAACCAATTTTCAAAGAAAAGAGCCGGAAGTAGAAAACCATTTTGCTCCAGCATCTTCGAGCAACTTGCGAATCAAATCGGCGCCACCAATCATTGCTGGTGTTATCGCACCAGAATCTACTGGAATATTATGGTGCAACCGAAGCGCAGCTTCACTGATAATAACTGCCGTTAGCAAATAAGGATCTTTGCCCGTCACCGTAATGCTGTGGGCCTCACTGCCGATTTTTGTTCTGGCTTGAATTAAAAAGGTAGAATTCTGACGCTGAGCCAGCGTCGGCGCACCAGTTGTCATCTTATTGACGATAAAGTCTCCGAATATTTGCATAACAGATTGACCAAGCGCCGCCACTGTCTGAAGAATAAAAAGTGGTGCCTTTGCTGTCATAAAACTATCGACGTTTTGCACATCTGTATGGCGTGGCAACATCAGGGCCTCGCCGGAAGGAAAAGACATGGCTGGTACGGTCTTTCCATTTAACTGAATTTTTCTTGTTACAGCAGCAGGCCTGCCTTCGACGAGCAAACCGTTTTTCAATGAAAAGCCCGGCGCTGTTACGGCGCGCACCACACTCTTACGCGTTCCTGGGCTGGTGTGCATTTCTTCCATATCGTAAATCATTTCGATTGACTGACATTGCGGAAAATCGGCTATTAGCTGGGCTCCTATTGCGTCACCGATGGCGTACTCGTAAGCGCAACTGGGCACAAGAACAATGCCGACAGCTTTTGCCTGTTCGTGATATTTGTCATATACGAGCTTGATGAAGCCCTGTTCGCCTGTAGTATCAAGATAATGAGCACGGCGAGCAATTGCTTCTTGCACTATGGCTTCGCCAAAATCGGTAAATGGCCCAGCACAATTAATTATGAGCGTGCAACCCTCTAAAGCATTGAAGGTAGCGCTGTCTTGCACGTCTATAACTCGATAAGGCACTGCGTTAAGACTTTTCGACAGATCACGCAACGATTGCGCATTTCGGCCGGCGATGAAAAAATTTGCTTTTCGCCTAATTAATTCGTCGGCTACCAGTTTGCCAGTGAAGCCTGTTGCGCCGATTATTCCGATCATATTTTTAACAGCCTTTGCATAAGGTCAATTTAGATTAACAGAACAGCGATAAAGATTTGACGGCAAGTGCTCGTTGTCGGTATCGGACACAAGGAGAACTTCCATACTGTGTGCGGCCCTATCGCTGGACGTTGCTTTAGTAGTCAAATAATCTGCGCAAATTCCTTCAAATTTCTCCCGACCACTTATGCGAATGATGCGCTCAATGTCACCGTTCACTTTCATAATTCCCAGCGATGAACCAAGGTTCGCTCCATCTCGGTATTCATCATCTGTGGCTTCGGCTGTAGCGAGAAAAACTACACGGCCATCAGGCATGGGCACTGCATCCGTAAAAGATAGACCAATGCCTTCGATGTCACCCAAATCATACTCTCTCAATTCTAAAATGCACGAACTTAGCGGTTTGTGCGTATCGTGCAAGGCATGCAAAAAAGTTCGTGTATCAAGTTCAGCAACTACACTTTTACCCTTGCTTTTACTGCCGCGATGAAACAGTTTGGTCACCGCCTCTTGAATGGCAATACCTTCGACATTTAATCCGTCGATAGACTGCGCAAGTTTCTTTCGAATGTGAGAAAAATCTATCGGCACAGGAGAATCGCTGATTGTCAGATCATTCTTTAATTTGATCAAAGCTCCAGTAATCCGATTCGGTCGCGACATTGACGGCACCACCAGTAGTGAACCGAACGTCGCGAATTGGTCGGGTCGAATACGCGTAACTGTTTCCAGGTCAGGCTTTTGCTTTTTACGCTCTCGGTAGTCGGATGCCAACGAACCCGGCAGAAGGCGAATCCAACTGCCAGGTTGATTGTTTCGCAAATCAAACTCGGCCAGGTGGAACTCATCGTCCGCAACAATTAAGACACGATGCTCAATCCTGACAAGCCCGCTTGCCGATATGACAAAAGCCGGGCGATTATTGCCGAGGGGCGCGATTGCAAGCTCTCGAACTTTCTCAATGGCAATCACGATTTAGAACTTACTCCAGAAGTACGCATATTGTACATCTAGAAGCTCGAGTTACGGTCCGCCAATAGAAATGGGCAAGCCGGAGGTTGGACCATACGGCGGAACCAGGTCTGACACCTTAACAAACGATGAGCCTTTTCCCACCGCAGGGCTGCCTGCTGCTGGCGCGAAATTAGCGCTGGTCAAAGTGCGGGGAACAAATTGCGATTGGGCTTGCATGGCAGAAAGTGTGGCATTATCAACAAAATTAGGATCCACCATAGTTGGTGCTATGGCCATGGTGTTCCCGGTGACGGCATACTGTACATTGCCACCGCCGGTAATTATCTGAGTGGCCGGCACATCAACAAATCCACCCCAGACAATCGAGTCTTTAAGTTTCAATTTGGCGTTTGCATTGACGCTGATTGTGTATTCAGGAACGACAAAGGGCCCATGCTGCCTTGGGTCAAGGCGCTTCTCGTAAAGTGTGCAATTTACTGCAGTGACTTCAGAACTACAACCGGTTGTCGGAGCAGCTTTTATATTTGAGACACGTGCGGCAAGGAAAAGACAATTAGTCACTCGCGCTTTACCGTTTGGAATATTGATGCCGTAGTCAACGTAAGGACCGAAGACACACTTGTGAGCATAAATGATAGAAGCTGGGCCGCCAGCCGTTCCCGCACCGGCGATCCCCGAGCCGCAATTACCCCAGAAGCCATAACCATTGGCACCGAAGGTGCAATTATTGAACACTGTGCTGTTGGTTATACCGGCCATGGGTTTTTCCATGGCGGCGATACCACAATCACGAAAATCACAGGCAATAAAGTGATTGTTGACTCCGCCAAAGGTAACTCCTCCGATGCGCCCACCGGCGTATGGTGGGAAGCCCATGATGTAAGACATTTCTACATTGCGAACCGAATTATTGTTAGATTGGATATCCATGCATTGAGCACCGTATCTGGTCAGTTTGATACCAGCGCGCTTGTTGGCGACTAAATGAACATTCGAGCCCACAAATTTAATGCCACATGAAAGAGCCGCTTGAGGGCTGAAGCCGTCAAAGGTGACAGTGCCGCTGTGCGCATCCCCAGGTGCCTGCCTGATAATAATATTGCTGACAGGAACAGAAAATGCGGTGGTATAAGTGATACCGGAAGTGCCACCATCAATTAGAATCTGGTCGCCGGTGTGAACTAGTGTCCAGTCAATTTGGGCTGGATCTTTCCAAGCTGTCTTCCAGTTCTGACCGCTAGTGCCGTTGCCTGCGGGTGAGACATATAGGGCGCGAGCACTCGCATCTGTCGGGAGAGCCAAGCCGGCTGTTGCGGCGACAAACAAGCTCAGTAAACTGCGTGTGAGCATGCGCTCTACTTGGCTTCTATTAAACACGGTGATCTCTCCATTGATAATGGCTTGAGTAGGCTCTGAATAATCTCAATGCCACAACTGTAAGCACTCATCGTGAATTAGTTGTGAGCCCAATGTGAAAACGTCGTGAAGTGACAAAAGAGCGGTATACCTTTATTTGATGCGTACTAATGTAATAACCGAGTTACTTTACAATTGAAACGATCATGGCTGACCAATGCAATTTAAAAGAATGGTTTCGGCGTGATGATCTTGGCTGTTTAACTGCAAAGCTCTAATTGCGTAAGCATGTGACTCATCTAGTAGAGATTTTTCTATACCGCTGGTGGCTTCGTAGGCTTGCATCAGCACGCGTGACATCAAGCTATAGCCGCTGTAGTCATCTGGATAGAAAGCGATGTGGTTTGCAGCGGCAGCTTCTAC
>JADYXQ010000274.1 GCA_021772135.1 Candidatus Obscuribacter sp.
AAATGATAGAGCGTTTTTTAGGCCTGCGATATGCATAACGCCTCAATTGGACATGCTCGCTAGACCTGACAGCTGGAGTTTTGACTCAGGCTCCTAGAATCATCTACATCTTGCTCGCTCATCAGGCCAGATCCTGCAAAATCTCTTCAGCTTTTTTATAACGGTTGGCGGTATCTAGTTTGGTTGCTTTTTCGATTATTTTAGCCAGCTTAGAGCTGGCCTCACCCGCTCTCAGCTTTTGATTGGTTATTGGTTCTGGTTGTGTGCCCATGCACATAAAGTAAAGCGTAGCACCCAGCGAATAGATGTCGCTCTGCCAGGTGGCTTTGCCACGAAACTGCTCGGGGGCAATGTAATGAGGCTTGCCAACCACCGAGCCGGTGACATTGGACGTGACCGATTGAGCAACAGAAAAATCAAGCAATTTGATCTTTCCATCTTCACCCAGAATTAAATTATCAGGAGTAAAATCGCGGTGCACTACTGGTGGTGATTGATTGTGCAGGTATTGCAGAATGGTGCACATTTGAGCCGTGAGTTCTTCTACGGTTTTGGCAGGAAATGCCCCTTGCCGCTCCACGTATTCTTTTAGAGTGACACCGTCAAGCTTTTCCAGAACCAGGTAGGCTCTATGGTCTTCAAGAAACAGCTCGTAGAATTTGACAATTTGCGGATGGGAGAGTTTGCCCAGTAAGTCAGCTTCTTCTTGAAACTTGATGGCCGCCGCTTTACGAACTCTGGTATCGGGAAATACAGGCAGCAAGAATTCTTTTAAAACAATTTCTCTTTCGCTTTCTATTTTTGCTTGATTATCCTGCGCCAGATAGACGGTGCCCTGCCCACCCATACCGATTTTGCTGATCACAGAGTAGCGGCCGTTATGCAATTGAGCCCCTAATTCTAGTGGAGTTAATTTATTACGCTTGGGTGGCGCCGACAGTTCTTTCAGCCACAGTGCCGTATAGCTCTGCTTCTCATGCGAAACTTCGAAAGGCTCGAGCACCTCATCGTCTATTAATTCATTAAATCGATTTTTTATGGCTTCGACAAAAGCATTTCGATCCTTGGTTTTAAGTATGTCGCCATAGCGGATCTTTACTGGCTTTCTGGCCCCTCGACGAAAAATGAAAAGATAATCGAGATTTGAGCGCGTTGTTTTAGGCCGCACCACATCTACTGCTGTGACCGAATCGAAATCGAGTTCTTCTCTTTCTTGATAAATTACCTGTTCTCTGGCAGCACCAGATGAGGTGCCAAAACTCAACCCCTTTTTTGTCAGGCAAAGGGCGTTGGCGGCATTTGAAATGCGGATAGTCAAATAAGCAACCGCGCCACCGAAAACAATCAGCAAGAAAGAAATGATCGTTTGAAAACCGGCCAGCAGGGGCGCAAAGTCACTGCTGATGCCCATTTGCAGAAATGGTTTAAGGCTGTTGAGATAGAGCAAAGTAAGAGGGAAAACGATAGATTGCAGAACCCCTATGCCGCCGAGAAAATACAAGAAAAACGGTGCAGCTATGCTGATAATAAGCAATCTTGTGGCTATAGGTGTAAACCAGAGAAAGAAGTCGGCCCGAGGCATGTATGCCATGACGTCTTTGCTGTTGAGCAAATTGGGAGTCTGGCTGGCTATTTCAAGATTGCCGCGCAGATCTGGTAGATCAAGCGTTGTGGTGGGCTGCGGCGCATTGTCTGATATCGGGTCATGCATGCACTGACACCTTCAACTTTTTCAAAGCTTCAATGGCTTGTTCAGCGGTTTGCATACGGTCTTCGTCTTCCATGGCGGTGAGTGCCGCCACGAGTTTATCGAGTTCGGCGTCTATCTCTTTATTGACGGAGCGTGGTTGTGAAACTGTCAGCGGTTCTGGATCTTGACCCGTGAGTAAGAAGAACAAGCTGCCGCCCATGGCATACAAGTCGCTGCGCGGATTCGCTCTACCTCTGAGCTGCTCAGGGGCGATATATGCTTGCTTGCCGATCATGGTACCAGTAGCAGTGCCTAGAAAGAAATTAGCGGCACCAAAATCGATGATCGCTAAAGTGCCGTCAGTCTTTAAAATCATGTTGTCCGGGGTGAAGTCTCGATGCAAAATAGGCTCTTCTTGACTGTGCAGATAAGCGAGCATCTGCGCCATCTGCAGACCCCATTCAATTACAGTAAACTGCGGTTGGGCACCAGCTTCTTTAACCAATCGCCTTAAGTCGCTGCCGTTTAAATATTCCACCACAAGATAGTGTCTTTCATTGTCAATGAAGTGATCGAATACTCTGGCAATCTGTTCGTGGGAGAGTCGGGCAAGCATTTCGGCTTCGCGTTTGAGCTGTTTATACGATTGTTCTTTAAGCTCAATATCGCTGCCATCAGGCACCACTGCTTCCTTCAATATTATGCGCTCGCCTTCTGAATTGCGGGCCAGATATATTGCTGAGAGGCCTCCGAAGGCGATTTGTTTTTCGATTTTAAAGCGCCCGGCTTGCACACTGTCGCCCGGTTCTAATGGCACAAATGTAGTTGACCCGAAGCGCCTGGCCAGCTCGTCTTGCCATAATTCGGTATAGCCCGGTTGATCGTGCTTCGGCAGCGTACCACCTTCTTTCTCGTAGAGAAATGTGCGCGCGTCAAGCAAGGCGTTAAAGTTTTCCGAACCGCCGGCCCAGACATCCAGAGCCATTACCAGGCTGTCGAGATGTTCTTTCTGCAGGTATTTGAGAGCGAGCGTAACCGGCGCCGATTTTTCAAAGAGCAAAGTTAACTGGCCGCCACCAGATGTAGGGTCAAATTGAATGGTTCTTAAATCGGTCCATTTGCGCTTGGCCCGCAAGGCAAAACCCGGGCTGACGAAGAACGGCAGCGAAAGGCCATCTCGGGTAATGAAAATAGTTTGGTCGGAGGACAAAAATAAAGTTAAACCGAGCAGCGCAGCCGGTAGTGCATTAAGAATGAGAAAAATTGACACGGCGCCAAGGCTGAGAACTTCCATATGGCCGGCTAGCGCGATTGCTGACCAGAACCAGACCAAAAAGGAGACAGGCCAGGTTACCCAACAGGCAATGTTGACGAGAGTGGCTCGCTCGCTTTTGTACTGAATGGTCAGTTCAGCTTCAGCCAAATTTTAGCTCCCAGATTAAACAACTGGCTCAAGCAACTAGCTCAAGCAACTAGTTTAGTTGTACCCCGGGCCTCTAGAAATCCAATTTTTGTGTAGCGCTGGCAGGCACAATGTCGCCTTCTAAGTTTTCGGAGTCTTTGGCTCTGTTCATTGGCCGGCCCTGGCTAAAGTCTTGAGGTGCGGGCCCAGACCCTTGCGCCGAGGTTGGCATAATGCCTTTGCGCTTGAGGTCGGCTTCGTGAGCTTGTTTAAGTTCTCGTTGAATCTTTTCTTCTTGCTTGTGGCGCCGCTCATTAGCCTTTTTCATGTCTTTTTCATAACTGTGATTGGGCGAGCCGGCCCCACCGGGACCATTAGCCCTGCGATTAGACATAACCCTGGCGCCTACGGCCAATGCACCGACACCAAGCATGCCGCCCCCAACAATCATGGTCATGGGAGAGAGGCCGCTGCGTCCGTTGCCGTAGTTGTTTCGGCCGTTGTAGGTCTGGGTGTTGGGCCTGTAGGTTAGCGGTTGACCGGTGACATTGTTGACCTGGTAGCCAACGCCGGGATTGTTGTAATTGCCATAGACGGCATTGTGGCCGAAGCTGCCTATATAGTTGGGAGTGACCACACCGGGCACGGAGACGCCGTTAATTTGGCCAGGTATATAGGTGGGCACATAGGGCGAGCCGCCAACGGTTGTGTAGCCTAAGTTTTGAGCCATAACCAGCGGTGCACTTCCCAGGGCCGTTGCCAGGGCGATAATGAGGCAGAGAACTGATTGAATGCATTTGAATTTGTGCAGCATGGTTATGATTCACCTTAGTG
>JADYXQ010000275.1 GCA_021772135.1 Candidatus Obscuribacter sp.
ACTAGTTAGTACTTGTTAGTGCTTGTTAGTGCTTATCTTCTCCTTCGCCCAGTTGCACAGACAGGGCGTGAAGCATATTAGTGTGATAAAGCGTATCGATGTAGAGTTTGCGTACCGCTCCTGCAAGGGCCGGATCAGCCGTGGTGATTTTCTTGCACAGTGAAGTTGCTTCTTTCAAAATGTCTTCGGCGTCTTTGTATTGACCGGCGGCATAAAGTGTCAGAGCATAACCGTAGAATGCCTTTGGTGCCCACGGTGTATCAGGGTTGCCGTGCGCTTTCCACCAGTCGATGCCTTGCTTGTAATAGCGCATGGCTTCTTTTAATTGACCGTCTCGACGCAGTACGTCAGCCAGCTTTGAGCAGGCATCCCAGTAGAACGATGAGTGTTGTTCTTTTTCAATATCGGCCAAGTTATAGAAACGTTTGTAGATCTCGATAGCCTTAACCATATTGCCCTGGCGCGAATAAATATCGCCAAGAATGCGTAAGCATTGAATATTGGAAGTACTCAAAGTTTGCTTACCGGCCGCCAGTTCCAGTGATTTTCCTGCCGCCGGCAGAGCTTCTTCATTGGCATTGCCATTGAAAGCGGCGTATGCAACCAGCCGGTAACATTCGCTCAATTGGCATGGACCTTCCTGGCCGTCCTTCTCCAGCTTTTCTGTTGCCGCAGTCAGTTTTTTACCGTAAGCCAGTGCGTCGGACCAGTGTTGCGACTCGTGATAGAGAGTCACCAGAGCTAAGAGGGCGTCAGCATACTCACGGCAATTGACGCCGATATCGCGTTCAATACTTTGCAAATTGACTTTAGCAGCTTCTTCTTTATTGCCGAAATCTTCCACCGGCGTAGGTTTGTTTTGTAGTTTTACATTCCACAAGAGATTATTGTCGAAATGAGCATACTTTTTGCTCTCTGGCTTAAGAATAATCCACGACCAGAATGCCACCACTCCTACCAGTAAGAATATTCCGGCGATCCAGATGGCAGACTCTACTGAAAAGCGCTTGTTGCCGCCTCTTGCGCCAGGTTGATTGCGTTTTCTGCGCGGTGCCATTTCTTTATAAACATTGGCAGAATTGGCCCACTCAGTATCAGTGGCCGACAAAAGCAGCTCCAGATCATGATAAAGCTGTTCCGGCACTTGATAGCGATTATCAGGATCTTTAGCCAGGCATTTTGCCACCACCTCTTCAAAACGTGTGGCGACAGGCTCCATTGTCGGGTCCAAGCCCAGCGGGCGCGGCGTATCGTTCATGTGTTTGTAGGCGGTTTCAAGTACGTTTTTGCCCACAAAAGGCGGTTTGCCTGTCAGTGATTCGTACATCACACAACCGAGTGAATAAATATCAGAACGGTTATCGATTTTTTTACCGGCGCATTGCTCCGGGCTCAAATAAAGAGGACTGCCGAAAGTTTCTTTGCTGCGCGTCATGTACTGATCGGTTCTGTGCTCGGCACTTTCGTCTTGAATGATCTTGGCGATACCAAAATCAATCACCATGATATCGTCGGCAAACTTTTGATTATCAAGAATGAGAATATTGCTGGGCTTAATATCGCGGTGAAGAATATCGTGTTTGAGAGCCGCTTCCAGAGCCTTACAGACCTGGCTGAATATGCTCACTGCTCGGTCTGGCCCGATGTGACCGGTTTTAGAGAGCAAGTCTTCCAGGCTTTCAAAAACCATCGGGCGCAAAACTAAAATTACGCGGCCTTCTACAATTACAACGTCGCGATAGGCACAAATGTGCGAATCATCAAGAGCAACCAGAACACGTAGTTTCTGCTCTAGTTTCTTTAAATTTTTGATACTGGAAAGCAGTTGCTTGTGGATAATTTTAATTACCACTGAGCCGCGTGATTGTTTATCGTGAGCGCGATAAACAACGCTCAAGCTGCCCTCTCCAAGCTGTTCTTGAATGTCGAAGCGATCAATGGTTTTACCTACAAGGCTTTCACCTCCACCAAAAAGTGAGGTGTCTTTCGCCGACTTCGGATTTTTTGCACTTGGGCTCATACGTTAATATCTCTGGTTGTTCTGACTTTCTTAGACACCATTTTGCACTTTATAAAATAGTGCGCCGAAACTATCAAATTCTTTTGTGGTCTCGAAAACTTTTCTTTTGGCATTTTTAGCTTTCTGTTCCAGTAGACTGACATCTTCGCTTTTAATCGCTGTGACTGCAGCCCGCGTGTAGCACTCGGCAGCGGCTCTAAATGCCTGGGCGGCGCCCACATAATCTTTGGGGTTCAAATCAAGATAACCAAGACCCAAACGGTAATTCACATCACCAAGTAGAATCTGATCCTCGAATTTAAGCTGAGTTAACAGTTCAAGCGCTTTTTGAAAAAGCGGAACACATTCGTCTTTACCATCACTGCTGGTGCTGAACAAACGCTTCAGATCGGCTTCACAGGCAAGCCAGCGGGCCATATCGAGATCTTCTTTTTTATCGTGCACCATCATTTCGTCGATAGAGCCCAGGGCACCATTATAATTTCGCTGCGAAAATTGAATGCGTGCTTTCAGCTCGTTTATGTCAACCAGCTCTTTTTCTGGAATCTTTGCAGCATTGTCGTCAGAGTCACGCAGCAAACTGGTCAATTGGTATTCTAAATCTTCCAAATTTATTTGACCGGCAAAGGCCAGTTCGAAATGAGCAAAGAAAGCAGCGCGCACATGGCCTATCGTTGCTTTGGCTAGAAGATCTTTGCGCTCCGGATGCGCTTTGCTGATTCCACTTTTTGCTTCTTGATAGTTTTTGCTGGCAGCGGCAAATCTGCCGGCGGCAAAATTATCGTAACCGGCCACCATTTCTCTTTTATATAGACGCATGGCATCGACGTCGGCTACAGACGACGCCATGCCGAGAAAGCTTTCGTGCTGATCTGCCGGCACCACACCGGCATTTTTATTCTTAGTCAAAAGCTTCTCAGCTTCAGACAAAGGCGGAGCGAGCGGGGTAGCCATGCTTTCATTGGCCGCTTGCGACTCATTGAAAGGTAGTAAATAATAAATGGCCAGACCCATAATGGTAGTGACTAAAACAACTAGAACAGACATGCCGAAAACGAATAGCGAACTAGCACCATAAGGCCGCGCAGGGGGCTCAGGCACGATTTTACTGGCCAGGGGCAGAGCATCTAAATCGGCTTTTAGTTCGGCCATAGTTTGATAGCGTTGTGCCGGATCTTTCTCCAGACAGAGAGCAATAATTTCTTCCATGGCCTCGGCCGCCGGGTCTTTTAATTCTCTTAAGGCACTGATATCAGGCACATCATGCACATGCTTCATCATTGTCTCAGTCGGGCTATTGCCGAGAATGGCTCGCCTGCCCAACAGTGCCTCATACATCAGGCAACCGATTGAATAAATATCAGAGCGTCCATCCACCGATCGGCCAAGACACTGCTCTGGGCTCATGTATAGGGGGCTACCGAAGACTTCTCCAGTCAAAGTCAAACTGCCGTCAGTAGTGCCCGAGCTGCCCTGGCCAACTAATTTGGCAATGCCGAAATCAACTAGTTTAACCGCCGTATTTTCAGGGTGACCCTCGGCATAAGCCAGCATAACGTTGCTGGGTTTGATGTCGCGGTGCACGATGCCTTTGCGATGGGCGTGCTCTAAGCTGTCGCAGACTTGCATAAAAATCGGCACAGCGTCTTCCATTGACAGTTTACCGCGACCGTCTTCGGCATGCAGTGAAAGATCATCGAGAATATCGGCCAGACTGGTGCCTTCCAGATATTCGAGAATAAGATAAAAACCCTTTTCGGAAAGACCGCAGTCATAAGTCTGCACAATATTAGGGTGAGCCAACTGGCCGCAAGCCAGTGCTTCTTGCTGAAAGCGTTTTACGGCAATGGGATCGGTCGATAGATTGCCTTTGAGAAATTTGACGGCGCCGATTTTATTCATAAGCACGTGGCGCGCTTTGAAAACATCGCTCATGCCGCCTTCACCGATATGTTCAAGCAATTCCCAGCGCTCGGCAATCAGGCCATATTGGCTTAAATTGGTCTGAGAGATCTCGCTCTGAGCAATCTGAGCGCCGTTAGCCTGACGGCTAGCGGGCGTTCTCGATGCGGCTGATTCATCCTCTCTCAAATCAATCTCAGCTCTCAATTATCAGTCAGTGACTGTCGTTAGTAATATGGGTCATTCGTAATATGGCTCATTGGTCATAATGGTCTTGCCCGATTTGCCGCCAATTTGCACCTTTTTTCCAAACTCTTAATCTCTCCATAGTCCTATAATCTAAAGCATGCATTTTAACTCCTACCAGAATGTCGCCTTTGCGCTGGTCACAGTCTTGCTTCTGGCGCAACCGTGCAGGGCAGGAAGCGAGCCCAGCTACCTGATAAAACAAAACTCTGTACGCTTTGGCTCAGTGACGGCCCTGGTGAACAGCCGACATTTTCGCATGGACGCCATAGGCATGAAGCTCTATATGAAACCACCATTCACGTCGCTGACGTTTTATGGTGATAGCAACAAATTGCGTTACAGCTGTGCAGTTGATCATATCGGCAGCAAAATTACTGTTCGTCAGATTACCGCCAAAGAAAAAAAAGCGGGGGTCAAAGAAGTGGTCTCAAAACTGAGCAACCAAAAAATAGACCGCTTCAATTGCAACCATTATCTTTGCGAGCAAGTAAGCAAGAACGGCAAACGCGAAAAGGTGGCCGAATTCTGGACCACTACTGAAAGCAAATTACCAAAAGAGTTAGAACTCGCTTGTTGCAAATTGACTTCGTGCCCACGCGGTTATGGCCTGCCCATCAAAATCTATACTTTCGAAAAAGGGCGACCGGTGCAACAGCTGGAGACCACAAAAATCGAAGACAAAAAATTTGCCGATCGCGCTTTCGATGAACCGCTCAATTACAAATTGGCCCGCGACGAATTCGAGCTGATGATGGAAGATGGCTCAAGCAATGACAGCATGAAATTTTGAGAATCGCACAATTGCAGGGCAGAGAGCAGACACTAGTTTCGTGGAAGATTTACGTCCGGACGTAAATCTTCCACAAATGACAGGCTCCTCTATACATGGAACTAGCTATGTACCACTCATAGAAACGCCCATTGATTTTAAAATCTTTTGCAAATCAAGCAAATTAGTATAGGTCGGCATCAGCCAGAGCGTCTCATCAGCACCCAGAGTAGACAGCGCTTGAGTCACAGCCTGAGCCAGTTTTGGCACAGTAAAAATATGGTCGGCATTAATACCTGCATATTTCAGTCGCACAGCCATGTCTTCAGCGCGCTGTCCGCTTACGGTGATTGAAGTATCGGTGAGCGCTGTCAGCTGCTCAAAATCAGCGTCCCAGAGCCATGATATATCGCGGCCGTCGGCCAAATTGTCGTTGATGGCAATCAGCAATCTGGCTTTGGGATCTCGAATGCATGATGCCAGCGCCTGAGTGGCACCAGCCGGATTTTTAATCAATTGCACAATGACCGATTTACCCTCGATGGTAAGCCGCTCAGAACGACCGAATAAAGTGCTGTATGCCTTGAGACCAGCGCGAATGGCTTCACGAGTGGCGCCCAGATGAAAAGCTGCCGCCGCTGCCGCCAGAGCGTTGTAGACATTGAACAAACCGGGCAAGGGCAAAGTACATTCTTCGGCTTTGCCGTCGATGAAAAGTTTAAAGCGACTGGCTGTGGCACTGACTTCTACGTCTGTGGCATAGATAGCCGGATCCGGCCTTTTAAAATCGCAACCCTGGCAGTACCAGTGACCCATCTGACCATAAAATACGCGATTGTAGCTAATTTCCTTACCGCATTTGCCGCAGTAAGCAAGCTCCATATTGCCTTCGGCGGCAACCCCAGCCGCCACGCTCTCCAGGCCGAAAAAGAGATGGCTAACTTCTGGTGCTAATTGGCAAACATTAGGGTCGTCAGCATTTAAAATAGCCAGCGATTGATTAATGCCGATGCCTTTGTTAATCAGGCGAGCGGTGGTATCAAGTTCACCAAATCGATCTAGTTGATCGCGAAATAAATTGGTGACTACCACGCTGCCGATTATCACTTGCTGTGCCACCAGAGGCAGTGCGGCTTCGTCAATTTCAAATAAACAGAGATCGGCCGCTATATTGGCATTCCAGTCGGCAGATTCAATTAATGAAGCGGTGATGCCGGTGACCAAATTGGCACCCTGGCGGTTATGGGCAAAAGTAAAACCGGCTGTGCGTAAAATTGACGAGAGGATACCACTTGTGGTGCTCTTACCATTTGTGCCGGTTATGGCAATGACACCACGGGTAGTTTGCCCCGACAGGTGACCGAGAACGTTTGGCGAGACTTTTAGAGCTAAGCGCCCGGGCAAGTTCGAGCCTAAACCCAGGCCCAACTTGCGTATGCTTGACGCTGCCAGCTTGGCCACTAGAACAGCGGCACGATCGGCCAGAGTAAGTATTGTTTTTTCGGTCATGTTACTTCCGCTTGGTCTAATTCGAGATAGTCAGCTAAACACTAATGCTTGGCCTTGAGAAACACATCGTTAACGCTTGAGTGTATAAATGCTTTCAGATTATGTGGGCTCGGCTGAATTACAAGCTCATCTCCCAGCGTAAGAGTATGAATGATGTGCGGGCCGTCAATGTAAACTTCTCCAGTACGCATCTCGCTGACAATGCGCATACTTTGGTTTTCGTCGAGCACGCCCGAAAGCAAGCGCCACGACTGACCGGGACGCATACAAGCTTCACGCACCAAATACTGATACTGGCGAGCCGGCAAATTCATGATCTGGCCACCGGCTGAACGCAGTGAACCGGTCGAACCGCCAGGGGTACCTATCCAGAGACCGCTTGAGCGTTGTTCTTCTTTTTCGTCACCAACTTCAATTAAATAGCGACTGGTAGCCGCCGGTGAGCTGTGTGCCACCAGCACTTCGTTCAATACCAGTTCTTTAACGGGCTTGTTGTTAATTGCAATTTGCAAACGCAGAACATTTATCGGTGCGATCATTTCTGTCTCGATTTGATCGAGAATTGACGAGAAATTTTCGCGATTGGCCATACAGAAGTGGCCGAAGCTCGATGAACGCGAGGAGTTAACACCAAGAGCAGGTATGTCTTTGAGAGCGTGGGAGGCATCGAGAAAAGTGCCGTCGCCCCCAACTGAAATACAAAGATCAACGTTTTCTACAGTTTCATCGACTTGCGAACGGCTCAATGACTGAAATTCAATGCCCCGCAC
This sequence comes from Candidatus Obscuribacter sp., assembly GCA_021772135.1. GTDB lineage: Bacteria > Cyanobacteriota > Vampirovibrionia > Obscuribacterales > Obscuribacteraceae. Next base: position 7,220 of record JADYXQ010000275.1, read on the forward strand.
CGATAATTCATCTTCGATACGAGCGAGGGTGTCCACATGCTCTTCATGAGCAACACGAACACGGTTGACCACCTCATTGCCTTCCTCAATCAGCTTGAGAAAACGAGCCTCTTTATGTTCTTCTGCTTGTATCTGGTAAGTGGACTTTTTGTGAACAACAAGGACTTTCTTGAGCTTCAACGGAAATGGCCTCAGAACCTGCCTCAAAAGCAAAACTCAGGTTAGCAGATATGGCTGCTCTTTTACAACAGAATGTAAGGGGGCAGCGCCTCTATACAAGACAAGATATAATCACTGTTTCTGACAATAGTTCAGAACAGCGACTTTATGTGACTCAACTTTACAGTACTGGGTCAGGGAGGGCCTCATGACGCTTTCGGGCAGCGATATTCGCGACAAATTCGTTTCTTACTTCAAAGACAAACGCGGACACCTGCACAAGGCCAGCTCCAGCTTGATTCCTGACAATCCCACTTTGCTACTTACATCGGCCGGGATGGTTCAATTCGTGCCAATTTTCCTCGGTCAGGGAGAAGCTCCCAATCCTCCCCGGGTCGTTACAGTGCAGAAGTGTGCCAGGGCCGGCGGCAAAGACTCCGACATTGAAAATATCGGCCGCACCTCAAGGCATCACAGCTTTTTTGAGATGCTTGGCAATTTCAGCTTTGGTGATTATTTCAAGAAAGA
>JADYXQ010000276.1 GCA_021772135.1 Candidatus Obscuribacter sp.
ATTGGAGCATGATCGCATTGTCGCTATCGACGGCCTCGATATAAGGTATCTCGATGCTGCCGACATTCTTTAATTGCTGCAAGGGCAGGTAGCTCAACTTTCGGCCCTGCAAGTGGAGCGGGGAAACCAGGTCATGGTTTTACAACTGAGCCGCACAGGCCTGTGGCCGCTCGAGACGCCCTGCAGGAAGTAATTAAAATGGAGCCGAAAAACGCTCTGGCTAAAATGGCCAGGCAAACTATCACCACCGAATGACCTCTACACGATCCTGAGCCTGAAGCCCTGGCGTTCAATAACGAAGGCTGGAATCTATGTCACCTTGGCCGCACTGCTGAAGCCGAAGCGGTCTTGCAAAAGTGTATTGCCCAATATCCCGGTTTTGAGTGGCCTTATCAAAATCTTTCCACTATTTACTCGGCGGCCGGGCAGGCCAGTGAGGCTGAATTACTGATTCGTAAGCTGCTGCTTAAAAACCCCCACGATGTCGTAAGCTGGTGCAATCTCGCCAGTTTTCAAGTTAAACAAGGAAAAACCCAGCGCGCCGTAAAAAGCTATAAAACCGCCCATCAGCTTTCTCCTGAGAACGAAAGAGTGGTTTCTCTCGCCCACTGGTTGCACGATCATAATCTGTAAAATTGGCCATTGGCTTAAATTGGCTTGAATTTGGGGCCAATGCACGGGCAGCCGGGGCACTTGACAAGCTATGTATAATAGAGCTTTCCAGAAGCTTTATAAATGAAGAATTCCTGTTTCATAATCCCCCTGCTGGCCGCTCTTTTTCTGTCGCTTCTGACTGCCGTCAGCGCCCGCGCCGAAGAGGCTGCCAGCCTTGCAGCGCCGGCTACTCAAACTTTAAGGGGAGAGGTTCCAGTGGCTATTGCGGTGACAGCAGAGCCGGAAAAAGACCGTATGTTTGAGCTTGAAGCCCGTTATTTCGGCCACAGCTTCGCGGCAGAGCCTGTGGAGAAACGCTTGAAGAGACTGGAAAACTTGATCTTTGGTCAGGCTTCCGGCGAACCGGCACATGTGCGCCTGGCAAAAATAGAACAGGCCCTGGCCAAATCTGCCGGTCAGAAAAAAGCAGACCTTGCCAAACTACCCGATTTATCTTTGCCTGTGCAGAAAAAGAAAGGCAAAACAACAAAACTTACTTTCAATCAGACTTATGCCATCGCCGCTCAAGATATTAGACTAAAGCGTTATCATGCCGCAGCTGATGGCCTTCTAAAAGTAATCAACATGAATCCGCGTTATTCACCTGCTTATGCTTATCTTGGTGATGTGCTGATCAAGTTAAAAGACTATGAAGGAGCAAAAGAAGCATACCGAGCCGGTTTTGAAGTAGATCCATTTGGCCAGTATGGCCGCTATGGAAAAGCGCGACTAATGGGCATGGCTGCCCGTGAAGGATACATGCGCACTCAGCCACAAGACACACCACAGGTGGTGGAGCGCACCATTAAGTTAATTAACCGCCAGTCAAATGATCTCGGTAATCGCTACGCCACGGAGGGCCAAACCTGGTCGCGCTGGCGCACAGACCTGGCCAACATTCAATTGCGTCGCCTGGCTCAAGACAGTCACTCGCAGGCGCAGGTCTTAAGACGTCGTGGTTATCAGCTTTATAACGACAACGAGATGAGTAATTTAGAAAATTTGCGCACAAGTTATCTGCGCAACGATGCCATTGTGCAGGGTACAAGAGCCAGGGCAGAAGCCACACGCAAAGCCGCCTTTGTTGCGCAAAGTGCCTCTAACTTGAAAAGTTTGATGATGCAGCCCACCCGACCAGGCAACGCTAAATTGCGGGCACTCGGCACGAATCTCTATGTGCGTTATTATGGTAGCGATACGCCGAGCTGGACCGAGGCACCGGTGCCCGAAGATCCGGCTATCGAACTGGCCGCCAAAGCTAATAAGCTTAAATAAGGGCTTTAACTCAGGGAAAAATAGATGGCAAAAATGTTGACCTCGATTAACAGTTTGCAAACGCTGGCCTCAGCTTGCACTTTACTGTTGCTTTTATCACCGCCAGCGCCGGCAAAAGCACATACTATTCCCGATTCTGAATGCACCCAGCCCGGACGCGTTGCTTCGGCCCGCGAACTGATTGCCGAGGGCAAAGATTTTCGCCTCAACGCTTCGCAATCAACGGTCAATATGAAAGACGCCATTCGCAAAGCCCGCAACCTCACGGGTGGTGCCAACAAACTGACAAAGCTTAATGCCGGCAATGTCGATCAGTATAAAGTTGATCTTGACGCATTTAAAAATCACGTAGGCAGCTACAAAGCGCATCTGGACCAGGTCGAACGTGATCTTGGCCATTGCAAAGAAACTGAGCGCCTCTATCAAGAGCATGCAAAAAAATATACCATGCACGTAGACCAGTATCATTTGCCACCAATACCGCCACCACATCTGTGTCCCGGAATGAGAATTTCGGAGGCGGAAAATACCAAGCTTTCCAATCAAATGCGCGGCGATCAAGAACGTCTGGCTCGCGCAGAACTCGATCTATCCAACGCTGAAGGCCGTCTGGCCAATGCCAGACAAGAGAGCACTCACGCTGATGGTGAGCTGCTTAAGCGCAGCAAGGTTTTGGAAGCTGAGCGCAATCTGGCCGGCGAATTCGAATCTCTTAAAACTGAGCTGTCACTGCTCAACACTCAGCACAAAGCCTTACTTAACGGCGGCATATTGCCGACTCCCAAAGTTGGAGTAGGCAAAGTCAGCGGAACAGTGAAAAACAAAACAACTAAATGAACATTGAGCATCCTTATTGGGAAATTTATTCACAACTGGTGGCCCAGCGAACAAAGAGCAACTCCGAACGTCTCAAAGCCATAGAGTCACTGGAAGGAACTGCCGCTCTCAATCAGTGGAAACGCAGCAAAATAAAAATGCTTTCCTGCCTGCCTTTTAATTCCTCTCGCTTGATTGAAGAAATATTCTTTCTAGCCTTGCGAGAAAAATATGCATATTCTGTTTTGTCGCCGCAAATTTTGCAGCAGATAGCCGAGCACGCACCCATTGTAGAATTAGGTGCAGGTAACGGTTATAACGCCTGGTTGTTGCAACAATTGGGAGCTGAAACAATCGCTATGGATGCCTTTCCGGTTGAAGAAGGCAAGAACTGGTTTTTCAGCACTAGCATCGTTGGTCTGCCCACAACTTCAGGCAGCAGTTTTACGAGCATCATCAAAGGTGACAGCCAGTCAGTAGTTGACTATCCCGAGCACACGCTGCTGATGATCTGGCCACCCCGCAACCCCATGGCATTCGATGCCCTGAGCGCCTTTAAGGGCAACAAAATAATTGTGATCGGCGATAAAACCTGCTGCGCCACGTCGTCCTTTTATCAGAAGATGAACAGTCAGTGGAAGCTGGAATCGACCATTACCACAGGCAGCTGGGACGCCAATCACAAAGAATATATGGAAATTTACGTGCGCCAGTAAAGTCGCATCTAAAAAATTTTCGGCAAGCCTATTTTTTTACTTCGTCAAAGTTGGCCACGAAGCGTAGCGCTTTAGCGGGCGACAATCCGTAACTTCGGGCGAAGTGGCGAATGAACCACATCAGTGTACCGGCAATTAAACTGCAGCCTAAAACAATAGCCAAACTAACATAAATACAAATATCGAGAACGGCCTGCCTGAGCTGTTTCATCTCACCGGAAAGTGAACGCACTTCTCGATTGAGACTGCTCACCGAACTCGATAGTTCAGCCACAGGCGGCGCAAGGTTTTTTATACTAGGCTGTAGACTGTTGAGCGGGGAAGCAATGCCATCTAGCGGTTTGCGCAAACTGTCGAGAGGTTGCACCAAACGTTCGATGGGCTGCGGAATGCTGGTCATAGTGTGCTGCAGCCTGTTCAATGGTGCTGAGAGGTCTTGTATGGGACGTGCCAGCTGAGTAATCGGTTTATTCAAACTGGAAATCGGCTGCTTCAGTTCAGAGATAGGCGCTTTCAATTCGGCAATTGGCGCCTTCAGTTCGCTCATGGGAGCTTTGAGCTCTTCCAGCGGTGCCTTCAATGTGTGCACAGAACCGCTCACATCTTGCAATGGTTTCTCGAGATTTCGCAACGGCTCTTGCAGAGCCTTAAGGTTGCTCTCTGTGCCCTTAAGGGGCAAACTAACGTCTTCCAACAATGGTGAAAAAATCGATTTGCTGTCTTGAGCAAAACTCTTAAGCGGGTTGAAATAAAACTTTTTCTTTGGTTTTGGTGGAGATGGCGCCACCACTTGCTTCGAAACAACAGCCTTCTGGCTTACTATGCTGGTGGCCACTGCGGTGGCAGCGGCATCGGAAACAGCAAGATCCGAACCATTCCTATCGCCGTCAGTTTTGATAGTCTCAGCTGCAGAAGCCGGTGTACAGATGAAAGCAGCAGCGCAAAAAACAGGCAGTAAATATCGGAGGAATTTCATCGGTCACCAGTTGGTTTTATTACTGCCAGTCCAGATGAGGCTCGGGGCAGTCGTCAAGGGTATCACAGCCGCGCTTTTACCGCTAGAAAAAAGGGGTTACCCTTTGGGACGCCGGGCACTACTCAAAGTTCCCTTATGTATGGTTGACATTAAATTAACAGCCTTTTGCAAATAGAGTGCCTATACCCACTTCAAATTTTGCTTTTCACCGGGGCGGTAAAGTCTTGAATAGAATGTACTAAAGCCTTTGCCAGCCCTAATCTCTGCAGCTGATCAAAACTAAAGCTACGAACAATATCGTATTTGGCACCATAACCTACTAGGCCATTATCGAGTTCACTTAAAAAACGCGCGCCTCTGTATTCAGATGCTCCGATTTGAAAAAATACTACAGTAACTTCGTTTGGCTCGCGAAGCTGCTTGGTGGCAGCCACAAGCGTGTCCACCACCATTTGCGGCTCATACTGCGGAGCGGGCACACCGTCAGTAATTACAGCCAGCAACATCGGTTTAGAACCCGGTTTGCGCCGGGCGAAATAGGCTTTCAAACGGTGGTCCAGTGGTTCTGCCAGGTGTGTGCCCCACATGAACGCGGGGTTATTGAAAAGATTGGCAATATCTTTAGTGGAGGAATTGGGATAAACCTGGAATTCTGAGGCAAATGACGTAAGAGTGAGGCCCTTAGGCGCAAAGGGCGCCAGCTGACGAGCGAGATCAGTTGCTTGCATGCCGCACCACTCCCAGCGCGATAGTTCATTTGGACAGTCACGGCGGCGCATTGACAAAGACGCATCAACAATCAGTTCGAGGTCATAATTTTCCAGCAATCGCACGGCAGTGGCCCCCGCCTTAAGTTTTTGTTGATTAGCATTGCCCTGCAAAAGTGTGCGGCTATCTTTTGCCGAAAAAATCGTCTGTGGCGCTTGATCAAACAAACCGGTCTGGCCCTTTAGAGATGCGGCAGCTTGAGGGGCAGCGGGAGGAGGAGCATCTTCAGCGGTGCCGTTTAAGATGGCGGGACCGAGATGCTTTTCTTGCACACCGAGGCTGAAGGGCCGACCGTCTGAAGGTAGATTGGAAGGCACGGGAGCGTTGAGCACCGGAATGGACGAATTACTTTCGCTGGGCCGCGCGAGGCGGGTGCGACTTTGCGAGAAAGTCGGCACACTGAGGCAAACACTCAAAACCGGTGCAATCACGAGCAACAGAAAATGTAGATGGTTCTTGCGGAAAATCATTTTTGCCTCGGCGGTCTATTGATTAGACGCATAATGGCCAGAATTGGTTCAATGCTCAAGATTAAATCAATGGCTTTTAATTTAATTGGGCCATTGCTTTTTTAGCCGGGGCAAAGCCCTGGGCGGCACTCTTCGCCAGCCACTTCTTCTTTTCTGCCGGATCTTTTTCAGTAATACCAATCGTATACTGGGCGTGAGCATGGCCCTTTTCGGCGGCCAATAATGCGCAACCGGAAGCCCGCTCGAGATTTTTCTCCACACCCAGACCGTCTAAGTAGCACAAACCCAGTGCGAATGTGGCTTCGATGTGCCCCTGGCCGGCCGACATTTCCAGCCACTTAAATGCCTGATCATAATCTTTATCGTTAAAAGCTATATCTCCTACGATAAATTGCCCTTCGAGATCGCCGGCCTCAGCGAGTTTCGTCCAAAATGCTTTGCCGTCGGAAAAAGAGCGCGGCGCATTATGCCCTCTAAAAATCAAAACTCCATACTGATACAAACGCGCTATTTTTTGCTTACTCTGAATTAGTTCAAGAATCTCAATTTCCTGCTCTATAGCCGGCTTTTGCTCGCCAATGAAAATTATTGCCGCACCATCGTCGGCAAAAGTGGTGCCGTTTTTGAGCACCACCGGCAGTTTGCTGGCGCCCACCGAAGCATTCAGGTATTCGAGCAATACATAAGCCAAAACGCGATCTGCCACCATTATTTTTTGCGCTTCATGGAAAGCAGAAATTCTATCGACGAAAGAAAGGCTTTTTTGACGGGTTACAACAATTACTGGCCCGAAACATAAGTCAGCCAGGGCTTTGAGCCGCACAATTTGCGCCAATTCGGCCGCACTTAAATTATCTGCGGAATCTTCTTCATGCGACATATAGGGCTCCAGGCGACAATAGAAGTATAAGGCACGTCAAAAATTCAATCAATTCAATCAAATGGAACAACCACCGCCGATTGCTGTCACTCTAAAAAGTGGCGCAAGAGTTCTCAAGACTCCTAAGTGTCAAACACAAGGCCAACAAAGGGCACGTTGATAAAGAAAAAATTACTAACTGCCGCCATACTGCTAGTGGGTCAATTAGTTTTGATTGCACCGGCACTAGCGAGCGATGAGGTCACTAGGCCAGACTCGCCCAACCTCACAGCGATGCCTGGCAGTGATATCAAAACCGCAACACCAATTAAAGCACAGAGTGTATCAACAGACGAAAAGCCATCCTCCGGACCCGGGGAGTCAGTTCACCAACCAGCATCTCCGGTAGAAACCGGAGATCTTTTGCAAGTAGTGCAAAACCCCAGAGTCTCCTTAATTCTGGCTGGCGGTGGCGCCAGAGGGGCTGCCCACGTTGGTGTTTTAAAAGTCTTTGAAGCCGAAAAAATCCCTATCGACCTGCTGGTTGGCAGTAGCGTAGGTTCTATGGTGGGATGCCTCTATTGTGCCGGTGTACCCACTGCCAAAATTGAAGAGCTAGTACTGAGCAGCCAGTTTAAAAAAGCTTTTTATCCACTGCCTATCAAAGTTAAAGCAGCACTAACTGTGCCACCATATTTATTTAAACGTATGTTGTTAATTAAACCGCCGATTGGACTTTACAGTGGCAATGCTATAGCCAAGTTCGTCAGCCGCAACTTGCCTTCTGGTATAACCAATATTGAACAGTTGAAAATTCCCTACGCTGCACTGGCTGTGAATTTGAAAGATACCAGGCCCGTATTTATAGATAACGGACCAATCAATAAAGCAGTGCAGGCAAGCTGCAGCGTGCCATTTCTTTTCAGACCGGTGGCGATTGGCGACAACCTACTAGTTGACGGTGGTTTACGATCTAATTTGCCCACTGAAGCCGCTAATTCTGTTGGAGCTAGACTGGTCATCGCAGTTAAACTGCATTCTTTTCTCAAAACTGAGGCAAAGAAACTCAACACAGTAGTTTCTTACGGCGATCAACTGGCGGGTATTCTCATGTCTGAAATTGAAGACAAACCAGCCGGCCAAGCAGACATAGTGATTGAGCCCAATGCCGACAATTTGAATTTGCACAATTTTAATCGCGCCGATCTGGCAGCCGCCATCGAATCGGGAGAAGCTGCTACACGCAAAGCACTACCGGCTATCAAAGCGAAATTGAGTAGGTTGGCCAACAGCAATGTGATCGAAACAAAATAGCATCAGGGGAGCGGTCGACTATAGCGCAAACCAAAAATTTCTAGAAATCCATCCATGAGCCAGTATGGCATCCACGCGCCAGCACTGACGATTTTTCTGCATTCCGAACGACTAAGTTTTAGAACAACGTCAGCAATCATTTTAAGTCTGATATAGTCGGCCCCAATATGCCATAAGCCTCGTACTACTTTACCGACATTGTCGTCTTCTAAATGCATTTTCTTGGCGCACGCCGTGCGCAAATTAACATACTTACCGGTCTCAACTAACCGAAAGCGACTCGAACAGCCACCTACAATGTAAGTATCTTGGTCGTTTTTTTCGACAGCCAAACCAATTTCAGCCGCAGAATCTGCTGTATGTTGGTGGATTTTCTTGCCAAACGAACTGGCTTTCAGCGTTGCGATTTCAGCAACCGAATAAGTAGATCGAGCAGTATCGGCATCAACAAAAAGACCCGGGACTTTCCGAATCAAGACACCTTCTTTTACCAGCCTGGAGAAGACCTTATCTACGTTGGCTCTCGTAAAACCTTTGTTGAGACATTGACGAGTGGTAAACAAAGTGCCCGGTGGTAGTGATTGGAAAAATTGGACAATGTGTGCGCGACAGCTCATGGGAAACCTCCGCTGGTGGAGTGCTTCTATGTACTACGTAATCTTGGTGGGGAAAGTTCAAAAGAATTGAAAAATGCACTGAGTATTTTGGGGGAAGTTCTAGTGTTTTGAAAAAGAGTTTTTTCAATAGGGGGATTTTCGGCCGAAATTCTGACAAAAATGAACACCAAATCCACTCTTATTTTTGTCAGAAAAACCTACGAAAATCCCCCTATCCAAAATATTGAAAAATCATCAATCCCGGCACCCAGCCAAAAGCACGCACCGGCGTACGGAATTAAACCAATCTATTGAAAAATCATCGATGCCAACATCCAGCCAAGAAAATCACTAATGCCGTCAGCCAGGGGCAAACCATCCCTCACCTTGTCAGGCTACCACCCGATGTTTATTGAACAGGAATATGAGGAATTGATTCAGATTGAAGCGGCACGAGAGGTCCACTTTTGTTGCGCTCAAAGCGCATCTCACAGTTTTGACAGTTGAAATAAGCAATATAGGTGCCCGGCGCATTAGGCTCAGCTAGGTCAGGCTCATAAGTGACAAGTTTGCGCTTACCGCAGTTAGGACACTTGCCTTTAAGCAATGCAGGCAAAAAGGGAGTCAGAATCACGGCCATAATGACAAATATCATGAATAATTCTTTCATTATCTCTGGCCTCCCATGACAACCGCTCGTTCTATTTTTAGCATATAAATAGCCCTTAGATTGGATCTATCAGTAAAATGTAAACAGCATGGACATTCAATCTACTGATTTGGGCATCATTTTGTCGGCACTCTCATTTGCCGCCGACAAGCATCGCGACGAAAGGCGCAAAGATCAAGAAGCTTCGCCTTATATTAACCATCCTATTGAAGTAGCCCGATTGCTCCATGAAGTCGGTGGTATTGCCGACAGTGCCACCATCGCTGCCGGACTTTTGCATGACACCGTTGAAGATACCGATACTACGCAGGCATGCCTGGAAGATTTGTTCGGTGAAGAAATCGCGTCATTAGTAATGGAATGCACTGACGACAAAACATTACCCAAAGAAGAAAGAAAACAAAAGCAAATCGACCACGCTCCACATTTGAGCGCCAGAGCCAAATGTATAAAGTTAGCCGATAAGAGTAGCAATGTTCTTGATATGGGCAATTCGCCACCCACTTCGTGGAGCCACGATCGCCGCCTTGAATATGTGCACTGGTCAAAGCAAGTTGTGGAAGGTTTACGCGGCACAAATGACGCCCTCGAACGCTTATACGACCACGCGGCCCAGGAAGCACTGCTCAAATTAAGTGCATCGGCTAATTTAAATTGAGTAATCGCGACACTACATTAAGACCGCTGAAAGCCGATGACATTGTTATGTTCAGTCAATGGTTCAGTGCACCGCACGTGGCACCATGGTGGGACGGCATCACCGATCAAGAATCGCTACAAAGTAAATATCTTCCTTGCCTCGAGCCGCAGTCTGCTACTCGCGTTTATATTATTCAAGTAGACCAAAAACCTGTGGGCATGATTCAGAGCTATCATCACTGCCGCTATCCCGCCTGGGAGCGAACTGTGGCGATTAAAAACGCTATGGGCATTGATTATGTCGTTGGTGCAGCTGAGCACATCGGCAAAGGCGTGGGCACTCACGCCATTAAAATGATGACAAAAATGGCACTTACTCTTCATTCCGATATTGACGTGGTGGTGGCGGTGCCGCAAAAAGACAATCTCGCTTCCAAGCGTGCTCTGGAAAAAGCGGGTTTTGCCCTGGTGCGCGAGGCCAAATTAGAATCAGACTGCCCGTCTGATGCCGTCAGCGCCATTTATCAGAGGCACCGGTAGGTAGCGCCTTTCGCTGAGTCGCTGCTCGGAGGAAGTACTGAAGTTACAAACAAATCCTGACCGCTGTCCAGGATGGGAAAATATCGGGACGACAGGATTTGAACCTGCGACCTATTGCTCCCAAAGCAACCGCGCTACCAAGCTGCGCTACGTCCCGGCTTTCAAATATATCACACCGGCCGACGCTGAAAACAAAAAAGTAACGCTCTTGCCTACTTGACCACTGAGCTATTTAGATATCGACAACTCTACGGTACGAACTGCGGCGGCCCTTCCACGCTGACATCGAGCGCATCTTTGTCGATATAGCCGGTGCGACCGTTCGCCATTTGTACTTTGTACTTGTTGTTATTAATGCCGCCTAAGACCACTACCCTGTCGCCTGTCTGCGTTTGTGACAGGGTGCGGTTGCCTTCGTCTTTGACTGACTTAACGCTCTTCACAGTGGCGGTGGTGTAGGCGTCACCGGTTTTGCAATTAACGAAGCCGCCATAGATGTAGCCGTCACGGCCGTTCACTCGCACTTTGTACCAGCCTTCTTTTTTGCCGATGATGGCCACATCGGCTCCGCGAGGAATTTCGGCGATGGTGCGGTAATGAGTGCCCACTCCCCGTCTGACTTTGACTGTTTCGCTCGACAACGAGCTTATTACCGTGCCTTTTTCAGCCTCACTGACTTTCTCAGTTACCTTAGTAGAAGCGGTCTTCTCCACCGATTTGATGTTCGGCATAGCCAGCGGAGCCACAGCCACAGTGGGCGGTGCTGAAGCCGTATGAGTATTACCATGAGAATTCGACTGGCTGTTTGTTTCTTGCGGCTCATCCTTTTGGGCAGGCGAGTCTGTATCAGGGCTGGCCAGCAACTTGTCTACTAAAGTTGATGTTTTATTTTCATAAGTAGAAGCCACTGATGCATTGTCGCTTTCGGCTCCGTGTCCTTGAACTTTGACACGACGCACCTGGCTCGCTTGCATGGCACCAGAGCTGCCTCTTGCCAGCACTACTTCAAAAGCGTCTTCGGCATTGCCCATAAAATAGGTGGATCCGCCACTTTGCGCTGCCTGATGAGCAGCTTCTCTGCGTCTTCTGCGACTGCGGCGCGAGCCGCTATTACCGTCGTCGCTAACTTCTGCTAAAGCAACTGCGGCGCCTTTGCGCCTGATCTCGAACGAAGGCGGGCAGATTTTTAGTTTTCCCACGCCGCCGAGAGCAACGACAACGGCGTTGGTCAAATATCTTCTAAAACGCGGCTTCTGGGCCGGATCTGCCACGGTAAAAGCGAAGGCACGCAATGCAGCCATTGGCCCACGGCCGTTATCATCTTGCAACTCGTATGCGGCATTGTTGTAAATCAGTTTGAGTTTGAGCTTCTCTTCCGGCAGTGCCAGAGCCCTCAAGCTCGTGGCCGTAAACAATTCTTCTTCACTGGCGCGTGAGGCCACAGTCATCTCGATGTCGATATCCTTGCCATTAGCGGCAAAGGCTGTTTTGCCTTCTCCACCACCGCTATAAAAGGGCACTGATTTGTCGCTCAAATCTTTGACGCCGCTGGCTGTGAGGGCAAAGACTTTGACTTGCGGTTTGCCGCCGGCCTGGGCATTTTGGTGCCCCAGTAAAACAAGCACATCGCCGGCTGGGCCCACTAATTTCGCTTCGTCGAAGACGTCAAATTTGCGCAATACCGCAACATCTTTGCCGGAAATAATGTAGTTGCAGGGCTGTAAGACCGTGTCTACTTCTACCAATTTAAGACCTTTCGGCAGATCAAAAACGTGAATTTCATATGCGGCAGAAGGCAAGAGCTTTTGCATCTTTGCCGTGATTTCGTTGGGCGGCAAAGTAACATTTTTTTCGAGAAAACGTTTGACGCTGTTTTCCAGCTCACTCTTTAAATGGTCGGCATCTTCTTTCGATTTAGGACCCTTAGCCACCATTCTTGAAACTTTACGCAAATCAGCGTCAGAATCAAACATTGATGGAATCAATGCCAGCGACGCTGCACCCAGGCCCAGCAGTGCAACCGCAGCAATGCCTATCCCACCAATCTTGAGCAATTGCGGGTTGAGAGCGCTTTTACGCGCCAGCTTAGCGCCGCATTCTTTGCATTGAACGGCGGCGACAGAGTTTCTAACAGTACATTCAGGGCAGCGCATGGGTCACATCCCAATCGCCCAGAGGCTTTCAGACCCCAGGGGATAATAGCCGAGTATATAATACCTATCCTTGGCAATCTCAGTAGATGTCATGGTCTATTTTTCACAGGATGAGATAAAAACTTGCAGGCACTAAACGATGAAAAAGCCAGGAGCGCACTGGCAAAAGTATGCAGTCTCGCCTACGAACGAGGCTATATATGCGGCACTGAAGGGAATTTCAGCCTCAAGCTCAATGATTGCACTCTTCTCACTACCCCCGCCGGCAGCTGTAAAGGTTCATTAAATGAATCTGATTTTGTATTAACAAATCTCAATGGTGAGTTGCTGCACACACCTTCCAACCTGGGCAAGAAAGCTTCAACGGAGCTAAAAATGCATTTAGTTGTTTATGCATCGAGACCCGATGTTCTCGCAGTCGCCCATGCTCACCCCACCACTGCAGTGGCTTTTACCATCGCCGGAAAATCACTGAACCGTTGCGTCATGCCAGAGTCGATTTTGACTCTGGGCGAAATTGGTCTGGCACCATATGCGACACCAAGCACCGATGAAGTGCCTGAAAGTATTAAAGCGCATCTGGAACACACTGATACAATTTTACTTTCGCACCACGGTGCGCTGACATTCGGCAGCGATATTTTCCAGGCCTTTTATCGCCTTGAAACGCTTGAACACCACGCTAAAACCTTGTTGCTTGCCCATATGCTCGGTGGCGAAAAAACACTTTCGGCCAAACAAGTGGAAGACCTCTTTGCCGTCTGTAAGGTTTACGGCATGACCGCTCCTAAAAATGCCGCTAAAATTATCGAAGCAGGCACCAGATGAGCGAAGATCTTCACCCTCTAGAAGAAATTACAAGTTTCTATCTTGTCCGACACGGCCACACCAGGGCCACAGAGCTAGGTTTACTTTACAGCGATATAAAAATTGAAATCACCGAAAAAGGTGAGAAACAAGCGCAGGCAGCAGCCAATTTCGTCGCCAGAAGCAAACCGCAAAAAATAATCTGCGGCCAGGCAGTGCGCGTTCTGCAATCATGCCGCCCTCTAGAGCAAGAAACCGGGCTCACAGCCGAAGTTGTAGCTGGTTTTGAAGAGTGGCAAGTGGGCGCATGGGAAGGCCGCACTTATCTTGATATAAAGAAGAACGACAGTGAGCAGTACCACTCGTGGTGCGCTGACCCAATCGAAAACGCACCACCGGGTGGCGAATCAATTAAGCAGTTAAGCGAACGCATTGCCGAAAGCATTAGTGCCTTAATCAGCTCGCAGCCTTGCAGCGGCAAGACAATCGCCATGGTCACCCACTCGGGAATTATTCGATCGATTCTAATTTACGCTCTAGGTATGCCTGTGCAAAATTTCTGGCGCTTATCGATACCAACAGGGTCAGTCACCAGAATCGATTTCAGCAGGAACTTTGCCACAGTGCATTTTATGGCGGTTAATCCGGCTAGTCTTTCTTAGACGGTTCCACTCCGGCTTTGCCGAAGCGCGACGACAATCTCAGATTGGTGACTAAACGCTGTTTTTCTTCGAAGCTCAAAATCGAGCGAATCTTCAGCACAAGCTTTGCTCTTTCTGTGCCCATTTCAGCTTGGACTTTATTGATTTCGTCTTGTTTGGCCAGCACTTTTCTTTCGTCTGGATCCGGCTCGAACTGCAAGTCTCGCATTTCTTTAAGCAAATTGCCGAATAGCGCCAGGCGCACCCGCTGGCCGTCTTCAAACTCTTTGGCGAGAATGCGAATTTTACGCTCTTGCTCTTGATCAATACCCGCTTCTTTATAGATAGCGAGGGGGTCGGTTTGCATCATTACCGAACCAGGCAAATTAGGATGGGGCACAACAGCATTGCCGAAAGTCTTTTCAGAGTCGCTGCGATGCCTCGAAGCTCTTTCATTATCTTTGTCTTTGTCGCTGTTTTCGGCTAGTGCGCCAATACAGGAAACACTTAATAGAATGGCTCCGGCAAAGGTCAGGGCAGGTCGTAAATTGATCATATTTTCACAAAAACTTAGCAGGAAATTTTGTTCAGTATAACCTCATTCAATACCAAAATGTATGAAGGGCGCCCAGGCGTGCACCGGTTGTTTGGCTTCAATTGCTTTCATCTGAGCCTGCCTTAAGGCCTGAGCGACGGAGACTTTTCCCGATTGCCAGCAAGTGTGAAAATCTTGCATCAAAGCAGCAGTGGAGCGGTCGGCCACTTCCCAGAGCGACAGCACTAAATTAGGCATTCCCGCGTACATGAGGGCGCGAGCCAGACCAAGAATTTCACCGCCTTCCGTCACTACATTGACGCCGGTTTGACAAGCTGAGAGAACCAGCAGGCGACCTTTGTGAGTACGCAGAGCGTTACCTTCCAGGATGGAGGCGGCCGAAAGTATGCTGCCGTCTGAAAGAACAAGCCCTGAGGCCATGGGCTCATCGTGATTGAAAATGGCATGGCCGGCAAAGTGCACTACTTCAAATTCGCCGAACAGCTCCGAGAGCGAACGCTTCACTTCTTCATTAGTGAGCAGGGTGCCATTACCGACAGTGCCCTGACCGAGCGATAATATCGAATTTGCTTCTTCCATTGTATAAGCCAGGTCTTCTAAACCAGCCGACGAACGCAAGCGCGAGCTGAATACCATGCCACCTTCTCTAGTGGCGGAATAATCGCTGATGGCTGAGACCAGATAACGGGCCGCCGCCTCTTTTTGCCCCGGCTCGCCTATGGCGCCGGCTGTGCGGCTCTGGGCTAAGACCGGAATCAAAGACACTGTCGGTACGTAGCTAATGGCATAGCTCTGGCATACGTAAGCAGAAGCGTCGTGAAGTGCGGAAAAAGGCAGATGGTAGAGGCTGCCGTGCGGGATTAAAAGCAGTCTTTTAACGGAAGAGTGCAGCGTCTCTAAAACCGGTCCGAGCAAATTCTTATAGAGTCTTTTGCACAAAGACACAGGTACTTCCCAGCCTTCTGTAGAACTCATCTCTAAAAATGTAGCGATGTCATCGCGAATCAGCTCGAGAGCCTGATTATCCATTACTGCGTGAGTCGACAGGCCCGGGCGACTTCCGGTATCGGTGGCAGTGGCATCGATATTTTTTTCATTTTGCACACAGGCGACAAGCAAATAATCTTGCGGGAAGAAAAATTCGATTACACAAGTGTCGTCGGACAGCTTACCGTTTTGCCAGAGCGATTGTATTTCACTGTAACTGAGTGTGCTGGCCGAGACCAGATTGGCATAGTTAGGATGGCGGCGGCGCAACTGGTTGAGCACTTCACGCCATTCCAAGTAAAGCTTACGCGTGTCTTCTTGTGGGGCCTGGGATCCGCGCAAGCCGGTGCCACTACCACCGGTGCCACCAGCGCTAGAATCATCTTCTGGTTGACCGTGGAAAAACTGGCGCTCTAAATGCGCAATCTGAGCCCGCAAATCTGCTTCGCGCGACATCAGATCTTTTAAGCTGCGCGTCACTCCGTCGCCTTTTGTATCCACGTCTTCACTAGCGGCAAGCTCACTGACATCGATAGGAGAATTACTGAGCAAATCAAGCAGAGCCCGCGATTTGGCCCGGCCTACATATTCGAGAGCTTCTACTCGCAAATCAAGTTTGAGGCAAGTGGATACCATATCGCGGTAGAGCTCCTGGCCGCGATTGGCAAAACTGGTTTTTAAATCGTCGGCTTTAATCATGCCGCGCTGCTCGTCAAATAATTCCACGGCCTGGCGGAAATATTCAAAAGCCGGCGCCAGCTCACCGCTCTGGGCCTTGAGTTTGCCGAGATTGCCAAGATAAATACGCTCGCCCAGCCGGTCACTTATGGAGCGGCTAATGGTTAGCGCTTCCATATAATATTCGTCGGCTCGCTCAAAATCGGCCAGGGCTTTATAGCAATCTCCCAGACTATCGAGGTGTGCGGCCACGGTGGCCGTATCCGACAGCTCCCGGGCGATGAAGAGGGCCTTTTCTAAAAGTAAAATCGCTTCGTCGGTTTGGGTCAGGCGGGCCAGAGAAACTCCCTGATTACCAAGCCAGATACCTTCGCGCCGGCGATCTTTCCCTTCAGCGGCCAGATGCTGCGCTTCTTTATAGAGATCAAATGACTGGCCAAACTGCGCTTGCTCAAAGCAAATATTGCCTTCCGAGCCGCGGCAAATAGACATGGTGAGCACATCTGATTCAAACTCGGCTTCAAGGTAAGCGCGACGATAATAATTGGTGGCTTGCTCAAACTGACCCAGTTCACTCAGGGCCAGGCCAAGACTGCCAAGCCAGACGCTCTTTTCGCCTGAACTGGTGTGGTCGGCCAGCTCAAGAGCAATGTTGAACCAGTCAGTGGCGGCCTCCAGATGAGAAAGGGACATGCAGACTGAGCCAAGATTGCCGGCGGCTAGTTCCATAGAATTGAAATCTTGCAAAAATGATGCTGTATTGTAAGCCAGGTCAAAATGCCCTTGCGCCTCAGTAAAATTACCCTGCCCGGCCAGCTGTTCGGCAAGAAACAGACGAGCTTGCAGCTCGCACTCGAGCAAATTGGCCCGCCGACAAAGCTCGATGGCCTGCTGCAAATGTTCGATAGATTGCGTAGTCAGCCCGATCATGCGCTCGGTCTGACCTAAGTATGTGAGCACAACAGCTTGTGGCTTTTCTGCGTAAGGTAGATCCTGACACAACGCCAGGGCCTGAAGAAGAAGCGCCTGTGCTTCTTTTCCGCCTCCACCGAGCAGCTGTTCGTAGGCCGCAGTTGAGAGTTCCTCAATTTCTTTGAGGATGTTTTCGTTAACGATGTGCCTGCCGCGACGTTTTTTTTCGCGGTGAGATTCAGTCATCGAAAGCCTCGACCGTATCGCTTCTTGCATGTGCCTACCAGTGAAATCATTGTACCTTCTTAAAAACTGTTGCTTGGCGAAGCAGCTTACCTATATGTGTATCCGCCCCTGCCGCTTTTTCGACAAAGCAAAAGATTTAGCCCGGCTAAAGCAAAAGAGGCGCCGGGCGCCTCTCTAAAAGTCTAAAAGATGTCTGTGCTTTTGAACTGCTGAATTTAGATAGCAGGACCGGCTGCTGAATGATATGTGCCGTAGGTGGCAATCATCGGTGCTGCAGCCGCGGCAGACTTTTTCACTACAGCGGCAATGTGAGGAGCACTGCGGCGAGTGGCTTTGTAGGCCATGGGTGCATAAGACTTGAACGCGCTGGCCGAAACTACACGGCCGCCGCGAGCGGAATTGCCACCAGCCAGATAGGTGTGAAAACCGGAAGGTTGCAAATTACTGTGAACATGGCCATGACCTTGAGCAGCAGCTTGCTGACTGCCGTGCCATGAGCCGAAGTAGCTTGGAGTCATGGCTTTTTGAGCGCGCATAGAGCTTCCGCCGGCTGCAGGAGGAGCTGCTTTAGCTGTGCTGCCGATTAACTGTTTCAACGAAGCTTCAGGAATCAAACTGAGTGGGAATGGCGCTGGACCTGCGGTAACGTGAGCCGGAGCCTGGCTGGCGGCAAATTCGGCCTGTAGGCTGGCCATTTGTTCGGCTTCGCTTTCAGTGGTGCTGCCGTTAGCGGCATTGCGAGCCATTTGAGTCCATTCAACTTCTGATGGAGCTGGTTTAGCCGCTGGGCTCATGTGAGCTACAGCTTGCTGGGCGCAAGGGAAACCAACCTGTCCGGGAGTGGAAGGTGATTGACCGGGCAGGGTGCGAGCGGCATTTTTGCGCTGGAAGCTGGCGACGCACTCGGCGGCTTGACGCAGGCGACTACGATTTTGAGCGGTGTTTACTTGCTGTGCGCGGTAAGAGCTGTAGCCGGGAGCAGAATAGTTAGAATCGTTTTGCACTGGTTGAGCGGCAAAACTTGATTCATTAATGCTGGCGGAAAGATTTGGTTGGTTGCTATTGTCGAGCTGAGGCATTTGCGATTGCAAATCGGAGCGGCTGGGCAATTTTCTACCAGGAACGAATGGACGCAACTTGACCGATCCGGCAATGGGAGTCATGGCCAGTCTGGTTTGCACTGCCCGAGGCTCAGAAAAACTCGAGCTGCTCAGGTCACGCTTGATTGGCAAAGATCTTTTGGAACATTGGAAACTAGGTACAGCATGAGGGTCGCTCATGGAGCGGGCTGTGGCTTTCTCGGCAACCGCTGCCTTGAGAAAATTCGCTGTAGCGCTCAAATTATTGCCTTCGGCCATAGCTTGAGGAGCGAATACCAGCGGCAAAGATGCTGCTACGTTTACGCCAACTAGAAATGCATGTGATTTCATCTGATACCTGATCCGCCAAAGAAAGTAGGTTATTTCGCTCACGCCGTCGAATAACAATCGACTTCTTTAGTCTATGAAACCTCACCGCACATGTCACTGGGAAGAATACGCAAGCCATTTATAAAAGGGCCCATTCTTTTCGGAGCTAGTGGGAAAATTCCCATAGATCAATCATTAAACTTGTCTACTCAGTCCCAGACCAGTCGATAGCCGACGCCCCGGACAGTGAGAATGTGCTTGGGTTGGCTGGGATTGGCTTCCAATTTTTCCCGCAAATATCTGATGTGGACATCAACAGTACGGCTTTCGCCAAGAAAATCGGAGCCCCAGACACCCTGAAAAAGCTGGTCACGGGAAAATACCCGGTTAGGCTGCCTGGCCATGGCTAAAAGCAATTCGAACTCTTTAAAGGTGAGATCAATGGATTTTTCGCCCACCAGCACAGTACGGCTGTCAGTGTCGATGAACAAATCACCAAGACGAATGCCTTTTGTGACTTCCTGCACCTGAGGAGTTTCGCGCAGGTGCGCTTTCACCCGGGCCACGAGCTCGCGCAGACGCACCGGCTTAGCGATATAGTCATTTGCACCGAGCTCAAGTCCGACGACGGTGTCAATTTCGCTGGTGCGGGCAGTGAGCATTAATATGGGTGTGCGTTTATCGAAAGCGCGCACCCGGCGGCAGACTTCATATCCATCAAGCCCAGGCATCATCAGATCAAGAATGACCAGATCTGGTTTTTCATGCTCAAATAATTGAATGGCTTTGATACCGTCGTGGGCTAATAAAGTAGAAAATCCTTCTTGATTCAGCACGTACTGAATGCTGGTAGCGATATCTACTTCATCGTCGACAATTAGCAGTTTTTTCAATGGGCCAAACCGGTTGAAATTGGGATCCACATAGTATCACTCTTGTTATTAAACTCTTGCTCTTAATCGCTTCCGCGGTGGCCAGGTTTTCAAGACTAGCTCGACCATAGCTACCTGACGGTAAAGCTAGCGGAATTAGACGTACAATAAGAACTTAGCTTTTACGGTTGATATTGTTGTGCGAAGGCGGACAAAGAAAAATTTGGTTTTGTGCACTGCTGCAGTCAGTCTGCTTGTAGTTCAAGCTCCGGTCGGCGATGCAAAGAGCGGCAGCAAAGCGGCGCCCAAAACGCAAGCCAAAGCCTCCAGTAACAGTAGGCCAGTCCAGGCCACAACTATCCCTCCCGTGATCAATTCCTTTTTGCCCTACCCGCCCATGATCCACCCCGTGCGCATTGGTCTCAGCACCAAAAGCTCGGCCATACGCGTAGCGATCTGGCAACAGGGCGCTGTTTTTGTTAACGGCATGCCAATTTTCGCTTTAGAACCGCGCATGGTTTACACCATCACCCCCGGCAAAATTACCGAGCTGGGCACCGGCCGCAGCTGCACGTTGCCGTACGATCAGCGCTGTCACATTTCCGCACCAGATTATCGCGTCTGGACAGTCAACCGCTGGTGGCGCGGCTGCCTTGAAATCATCAACATGCCTACTTATGTTACTGCCATAAATTTGCTTGATCTGGAAGATTATTTGCAGGGTGTGGTGCCTTCTGAAATGCCTTCGAGCTGGCAACCGGAAGCACTTAAGTGTCAGGCGGTGGCGGCGCGCAGCTATGCCTACGCGCACATGGGTAAAGGCTCTAAATGGAAAAGCGAAGGCTTTGACATGGTGCCCGACGTACGCGACCAGGCTTATAAAGGACTGGCTGCCGAAGCACCCTCAACGCTGGCAGCGGTTTTTCAAACTCGCGGCTTAATTTTGAAAAATGCCGACAAAGTGAAACCGGGATTTTATCGCGCCTGGGTAGGCGACGAAATGGAAAATCTCAACATCAAAAAGAGTGCTGTATCTCAAAGCCATCTTGAGCAAATTACCGGCATCAAAGGCATTGTCGGCGTAACCGTCAAACAATGGAATGCCACCGGAAACGCCAGTCACATACAAGTTATGGGCGTGAGAAACAGTCGTGAAGTAGACGGCATTGCTCTGGCACGCATGTTGAATTTTGCCACAGCGGGAATTTTAGACGTGCATGATGAAGGCTCCAACTGGGTCTTCACTTATCGCGGCCCGGGCAATGGTGCCCGCGGCCTCAGTCAGCACGGTGCCAATATGTTCGCCAAACGCGGCTGGACATTCGACCGCATCTTGCAGCAATACTATCAAGACGTAGACGGCAAGCTACAATTAGGCTTTATCGACGGTTCATTTAAAATGTATCCGGCCACGCTGCAACCAGTGAAAAAAGCGGCCAGCAAAGCTGAATTTTCAAGGGGCTTGATTGATCAAGACAAACGCAGCGAAGATAAAGAAGACAAAGCCTCAAAAGACAAAGACAAGTCTTGAGCCGGTCAATTTTTTAGATTCTTTAGTGGGCGAGATTTTTCAAACGCAGACGCAGACTTTCAACAGTGGGAGTCGACGGTCCATAATGCTTTTCATAAATAGTGAGGGCGCGGCGATAGATAAGCTCCGCTTTTTCTAGAATGTCGCTGCAACCTGTGACGCGCACAGCTCCTGAAAGCACATCGGCCAATCTTGTCAGAGCTGCTGCCAGAGATAATCCGCAGCCACCGTGGATAGTGTCAAGCACATCTACTTGCCGCTCTAAGACAGCAATCTGTTCCATGTGTAATTCAAGCTTGCCGTACACAACCGAAAGATTGGAAAGCACAGCAGCCACTTCGGCACTGACGCCATTACTGTCATTTTGGATATCTAGCAATTCTTCAAACACCGCTCTGGCTGCCACGTAGACCCCTGTGCGCAAATAGAAACTGCCCAATCGATTAAAAACATCAAGAGTGGTCTGGTGGTAGCCGCCTTTGAGTTTTTCTTGACTGCGCAAAAGGGCGAGAAAAAGTTTTTCACCTTCCGACGAGCGGCCAGTGCGTTCAAAAACAGTCGATAGTTTGTCTACCGTATCGGCTAAATCGAAATAATCAGACAGCTGCTCCTGCGCACTATTGATGCGCAGGGCATAAATGCGTTTGAGGTACGGCTCTGCCTCTTCAAACTTGGCGCGACTGACGTAAAAACTGGAGAGTTCTTCAAGGTGGCCGATGATAGCCGGGTTAGCGACACCCATAGCCGTCTCTGAGACATTGAGAGCCATGCGATAAAGCTCTTCGGCATCATCAAAGCGACCCTGAGTCAAATACTCCATGGCCATCTTGAAATAATCGACTGCCTGCCGCAGCTCCACTTGCACTTGCACAGTAGATGAATCGCCTGAGCGCTCCGCCGGCAATGGCATCTCTTGCGTGGTCAATGTCTTTCGAGAAGAAACTGAGCTTAGGGTCGGCGTTGTTGACGGCGTTGTTGACGGCGTTGTTGACGGC
>JADYXQ010000277.1 GCA_021772135.1 Candidatus Obscuribacter sp.
ACCCCGAAGTGGTGTCTTTCGTCAATGCCATTTTTGATTATTTGTTGGACGGCGACCCTGAACTGATTCCGTACGTGGCCGCTTTCGAAGCCCTCGAGCCGGCGCGCAAAATGGAATTGATAACTGCCGACGAGCCCCCAGTAGAAACAGTTACAGGTACTTTAGACCTGGGTGATGCCGCGGGCTCAGGCAATCAGGCCGCTGTGGAAGTGGTGATGCTCGATCTGGAAGTGGAAGAAGAAGGGCGAGGCCTCACATCCGCTCTTTATGAAGCGCATCAAGTGGGCCGCTGGCTGAAAAAAAAAGTTGAAAGCGGTTACAAAATTGCAGCGAAAAGTGGCGGCATCAGGCCGATTACTTACGGCGACTGCGCCGTATTAGTTGTGCGCAACAGTGATTTTGCCTCCTTTGAAGCAATGTTTGCTCAGCTGGATATTCCGTACGTCACTTTCGGCGGCAGCGGATTTTTGCGCAGGCAAGAAGTGGCCGATTTTGAAAATCTGTTTCGCTTTCTGGATAATCCAAAAGACAGCCACTCTCTGCTGGCGGTTTTGCGCTCGCCATTTTGTTCCATCAGTGATGATTTGCTGCACCGGGTGATTACCGATGACATTGGCGAGCCGCTCTGGCCCACCTTGTTGAAGGTTGTGCGATCGCGTCAGGCTGGTCTTGAGACGCTTGCTACAGCGGTGAGACAGTTGCGCAATTTGCTTGAATATGAGGCACTTTTGCCTCTCGGTGATCTTGTGCGAAAAATTATTGATTCGACTGGTTATGATCTGGCCATGCTGGCTGCCCCAGACGGCAAACAGCGATCGCGCAATGTCTGGAAAATGGCTCACCTGGCCTCAGAGCATGAACATTTATCTTGTGGCGAGTTTGCTCGCCGACTGTCGCTCATGCGTCAGTTCGGCATGCGTGAATCGGAGGCACCACTGGATAGCGCCGATGCCGTCAAACTAATGACAGTGCACGCCAGCAAAGGCTTAGAGTTTCCAGTCGTAGCTTTGCCATGCCTGGGCGGGCAATTACTGCGCAACACCGACCGCCTCGTTTATCATCCCAGTTATGGCGTAGCGTTCAACAGCACTCGTCTCGATGATCAGGATGTACCGGCCTGGTATCAGGTAGCCGGATACTTAGATAAGCAAATGGAGCGGGAAGAGAAGAAGCGACTGCTCTACGTTTCGATGACCCGGGCGCGCGATAATCTCGGCATATTTTTCTCAGCACCATTTAAAAAATCTGAATCGTACCGCCAGTGGATCATGGAAGTACTTGGTCTTGATCAAGACGACGCTGTGCGTCCTGGCCCCGACGATTGCATACCGCTCAGTGTGAGCTCGCGCTCTGACGGAGTGGTAGCACCTTACAATTTGAGCACTGCCTCTGGTTTTGAAAACATAGTTGAAGCCACTATCGAAATTCAATTGCCAAACTCAGAACAGTCAGGGCAAGCTCAGAAATTACTTTTGCTCGAGCCTACACACGTAAATCTGGCCGAGCTGAAAGTGAATGAATTGGGGCGCTCACGCATTACTCCGCGCATCAATACTGAGCTGATGGGCGAAGCTGTAGGTCTTTCCGCCAATGCCACCACTCTTGGTACATTCTTCCACGCGCTCATGGAAAATTTGCCGCCTTCCGGCCGCAAGGTTGACAGAGAGTGGATTTCAGATATTGCCTTTACCCAAGGGGCAATGGTGTCACACCATGAATTATTGAATAAGCTTGTGGATGAAGGCGAGCGTTTGCTGGAAATTTATTATGGCAGCAGACTACATGGTCTATTAACCGAAAGCCAGCAAAGACGCCATGAATTACCTTATTTAATTGATGTCGCCTACGGGCCCACGCCAGATATGAAGCCACGGCGTCCCGACTTAATTTTTGAAGATGCGCAGGGCGCCTGGCATCTCGTCGACTACAAAACTGATCATTTTCCTGCCGAGCAAGTAGAGCAGCAAGCGCGCAAACACCGCGAACAGCTCAAGACTTATATCAATGATTTGCGCCACTTAACCGGTCACGAACTGACACCCTGGCTTTATTTTGCGCAGCACGGCATTTTCTTCCCGGTCTAACGATTATTTGATCAGGCCTTCTTCTCTCAGGAATTGGAGCACGTCAGCTGCTCGCGATTGCTGATCGCTTGTGCCGCTTTTGACATATTGCTCAAGTTTTGCCACGGCTTGCGGCAGTATTGCTGTGTCTACATAATTTTGGCGGGCCACATAAATGTCGTGATCAACACTCTTATTTTCAGCCGGCACGGTATCAAGTGATTTTTTCAAAGCGCGCATCCAAATTACAGTTCTGATTGGCATGTGTTCAGCCGCATCAACAAAAGCTTTGGCGTCATTGCCGAGCGTGCGTTCTCCCAACACCGCCCACTGCTCTCCGTTGTTGCGATCGGCGTATTTGCTCAGGCTGTACTCTTTTGCTTCAAGATTAATGGCATCAGCAAAACGCCAGGTGAGATTGTGGTCCCAATATTGGTAGCGCAATTCATGGGACCATTCATGCAAAACGTCGCGTCGCAAATAATTAGTGCGTTCTGTTTTATACATATTCAATTCGCCGTCGGTCATGGACATGGCTGAGACGAAGTCTTTGTTGTAGCCGCCCTGGCTAACCCAGGCGTCTTCAGGATTGCGTTTGTCTGAAATAAAGATACGCTTGAAGTAGCCGCTATTGGGCATGGCATCTAGAAGCGGTGGCAGATCGGCAGGGCCCACTCTTTTGCTGAAATCTTCGACACCTTCTGTGGTGGTGGTAGATTTTTTGGCCGCCGCGTCGTCCAATTTTTCAGCATAGCGCGTTGGTAAAACTACTTCTACTGTGTGTTTATCAATGCTGTACGTGCGCACATCGGTGGGCACTTTGGCGATGCCGCGATTGTAAAAATCGTCGAAGTTATTGAAGGGCCCTTCAACCTCACTACGTTCGTTCAGCTTTTCTACAGCGGTTTTATAACCTGTTACTCGGGCAGGTTGTTGGGCGAGAGAGCGCTCCGGTATGGTCAACTCGCGTATTGTTTGATGAGGCCCTTCAAGCGGACCGATGAAAGTCTTACGCTCTTTATTCAGTTCAATCTGGGCGATGGCGGCAGCGAAGTCGGGAGTTTTATCGACTTGAACAAACCGTGTCACCGTGTCGTTTTCGCCCACGATATTGACGTGGCTGCTATTTTTCGAACGGGCGAATGTACTGTGCACTTCACCGGGCTCACCCAGCGGATCAATTACTCTGGAGTTGACACTTTTGTCGCTTTCACTCTGGCGATTTATTGATCTGGCTCGCATTCCACCTGGCGCGCCGGCCAGAGCGTCGATGCCGCCCTGTATAAGTGAGCGTCCAATGATTTTGCCCAGGTCAAACTTCTCGTTTGAATCTTGCTGCCGAATAATTTCTGCACTGGCACCATTTGATAAGCCAAAGCTGGCGCTGGTTGCCATTGTTTGAGCGACTACGCTGCGTTCAAAGAGCTGTGGGCTCAGCCTGGCTGCGCCTTTAAACAATGCGTGGGCGGCCACAAAAGTGGCTGCGTCACTAACAAGGGCGGTAGGATTAACCACCTCGTGAGCAAACTTGCCACCAAATGCGGCACCACTGATATTTCCTTTGCCGCCCAAATAACTTTGCCGGGTCAATACTGTCTCTAGTGCGCGATTGGAGAAACCAAAAGCCACACCTTTCAAAGCTGCCGAGTTGGCGACCATTTCAGGAACGTGTTTACTGCCCATGCCGTGCATAATGCCGCGCAAGCCTGCGCCTTTAAAGCCACCCAGAGCCAGGTCCGCCATTTGAGCGCCGCCTGTTGAGTTGGGAGAGGCATGATCGAGGGCTCCCAACACAACGGTACTGGCCAGACCAATTTTGCCGGGCATGAACAAAGCGGCGGTCATGAGAAAGCCAGAACCGTAGCGACCTACTTCTGACTGCACATTTTTATTGCTGGTAAAAACCGAAGCAACTTCTTTGACCGCCAGCTGAACATAGCCCTGACCGGCTTCAGAGCTCAGCGCAAGTCGGCTTGAAGACTCGCTCAGGAGGTCAGCGGACTCATTTATTTCAGCGATGCTTCTTTTTGGCAATGATTCACTCGCCGCGCTGCCCGCCACCCGCTATGAGCGTATGACACAAAAGCGCCCAAGTCAATGAAGAAAGGGCAATCCGGCCCTTAGGCGCCCAAAATTAAGGCGCGGTTTTTTTCAGCAGGGAGGGATGCTGGGCTATGTGGGCCACGATTCTATGAATCAGTTCGATGCCGCCTTTTTCATTTAAGTGCCAGTCGTCCATAAAATTGGCTGTTTGCGATAAAGTCGGATCGAATTCAAGGTCTAAAACGTCGGCCAGTGAACTTTTTTCGATTTCTCGCAAGAAGGCGCTATAGTCGGCCTGCAGTGCCGGTTGAATTTCGGAGGTTATCACTTTTGGTAGCGGCATGCTCACAATCAAAACTTTAACGCCGCGGTTAGAAGCACTGCGCAGCAGTTCTTTGAGAGATTTTTTCTGATTATTGTAGAGCCGCATTTTAACTTTCATGCTTGTATCTTTGGTTTTTTCAGTTAGTGTGCTTTTCAGTTTGGCCACGCCGGGCGCAAAGGCATTTTGCGGAGTGGCAAAAGTTGCGGCTTTTTCTGTTTCTTTCTTCTGGGGGCTCAAGCGATCTTGCAGGGTAGTTGATACTTGTTGCTGAAAGCGAGTAGAGCCACGCCGCATTGGCGTCAGCTGCGTCACGGCGCCATCGAACCAATCGAGGTCGTCTGCAGAATAAAGTTGTCCGTTGCGAAAATAGTGTGCCGGTTGCGACAACAATTTATAAACCGGTGTCGATTTAGCTGATTGAAACCAGTTGGTAAAAAATTCTCGCGGCGTAATAGCACAAATAAGAAGCCTGGGAGGATTTTTTGCCAAGAGCTGATCGAAAAGCAAAAGCATGTCTGAAACGTAGACACCATCGATGCCCATGTTGTATCCGACCAAATTTATGCCGGCGGCTTTGAGTTCTTTTTCAAAGAACTTTGTTTTGTGATAGTTCGAGTAAAAGATATTTTTGTCGAGAGTGTGGTCGGCGCACCACATGGGCGAGCGAATCATAGACGAGCCCAAAAAGACTACATCGGCAGGAGTAGCCAGACGGGAATAGCCGCTGGTAGCAGTGTGTGCCTCTTCAATCCAGATGTCGTTTGCTTCGGGCTCATTGTGATAGAAAAAAGTGACAAAAAAATTGCAAAGATAAAAGATGAGGAAAGCCACCAAGAAACTGCTCAGCGCAATTTTAATGCCTTGCTTCAAGCCTGCATTTTTAGGTGGGGTACTGGTTAGCATAATTGTAGAAAGATACAGCCTTTTGCTTAGGGAAACCAGAGCTATAAGCTTCGGCAGCGGTTGCCAATGGTTAAAATGACTGCATTTTTAAGCCTCAATTGGGCTAGTGAGCTTGCTGCAAAATGAAACGTTATCGTTTCATTTTGAAAAATGATCGGGACCATTGGTTTCAGATCAGAACTTCTCATTTAATGTTTGCGCCCGAGCAGCAAAGCAATCAAAGCCGCGGACAGGCCGGCAGACAATACCGACAAGCCAATTATCGCTTTGCGTTGTTCACCCAACAAATTTTTCTCTTCTGCTGTTCTGGCAAACTCCACCCGGTCGTTGGCTCGACGCACTGGCACAGCACTGGGGTCAGCTACCAATCTTGGAATGATATTAGTGGCGCCACAGCTCTCACACCGTAAAAGCTGTTTTGTCGATTCGAAAGATAGCGCCCACAGGCGCGTTTTCTGTTCTTCAATCGGTTTATGGCTTTCTGGCTCTTGGGGCAATTCGCCAGTCATACACAGCCTTATAAAACTCTTTGGGTCTCCTGCTTTTTCAATGATAACCCTTGGCACAAACTAGTACACGATCCTGAGTCGTGAGCTAGTATTAGGTGGCGTTACCGTTTGAAGGGCTCTGTGTTTTGCATATTGCTAGATTATTCGGACTAGCGGCCAGTCTAGTCGCTACCACTTTCATGATAACGACTCCCTTCTACGCTGCTGCCAAAGTAAAAATAGAACAATTGGACGTGCCGCAGCCCGCCGACCTGCCTGCCACAGCCGAATCGGAGCGAATAGAAAAGCAGAGCAAAATACCAACCAGCAACCGTGACTTTCTAAATATCATTACAAAGAGCCTGGCCACCCTGGAAAGGGATCCCAAAGACGCCGGGGCTTACATAGATCTAGCATATGCCAATCGCAACCTGGATCAATATCGCAAGGGGCTTGATTATTGCAACAAAGCAATTGAGCTTAACGGTGAAATTCCGGTTGCTTACGGTGAACGTGCCCTTGCCTATGCCAGCCTGCATCAGCCTGAAAAAGCTCTGGCAGATCTTGAGCGAGCAATCAAACTCGACCCGAATAACTCAGCTTTTTATAGCAATCGCGGTTGGATTTATACCAATCAAAAACATTATGTCAGGGCCATTGAAGAATGCACGAAGTCTATAGAAATCTATGCCGGTTACTCACCTGCCTTCTACTGCCGCAGCAGGGCATATCTTGCCACCGGCGAATTTGAAAAAGCGATTGCCGATCTCACTGAAGCGATTAAGCTCTTCCCCAATCAAGAAGCTGACTACTATAAAGATCGTGCCTTCGCATATATTTGTTTGCACCAGTATCCACAAGCTCTTAACGACCTAGTGGTAGCCATTCGCCTGAAGCCAAATGATCAGCTGGCTTATGTCTATAAAGGTATTGCCATGTCGAAAACAGGTGCTCAGGAAGATGCAGTTAGAAGTCTCAGCAGCGCTATTGAGTTGAACGATAAGAATGTTTCTGCCCTGAAGAACCGCGCAGTTTTGTATCGCATTATGCGTGAATTTGATAAATCACTTTTTGACCTCAATGCGGCTTTGAAGATTGCTCCGCAGGATGACACCATATTCAGTGAACTGGGCCAGACCTATTTGGCCATGAACGATACTGCTCGGGCAAGTGAGCAGTTCGCTAAAGCCATTGCGCTTAATCCAGATGAAACTGAATATGTTGGTTTGCAGACACGTGCTCAAGCGCACGTAGCGCCCATGGCAACTGCAAAAGATCGAGTGCCTTATTTCGTTGATGAACCGGTGAAGTCGTCGCCTGATCAAAAGACAGACTGGAAAAGTATGATTGCACGTGTTCGTCAGGCGAAAATCGTTGAGAACCTTCCCGTTGGTCAAGACTTTACTCCCTTTCTGCAAAGAGATCTGAACAAATATTTTACTGACCACAGCGGTAAAGGCGGCACTACCAGTTTTGAACTATTGAGAGACATGGCCACTCTCGGCAGTGCTGGTCAGCCGGTATTTTTTTGTTGGGTGAAGAATTCACAGAGCGACGAAACTGTGCTTGAGGGTGCAGTTCGCTTAGAAGCTCAGGATAAAAGCGGTTTCAAGATTACCCATTTCATTAAAGCCGCCGATATTGCAGCAGATCCAAAAGCCATTTTTGTTGTTTTTCCCACACCGGTATCAATTGACATACTGCTCAGGGCCAAGGTAAAACCGCCGGCTGCACCGCTTAACGTCGTCAAGCCTCAGACCGGCTAGCAGACTATTTTGTGTTGCCTGCTTTTTCAATAACAGCGGCTGTCTGCTGATCTTGCTTCAGCCTGTCAGCCAACACCTCAAAGAAATGTTGCCCGCCGCGGCCGTTTAAGTGCACAGAGTCGGTGAAATATTTCTGGGGAAATAAGGTCGGATCATTGAGATCCAAAAATAAAGCCTGATGTTTTTTGACGATGCCGTTTACCTGTTCAAGGTAACTTTGATAAAAGCCCGCCGGCATGAGCGCCACGTTGTCTGTGGTCAGTGGCATATTGATGATCACCACGCGCGTGTCGTCGTCTTCAGCCATGGCCAGCAGCCGCTCTAGAAATGCCAATTGGCTGTTGAATTGTTTCAAATTCAATTTGCGATATCTAAATTTGTATTCTTCCAGATTGGCTTTGTATGGTTCGGCAATTACCGGCGGCGGTGTGACAAAAAGTGAGGTAGGGCCGAAGTCTTCGGGCAATTCTAAAAAGGCTTGTTTGCGCACGTGCAGCGGAGAGCGCACTTGATCGAGCTCCTCATAACCAAGCAGCTTGCGAAATAATTCTTTGGCCCAGCGGTGTTGCACATAGAGAAAATCAGGTCGATGCCTGTAGGTAAAACTAACTTTGCTCAGACGCTTTTCGCCTTGTTCCCAGGGAGAACCCGCTGACTCTTTATCAATTTCGCTGAGGTCACCGACGCGGTCCATATATTTGAATATTTCGGTGCTCGATGCCGACGGCAGGGCGCTATCCATAAAATCACGCGGAGCGATACCGTAGATTATTACTTTTGGTTTGCGATCGTCTTTCAACAATGTGTGGGCAATCACATAAGCATCTGAAACCATTTCGCCACCCAGAGCAAAGGCGAAAGTACGGTAAGTACGGCCGAATTTTTCTTTTAAAAGATCTTCCAGCAATTGACTATGATGATGAAAGGCTACATTTTGAGGCAAGTTTAAGTGGGCGGCGTCACCGCCATGAAGTGGTGCCATCATTAACGATGATCCCAGTAGCACTATATCCGGTGCGCTCTTGAGTTCATTGAAATCTCTAACATTCCACCACACCCAGCTGCGGTTTGCTGCCTTGAATGGGCTCAGTGAAAGCACTTGAGGCGCATATTGAGTTAAGAGTCGGCCGCCCAGGTCGATAGACAGCAAAAGCAAGGCGGCGCAGATGGCATAACTGCTCATCAACACTTTTAGCTTGTTGGGTGCTTTTTCGCCTTGCATCAGAATTGAAAGTAAATAAAACGGGGAGACTTATCGGGGGAGAAAACAATAACGAGAAACATCATGGCGCAGCACCAGATCACCTTTGCTGTTTTCGGTGTGCGTTCAATGATAGTGGTGGTATTGAGCCAACCCATAGCCACATGAGCTATGGCCAGCACCGGCAACAATAAAAATATTGCCGGATAAATCAAAGGAAAATTGATGGTGGGCAATACCATGGCCAGGGTCTTGAGCGGGCCGGGGGCCTGTCCCAGGGCTAACTCTGTGGCCGGGGTAAAAGTGAGCATTCTGCCAATCATTGATAGAGCCAGGGCATTTGTTTCGGCGCGGAAAAATACCCAACCGATGCAGACCACATGGAATGTCAAAATAACCGATGCAATTTTTCCTGCTTTTGAATCAATTGCATTTTTCAGCCAGCTGATTTTTGCTTTTACATTTTGAAATTCTTTGTGTGCCACCAGAAGCACACCCTGGTAAAGCCCCCAGAGCAAATAGTGCATGGCGGCACCGTGCCACAATCCGCCCAGGGTCATAGTGATAATCAAATTGCGATAATTGAGCCATTTGCTGACGCGCGAGCCGCCTAATGGAATAAACAAATAGTCTCGCAACCAGGTGGAAAGCGAGATGTGCCAGCGGCGCCAGAAGTCTGAAATATTGCAGGCCAGGTAAGGCAGATTAAAATTGATTGGTACTTTATAGCCAAACAAATTTGCCGATCCCCGGGCTATGTCGGTGTAGCCCGAGAAATCAAAATAGATTTGAAAAGCAAAAGCGTATGCGAAAATCCAGAGATCCAGGCCGGAGAACAAGTGCGGCTGAGAGAATCCGCCCTGGACAAAAAAGCTGAGATTGTCTGCAATCAATACTTTTTTAAAAAGGCCAAGCAAAATAAGGGAGATGGCACTGTCGAATATTGCAACAGATAATTGTGCCGGAGCGAGAAACTGCGGAATGAAATCTTGAAAGCGTTTAATAGGGCCGGCAATTTGCGTGGGAAAAAACGAGGCAAAAAGTGCGAAGGCTGAAAGTGACTTGATTGGTTCACTGCCGCGGTAAACGTCAACCACATAATGGATAAATTCAAAAACGAAAAAGGAAATGCCCAGTGGCAGAATAATTTCAAAGGGTAGCGACAGTTGTGGCAGGCCCGCCGGCTTCAAGCATTGACTGACTGTTTCAGTGAGGAAATAAGCGTATTTGAAATAAGCCAGAGTACCAAGATTGAGAACTACGGCCAGTGCCAACCAGTGTTTTTTCCTTTTTCCTGATTTGTGAATGGCAAAACCGAGGTAATAATTCACCAGGGTAAGGCCAATAATAAGAAGAATAAATACCGGTCGCCAGCTCATGTAAAAGACGTAACTGGCGATGAGCAGAATCCAGACTCGCCACTTTTGTGGGCAAAGCCAGAAAAGTGCAAAGACAATTGGTAAAAAGAGAGCGTATTTAAAAGAATTGAACAGCATGGGAAGCCGAAACGCTCGATTACATTTAAAAGCCTATTAATTGCGCCCATGGCAATGATAGCGGGGCTCAAGAGGCTCCACCTTAAGCGTGCCACATGTGCAGTGCCATTATAAGCAAAGAGACCTGCTTTAGGCAGGTCTCTTTGTTTTAGCGATATTGGCGTTCTTTTTCTAGGCCGAGAGTAGTGGACTCAAATTGACCTCATGCCACTTATGGCTGATCGCCTCACGCACATGCTCTAAACACTGGGGATTTTTCGGTTGAGATTTTTTGATCAAAACACCGTTGATTTGAACAGTTGGCTCTCCTTCAATGCTTGAAGAGTTTTCCACTAGATGCACAGGGAGCGGTAACCTTTCCTCGGCAATGATGTACTCCAGAGTATTGAGCGCCTTTTTGTAGTTGCTGCAACCGGGTGAGTACAACAGTTCAATTCGCATAAGGACCGTCCTCCAAAATTATTGTGACTGCAAAGTGGTGCCGCCCAGAGCGTTTGCCCAAGGTGAGTCAGGGCCTCGCATACTACGGAGACCTGTTTCTTTTGTGTTTACTGTTACCGTGGGATTCGTCTTAGGGGGATTCCGGTTGGTCAAATTCAACCCGCCGCACCAATTGGGTGCTGCTCATTTATTAGGGAAATATGAAGACTCCTCGTTCCTGAAGTATAAGCGTGTAACGCTAAATTACAAAGTTAATCGTGACCTTTTTTGAATAATATCCACTTAATGCTCGTTCCATATCTCGGAGGATCATCTTGAAACCCGCTCCCGATATTGTTTTCGTTACTTATGATGATCTCAAGCAGGGAGATCCGGACGATGGATTAGCGATTTCAATTTTGCTCGACCGTGGATTGAATTGCACTTTTGCCGACTGGCGCAATCGAGATTTCCCCTTTGAACAGAGTCGGCTCGTAGTCTTGAGATCCACCTGGAACTATCATTTGCATCAAGCTGAATTTATTGAATGGGCGAAGAACGTTGCGTCCCATACGATTTTGAAAAATTCACTAGCCCTTGTGCAATGGAATCACGACAAACGCTACTTGCACCAGCTTTCTGAGAACGGTTTAAGAACTGTTCCTACCTTCTATATTGAAAAAGATCAGCCGCTTCCTGCTTTTGAAAAAATTTTAGAATCGCTTCATCAGCCTGGTGAGCCGATTTCGCCGCGCATCGTCGTCAAGCCCTCTGTTGGCTTATCGACTTTTGGCGTGAAGAAATTCGACCTCAGTGAAAGTGGTGGCCAGCAAGCAGCGCGAGAACATATCAACCAGTTAGCAGGAAAATACTGCGTGATGGTGCAGCCTTTTCTTGCTGCAGTGGAAGATTATGGTGAGCGCGCTCTAGTATTTATCGATGGAAAATTCAGCCATGGCATTCGCAAGTCGGCCTTCCAGCATTTAGCCGTAGCGGGAGAAGCTGGTGAGGCCAGAATTGAAGCAACTGACGACGAAATCGAATTTGGCCGCCAGGTTCTCAACGCTGTTCCCGAAACCCCGCTTTATGCACGAGTAGACATGGTGCCTGATACGCAAGGCCGTCAGTTGTTGCTCGAACTCGAGCTGATTGAGCCATCGCTTTTCCTCCAGGCTCAGCCCGGCGCCGCAGCAAAATTCGCTGACGCTGTGCAAGCCTGTCTTCCCGTCTGAAAGCAGTCCTATAACTATAAAAGCCTTCTCAGAATAAAGTTGTAAATAGCTGATAACCTTCCTGTTGGCAATTGCTGTCGAGGGTCCGTTGGCTTCAGTTTCAACAGTGTCAGTTAGCGAAACAGTTAAAACAAAGGCAAAAGTTAGCGCCTTTGCGCTGGCTGTGGTTTTGTTCGCCGTCATTAATGGTGCTCTGGTTGCCGCCCAGCCTCTTGCTCCTCTAAACCCAGACCGCGTTCCGGCCAGACCCAGTTGGGAAAGTCATCGCACGCAAGATTTTCAGGCTACCCCCTCTGCACCAGATGTGGTGCTATTGGGATCGTCACTGATGATGATTCCGACTGCTTGTTGCGACGCTGATTTTCTCAAAGTCACTATCGATCCTGTGGTGCATCCATATTCGAAATATTTGCAGGCAAAAATCGCTGAGAAATCTGGTAAACAACTGCAGTGTTTTAATTTCGCTTTGCCCGGCGGCATGATTTCCGATCACTTTATGGTTGTAAGCTCGTTGGTTTCGCCAGAGCGCAAACCCAAGCTGCTGATATTCGGATTGTCTTTGCGTGACTTTATTGATTCAGGCGTTGAGTGCGCTGCCGCTACCCCTGCTTATCACTATTTCTCGCGCTATAAAAGTGACCGAGAAATCGAAGCGATGTTGCCTCTATCTATGCCGAGCCTGCTCAACCGCGGTGAGTATCTGGTAGACAAGTATATTTATCTATTCGGCAAGAGACTGCAGATGCAAGTACTTACCGCCTATGCTATGCAAAATCAGGCGGCGCGCCTGCTTGCTTCTTATCCGGTCAAGAAACTCAGTGAAGATACCAGCACCGCCGCCAGTGCTAATCCTGATGCGGCTTTAACCGGTGGCGAAGTGCTTAAGGGCATGGTGGCTTTACAGCCTGATGCTTTTTATCCGTGGCAGGACAACAGTCGCGAGTACAAAAAGCGTTTCAAAGGCAAAAATGACGGGCTCTTCAAAATTCAGCAAGAGTACATGAACAAGACTTTGAGCCAGCTGCAAGAGCAAGGGATCGAAGTTTTACTTGTAAACATGCCGCTCACCGAAGCGAATATGAAGCTTATGCCTGAAGGTTCATATCAGAAATATTTGCAAGTACTGGCACAAGAGGCAGAAAAATATGGCTGTGCTTTGCTTGATCTCAATGATCAGAAAACATTTGTAACGGCCAATTTCAAAGATCCTGTGCATATGAACGGCTCTGGCGGAAAGGTGCTTATCGATCGCATCGCTGCTAAATTAGGTAGCACACCTTCCGCCAGATCGGGTGACCCGAGCGTGACTGCGCCTGCTTCGAGACCATCTATCCTGGCCGCCATCACAGGCAACAAACAGATTGCCGTCAGTAAAAATCTGAGCAATCAATAGGCTTGAGTCAGGTCGCTGCATCACGGCGAAATGCGGTTGATGTCTCGGGGAAACAGCGCGGTCTGTTTTACTGAAGGTAAACCAAGCAGTTGTTTTGCCAGACGCTCGAGCCCGATGGCCAGCCCACCGTGAGGGGGCATGCCGTGTTTGAAGCAGAGCAGGTAGTCGCCGAACTCTTCAGGGTTGAGACCACGGCTGGAGATAGACTCTTTTAATGCCTCATATTGATGAATGCGCTGACCACCAGTAGTGATTTCTAGCCCACGGAAGAGCAAGTCGAAACTTTTCGAGCCGGCCTTGCCGCTCTCCAGCGGTGCACCAGGCATGGCATAGAAAGGCCTGATGGCATGCGGATAGTCGGTGACATAAACGAGATCGCTGCCTTCTGTTTTTTCAAAGTGATTGCAGAGAAGCTTTTCACCTTCACCGTCGAGGTCTGCCGATTCGCTCACCCAGCCGTATTGGCTCGACAAAAGTTGCTGCGCTTCCGTTAATCGGATCTGTGGAATGGTGGCACCAATATGCGGCAATATTGCCTCGTACATTGCCAGTTCGCGAGTGCAGTGTTCTTGCAAATGTGCCACGATTGCCCGCAGCAGGCCCACTTGCATGGCGATTACGTCTTGCTCGCTTTCGATAAAACCCATTTCAAAGTCGAGGCTAATATATTCGTTTAGATGCCTGGTGGTGTCATGCTCTTCAGCACGGTAAACCGGACCGACTTCGAAGACGCGTTCAAATGCACCGACCATAATTTGTTTGTAGAACTGCGGGCTCTGAGCCAGGTAAGCGGTTCTGCCGAAATAGTCGATTTTAAATAGCTGTGCGCCGCCTTCTGTGCCGGTGGCGACAATTTTAGGTGAGTGAATTTCGACAAAATTTTGGTTGTTCAAATATTGACGATAGGCTTTGAGAATTTCGGCTTCAATCTTAAAGATGGCTCTGACTTTTTCGTTGCGCAAAGTCAGCGGTCGATAGTCCAGCAGTGTGGAGACACCCAAATTGTCTATCTTGCTGTCTTTGCCGATTTCTACCGGGGGCGCGTGCGTCACTGCACTCAATGGCTCTATTTCTGTAAGCAATAATTCGGTGCGCTGTTGTTGACCGTTCTTTGGCGGCGGAGACTTCAATGTGCCGGTAAAAATGCAAGGAGTTTCGCTTGCCAGTGCTCTAATGCGAGTCTGCAAATCTGCCTTGTCTACCACTACCTGGATGGTCGCACTGCCGTCGCGTACCACCAGAAACATGATCTGGCCAAGGTCGCGCATTGATTGCAGGTGGCCTTGTATACGCACGGGTTGTTCCAAAAACCGTGCGGCCTGGGCCAGCTGGATAGTCGTAGACATAAAATTTCTCCCCAAACGAAAAGACCGCAACCTCTGGGGTTGCGGTCTTAGACTTGTTTACGTTGTGTTTTTTAACTACGTGACAGTCTGAGTGCAACCCTTAAAAGGAGGCAATCATTATTGTCATTATTATTATTATTATTAGCGCTGTAGTTAAACATGATTTTTGTGGCTGCGGTTCAATTCGTAAGACCTTCATGCTAATCACAAAAGCCCAGGCCGTCAATAGAAAGTAAATTTTTGATCCCTGCTCTTTACCCTATTGGGCTGGAGCAACAGTCTCTTTTTCTTCTAAGACGATTTCTTCTTCGTCTGAAACAATTACTTTTTTCGGCGGCTCAAAAGCGCTCAAATCTTTTGGCGCTTCAATTACTTGCGCATTTGACTTTGCCAGCTGGCCGGAAATTTTGTCGGAATTTAAAATGTCTTTGACCATCCAGTCAAAAATATCTTTCTGACCGTCAGACGGATTGAGTTCATCTCTAAACTGCGTGTTCACTTT
This sequence comes from Candidatus Obscuribacter sp., assembly GCA_021772135.1. Taxonomy (GTDB): domain Bacteria; phylum Cyanobacteriota; class Vampirovibrionia; order Obscuribacterales; family Obscuribacteraceae. The sequence goes on from JADYXQ010000277.1 coordinate 15,179, forward strand.
GTTGATAATCGGATTGAGAGGTCTGACACCGTCGATAAATGTAAGGTGGTCAACATTGCGGAATACTCTGGCCAGGCCAACATCTACTTTGTCTTTAACCTTCTCGAAATCACTTTCTCGAGCCATAAATTGAGTGCGCGCCACAGCTGGTGGCAAGAAAATAGCACTGGTGACGGGAGTAATGCCGTCATTGAGACCGTAGACAAAAGGCGAACCGGCTTGCTTAGCTATTTTTTTCGAGACCTGCATATTGGTCATATCGCGATTGATAAATTCCAGCACAGGGTGTTCTCTGCCGAAGTGGGCAGGGAAAGAATTATTCAAAAGAAAAGCAGGATAAAAAGCCGTAGTTTCTAGATAACGTTTAAAGCCCGGTGCCAGATATGGGCTGGCGATATAACCGCCATACGTAATCAACTTTTTGCGATTGATTGGCACACTGTTGACTTTGCTCAAGCGCAAATTGATGGTATCGCCCACAGTGAGTGTGCCTCTGGGTCCAAAAGGCAATTTTGATTTGAACGGGCCCGCTTCAGGGATAGCTTCGTCAGCGTTGTCCCAGCTCAGGTCTTGCCGCAGCATAGAATTTTTATTAAAGTAGAGATGGTAGGCGAGATTGTGATCGATGCGGGTCCAGGGCCAGGCCAGTCGTTTATAGACTGTATAGTTCATCCAGTCTTTGCAAAAGAGCGGCGAGCCGTGGAAAGGCGTGCCCATGGTGAAGAGCAGGCCTACTTTGGCATCGATGGCGGGATCGGTTAGGGCTTCATAAGCGATGTTGCCGCCCATACTAAGTGCCATCATCGATAGTGGTCGCTGTTTGGCCGCACTGTAAAGTGAGGTTAGAGCATCTTTAAATTTCGGTAGTACAAGGTCAAATCTGTCGAGACTGGAATAACGAATTAAATAAATTTTGTACCTGGAATTAAATTCTTCATTCTTGATTAGTTTCTCGGCCACTTTCTGCCAGCGGAAGTAGGGGTAATATTCACCCCTTAAACCGTGGACCAGCAAGAATGGACGGCGCTCTGCCAGCGGTTTCTGGTCATATTCGTATATCTTGACATCGGTGGGTCTTTTCCGCTGTCTGAGACCGGCCGGAACGTTGGAAAAACGATCAGAAACTGAACCGTAGAGCACATTAGATTGTCGAGCAACATCCGGCGGGGTAGTCAAGCGGGCCGGGCTGGCCAGGGCTTGAGAGCTGGCACTGCCTATCAATACAACCAATCCAAGGGCTAAAAAGCAGCTGGCCGGCTTCAATAGCGCGGTGCCAGTTTCAGAGTTCGACCGACTGCTTGAGAGCCAACTTTGATGGTACATTATTATCTGAAATGACAGGGGAATTGAGGTCGCGCCTTTTCTGAGCAATACTAGGCGATTTCATTCTATCAGAATAATTGCGCTACCTCTGGCTTTCAGCCCAATTGGTTGGTCCCAAACCGCACGGATGTACTCCCTTTGAATGGAAACAGCAGTTCCTCTAAGAGCAAACCAATCCGTATCGGACTGTTTTTCTCAGACACAGGCGGCGGTCATCGCAGTGCCACAGAAGCAATCCAGGCGGCAATACTTTTAGTCGCAGCCGAACGCTATCCTAACCGTCCGGTAGAGATGACCATCGACAGCGTCGTGGAGAATACCCACCCGCTCAACCGACGTTTTGTGCAGCTCTATAACTACCTTCTGCGCCATCAGCAATCGGCGATGAAATATTACTACTGGGTCATCGAAACCTTTAAACCGAATGACTCAGAGATTGGCTGGAAGATCGCCAAACCATATGTAGAGAAAACTCTGCGCAGTATGAGCGCTGATCTGATTGTTTCGGTGCATCCGATGTCGAACCAGTATATTGCGCGTGCTCTCAAAGAAACCGGCATGAACGCGCACACCAAGCTCGTTACTGTGGTTACTGATCCTAATGGTGATTTCTGGAGCGGTTGGGCCTGCCAGGCTGCCGATCTAACTATTGCTCCTAACGATCTCGCTCATCGCCGCCTGGTTGAACTGGGTGTCGAACCGTCAAAAATAGCCACCATGGGTATGCCGGTTCATCCGGCATTTGTCAGCAAGCCAAATTGCAGCGCCGAAGAATTTTGCCTGTCACTAGGACTGAGCCCTGAGTTACCGACTATCTGTATTAATTCCGGGTGGGCCGGCGGCGGTAATATGCTCGCCATTTACCGCGCACTGAAAAACGTTAAACGCAAGATTCAAGTTGTCTTCCTTTGTGGCCATAACCTCAAGCTCTACGAAGCAATCAAGCAAGAAGTTGGTCGTTCATCGATACCAACAGCGGTGCTGCCATTTCATGACAGTATGTCTGATTTAATGGCTGCTTGCGATCTGATGGTCACCAAAGCTGGTGGCTTAACGTCATTCGAATCGGTCGCCCGCAGATTGCCTATGGCCCTCGATATGATCACCACACCTATGCCGCAAGAGCTGGGCACTGCCAAGATGTTGGTAGAGCAAGGTCTCGCTACAGCCATCGTAAAACCTGAACACATTATTGCTGTGGCAGAAAACATTGTATGCCGTCGCGATATCGATGCCAAACCACTGCCGGTTAAACACCAGCTTGATCAAGTTGATGCAGTATTCAAAATTGCCAATACTCTGGTTGACATGGCTTGTGCTGAAAATCATATGTCAGCTTCGCCAACATATAGTGTTTCGCAGTCAGCGCCTGTACATACTTCACACGCAGGCAGACCGCAGACTTCCGTAGGGCACTAATTTTCAATTGTTATTGTCGATTCAAAAATCAGAACCTGTAAGTGGTAAAAGCGCTGAGCTGCTTGATCTGGTCTTTTTGCACGGCACCGGATCTGCCGGTGATATGTGGAAAAATCAGGTAGCCTTTTTTACCGCTCGTGGTTACCGCTGTTATGTGATAGATTTGCGCGGCCATGGTTTAACCAAAGATCCCTGTGAGCACACCGATCTTGCTGTGCATTTGAGCGATGTGGTTGAGACTTTAGAAGCTTCAGATATTCAGTTTCCCGCTGCTTTCGTCGGCCATTCGTTAGGCGCCATGATCAGTGTCACTCTGGCGCAAAGCCGTCCGGAGATGTTCAAGACTGTTCTTGCTGCCGCCCTGCCCGGTCGAGTGCTCAAGCCGGTTACGTATGCCTTCAAATTGTTCATGGAGCATTCATATGACCATGTCAAAAAGAAGAATATGCATCAAAATTGGAACTGGCGCAACCGCACATTGATAGAAACAAACAAGCATGCTCTTGAGCAAATTGTGCTCAATTTCGGTGACCTCGATTTTGTCACCAATGCGCCGCAAATGGCTTGCACTCTGCATCTGGCCGCCGGCCGTTTTGATCCGGTGGCGCCCTGCCATTATGCAACGCAGATTCACAAAAAAGTGCCTGGTTCCACCCTCAAGGTTTTTGAATTAGGCGGTCACAATTTTATGGACACTTTTAAAGAGTCTTTCAATCAGTGGATTTTATCAGGCCTTAAATAGTTAAGGTATGTGCAAAGTTTTTTTCAGCCAGCTAAAAAGCTTCTGAGTTTTGTCCACCAGCGAATCGCTGGCCGGTTCTTTGTTGAAATCTTTGAAAGCAGCCGGTTCGGTGCTGCTCAACGTTGGACCCTTGCTGGCGTCGGCGGCTGCCGCGGCTGAAGGAGCAGAGGAAGGATTTTTATCGAAGGGGCTGTCTTCTAATATGGCCTTGCGAGTAAAGCTATTGTCGGCATGTTCATCGCTGAGTTCGTTGCTGTCCATCAGCTCGCCTAAAGTGCCGCGACTATTTTCAGTATCAGTTTTGCTCTCTTGCGGCGCAGGCTTTTTCGTCGGTGCTTCCGCCGTTTCAACGTCATTTAAATCGATCAGTGCGGAAGGATCGCCGCCCACCAACTTTCCTAGAGTTGAAAGTTTGTATAACAGATCTGCTGGAATGAGCATATCGGGACGCCGGGCTTTAACCAGCTCGTGAGTATCTTGCGGTGTGGAAATAATGCGGCGAATGCGCCTTCCATCAGCGAGAAAAATTACGGCTTCGCCAGTTTCTTCAGAGAACATAAAAGCTTCGCCGGCCTTAAGGCTGCCGGTGCCGTTGACGCTCAAATATTTAAGGCGCTTAGCCCAGTCATCATTTTCTAAAACTACTTTAACCGTGGCTCCAGGAGCGGTCTTTAGGCTTTCTTTCGTGCCTTCAGCTTGGAAAACCAGTGAACTCTTGGCGGGGCTGCGCACCACATCTGGTGCTCTCAGTGTGGCGGGCGGTGCTGCCATTACTGGTGCCGGTGCTGGTAAAGCCGACTTGGGGCCGTCGGCCAGTCCCAGCGAGCGAGTCAATTCTTGCGCCGCGCCACCTGTATTACCGGCTTCCAGTCGTACTGTGGCTAAAAGTATGCGCGCTTCACGAAAACTTGGATCTACTGCCAGCGCCTGACAAAGACTTGATTCGGCTAGCTTTGGATAACCTTTGCTGCGGAATATCAAAGCCTGTTCGTAAAAAGCCCGGATGCACCGTGGGTTTTCTTTAATCGCTTGTAAAAATTCGATTAAAGCGCGATTGACGTCGCCATTTTTTTTGAAGACCAATCCCTGGTCAAAATGCTTTGACTGCGTCACCGTCGACGCCGCTGGTTTTACACCTGGCACTACAGTTGGTGCCGGGGTCGACATAGAAGATAGATAAACAGGTCGCGCCTTGCTGTCTGCCTCAGAGGAGCAGAATGAAAAAGGTGACACCAAAATGGTCAGGGCCACACTTAGCTTCAGTGAATCAGCTTGCAATCTCTTGATTTGCCTTTAAGCAGGAGCCCGTCTATAGTACACCACTTCCTTGCAACTCTATGAGCGTTTGTCATACTCATCAGGGCAGTTGTTAGTGATTTTTAATTGCCTTTGATGAAAACCCGCTCCAGATTGCGAATCTTTGTTTTCCAGGCTGGTTCTTTTTGGGTTTTGAGAATCTGTACCAAAACGGTTTTCATGCCGGCTCTATAGCCACCCCATATATCGGTCAGGGGGCGATCGCCAATTACGGCCACCTGGTGAGCGTCTAATTGAAAATCGCTCATAAGCTGATGAAAAGCTTTGCGGCTTGGTTTGGCCGCCCGGCCGACCACTTGAATGGTGAGAATGTTGCGAATCTGATCTAAATAAACCTCATTTTTATTATTGCTGGCAATCGCCACGTTAAAGCGCTGACAGGCACGCTCAAGCCAGGCTTCGGTCTCGGGAGTGAGCTTAGCGGAATGGGGTTCAACTAGGGTGCTGTCGAGATCTAGAATCAGGCCTTTGATGCCTGCCTGGGCCAGCATTTCAATGTCTATATCTGTAATATCACCCTTGATCAGGTAATCTGGTTTCAGGAACAATTTGTTTTCTCTGGCGACGGGTAGTTAAATAACTAGTCTAAAATACCAGGCTTTGCCACATGCTTTTGCATAAGCTTCTTAGACTTCGCCCCTGAGCGCTAAAATGGCAGATAGTGAGTTACGCGTGAAAGCCTTGCACCGCACAAAATTTTCTAAAACCAATAAAGCTGAACCAGAGAGCCAATCTGGAGCTGAAGTCGCTCCAATGGCGCCTCTGCCTGTTGATCATGTGGCGATCATTATGGACGGCAACAGGCGCTGGGCCGATAAAAGGCACTTCCCGCGCTTGAAAGGACATCAGGAAGGAGTTAAAAGCCTGAAGCGGCTGGTAAAGCACGTGGGCGCCATCGGACTTAAATATCTTACGGTTTACGCATTTTCATCAGAAAACTGGCAGCGCAGCTCCGACGAGGTCAATTATCTTTTCGACCTCTTTGGCCGGGCCCTGACTGATGAATTTGAAGAGCTTTCAAGAAACGGTGTCAGACTGCGCTTCATTGGCCAGTTAGATAAAGTGCCGGCCAATTTGCGTCGCTCAATGATGCAGACCATGGAAAGCACAAAAGCGAACACCGGTTTAAATTTGCAGGTAGCTGTCAATTACGGCGCTAGGGTGGAAATTACTGATGCTGTGCGCTCTATTGCAGAGTTAGTACAGCAGGGTGTACTGAAGCCGGAAGATATTACTGAGCAGCTGGTGGCAAGCCACCTTTATACAAGCGGCATTCCTGACCCCGGGCTGTTGATTCGCACAGGCGGCGACATGCGCTTGAGCAATTATTTGTTATGGCAGGCAGCCTACACTGAAATACTTGTATCGCCTGTACTGTGGCCTGAATTTCTGCCGGAAGATTTCGATCAAGCACTGCGTGATTTTGGTAGTCGCAGCCGACGTTGGGGCGGCGATTAATTAGTTAGTATCACACTGCAAATTCGCTAGTACTGCGGTTGCGGCTGATATTGGGGTTGTTGGGGATAGCCCTGAGGCTGCTGCGGATACGCTTGAGGCTGCTGCTGATATTGCGGCGGTTGTGCGTAGCCTTGAGGCGGCTGCTGCTGATATTGAGGGGGCTGAGCGTAACCTTGAGGAGGCTGGGCATAACCCTGGGGCGGTTGTTGATACTGAGGTTGTTGGGGCTGCGCATAATATGGTGCAACAGCTGCCGCTGCTGTTATCTGCATCGACTCGTCCAGTTGAACAGGCAGCTGCGTTCCGGCTTTGAAAATTACTTCTGAACCTTTGCGCACGCCGGCACCCACCAGGCCGACACCGGCACCAATGGCGGTGCCAAAAACAGCGCCCATACCTGTGGCTCGACCGACCTGACCGTTCGAGGTTGCGCCCACGATGGCTCCCAGGCCGGTTCCCAGAGCAGCGCCACCACCAGCACCAATACCAGTGGTGAGTAGGCCTTTGCCCACTCGGCCTGCGGTGCTGCCGCCGGTAAGTCTTACTTCATTGCCGTCCACTGAAGCTGAAAGCGAGAAGCGTCTGCCGTCAGGCGTTTGAATGGTGGTGAAGCGAATATCTATTTTGCCGTTGGCGCCAAAACGAAAGCGTTTAGCAGAAACTACGTTGCTCACCTGACCAATTAGTGTGCTGCCCGCCGGCACCACTTCGACACCCCCTGAGTAAATCGGCGAGGGTAAGGTTGCTTCTACAGATTCGCCGGGAACAGTGGAGCCGGAATCCAGGGTGTTTTTCAAAGATGCCTGGAATTTTGTGCCGGCGCCTACAGTCATTACCCTGCCTGAAAGCGGCTGCTGGAGGCCGCCGGCCTGTCCATACTGAGGTGGGTAGCCAGCGGGAGGTTGGCCATAAGCTTGGTGTGGTGGCTGCTGGTAAGGTTGTTTCGGCGGAATGGCGCCAAAAGTTTCAGGCTGCCCTTCATGCTGAACACCGCCCTGCCAGCCGCCTTGAACCGGTGGCTGCTGATAATTTTGCGGCGGTGCTTGTTGATATTGAGTGGGGGCTTGATATTGAGGCTGTGACTGCGGGGCTCCCTGAGCCATTATGGGAGTTTCAGCCTGGAATTGCGGTTGTTTTGGTTTGGGATTGCTCAAAGCATGATTGACAGCCTGACGCTTCTTATAATCGCTCAGCTTGCTTAGAAGTGCGGCGCTATCGCCGCGGGAGGCAATAGTGCTGGCATCAATAGTGGTGTCACCGGTTTTGTCTACCAGAATGCCTGCAAGCTCAGCCTGGGCGATTCCAGCCGCGGCCCAGTCTGGAATTTTACTTTTATCGCTAAACTTGGCCAGGGCTTTTGTAGTGGTGCCATCGTCAGGAACGCTGGTGCCTAAAGTGCGGGCTATAATCGAAATCATCTCGCCGCGCTGCATAAATTGCGTTGGTCTGAAGCCGTCGGCATAACCGGCAATGTAATTATTTCGCACAATAATCTCGACCGGTTTGTAAAACCAATCGCTCGGTTTTACATCGGGGAAAGTTTGTTTATCAGGTAAGGCTTGATTTTCAATGCCTAATACTTTTACCAACCAACTGGCCAGCTGCGCTCTGGTAATAGGATCGGTAGCATGAAATTTACCGTCTGCTTCAGCACTGATTACGCCCTGGTCAGATAAAGCGTTGACGTATTTTTCTGTCCAATTGCCGGACATATCAATGAAGCGAGCGGCCTGAGCGGCTTGCGGTAGGGCACAAAAAGAAAAAACGATGGTAGAAGCAATCGCCACAGAAATTCTTTGAAATTTGAGCACTGTTCTAGCCGGCATGGAACACCTGGAAAAGTTCAGCTCAGCATCCCTTCCAACGATCTACCCTGTTCTTCCACAGATCTAATCAATCCTTCTAGATTGATGCGTTGACCTTTGGCAGTTAACACTACGAGAAAATGGCCTGCCGCCTCATAAAAGTGAAGAATGCCCTGGTCGGTGAGCAGGGTCATCTGAATCAAATTGCCTCTGTTCATACGTTGAATTGAGACATCGTTGTTCGAGAACAACGTGGCGGATAGGGCACCGATAGTCGATATATCAACTTCTGCAGGCAGACTGCTCGATACTACCGAACCGTCACGACCGACTAGTAAGCAACCGAGAATGCCATGTTTGCCATTGAGAGAGTTGAGCAAAGTCTTGAGTTGGGCGGCCGATTCAGGTGTAACCATTAATCCTATTCCTTTCCTTTTTTAGTCAGTCAAGTGCCGCTTACTTGGAAGGAGCGGCTTCAGCTGCTGCTTTCTTCTCTTTGTCGTCTGCCGCCGCTTTCAGGCGTTTGATTTTTAAGACGTCGATCCATGGTTCGTCCAGTGGAGTGGCGAAGACTTTACCGGTAATCTCCAGTTGATCACCATCTTTTAATTCGCTCAATAGTTTTGCTTGCGGTGATTTGTCATCTTCTTTGGGAATTGGCATAGCCAACTTCATTTCAGAAAGTGGCACTTTGCTGTTATTGCGCAGCACCAGAAAAGATAAGTAAGTTTTGGCCGGACGCAGGGCCGGTTTGTAGTCAAGGGCAATTGAGCTGTATGAATGAAAATTGGAGACAAAACGTACATTCTTGTTGAGATATTCACCGGCATGATCTACCAGTGTCTCTGCCGGCACGTTCACGACATTTTCAATCACGACCTCCGGCACTGGTTTAGTGTCTTTTTTGTCAGCTGCCTTAACTGCATCTTTTTTGTCGGTGGTCGTTTCACCCTTAGTCGGCTCTTTTTTCTCGGTGGCCGGTTTGGCATCTTTGCCTTTTTCAGGTGTTTTTTCAGCGGGCTTGTCAACTGCTTTAACGTTCTTTTCTTGAGTAGCGGCCGGAGCGGCAGGGGCTGGGCTGGCCGTTAGAGTTAAACTCAGTGCCAGAATGCAGCTCAGAGCAGCAAGAATCTGGGGCTGGCGTTTGCGCATGTTGATTACCGTTGTATACATAGGGATATAGTTATTTAGTTTAGCCATATTACCAGAAGCTTAATAACTTAGCCGCGCTTCAACGGTAATATTGGTTGCCGACCTGTAGCGAAATTTGACGAGGGTGCTGAAAGAAGTGACCGCCGGTCTAGAAAGTGAAAAGGCGCCTGATCTTGGCCAAGATTCAGTTAAAGAATCGCCGAAAGAGCCTAAAGAAGCCAAAGATGCCGCCAAGAGCACGGGCATGATGCGCCAGTACTGGGATATCAAATCGCAGTATCCGGACGCTTTGCTTTTCTTTAGAGTGGGCGACTTCTACGAAACGTTCGACAGCGATGCCCAGGTGGCTGCACGTGAGCTTGACATCACTTTGACCGGCCGACCAGAGTCGAGCCATCCTGCCGGTCGTGTACCGATGGCCGGAGTGCCGGTACGTTCGTACGAACTCTATGTCAGTAAACTGCTTGCAAAAGGTTATTCGGTGGCCGTCTGCGAACAAGTTGGCGAAGTGGGCGCCTCGAAAGGGCCCGTTGAGCGTCAGGTGCGCCGCGTATTGACACCAGGCACGGTGCTGGAATCGCATCTTTTGCCGGCTCGCGACAATAATTATCTTGCTGCCATAGTCAAAGCCGGCCGCGCTCAAGCCGGAGGTGAGGAGCTCTGGGGGCTAGGTTACGTTGATGCTTCATGCGGCGAATTTTTTGTGACGCAGTTGTCCGAAGAAAATTTGATACTAGAACTTGGTCGTCTGCGTCCGGCCGAAATTATCGCTCCGCTGCGTCTGGTTAAGCCAGGTCCTGATGAAGTTGTCGCTCGCGAAGTGCTGGAAGTGCCGGAGCTTATTGCCGGCCAATATCGCTTCAGCGGCAGACCGGCAATGTTTTTCCAGACCGAACCGGCTCAACGCAGAATATTGCAGAACTTCGAAGTCAGCACACTTGAAGGGTTTGGCTGTCAGGAAATGCCACTGGCCATCGGTGCTGCCGGCGCCATTCTGGAATATCTCGATCGCACTCAAGGCGGCCAGAAACCATATTTTGCCGGCATCTCCACTTACGCAGTGGATGGCTATCTGGTATTAGACGCCAATACCCGCAAAAATTTAGAGTTGACAGAAACGTCGCGAGATCGCAGCTTTAACGGATCGCTTTTATGGGCTATTGACCAAACTCAAACTGCCATGGGCAGCCGCATGTTGCGTAAGTGGCTACTCAAGCCGCTTTTGTCGGTAGATGGTATCCGCGCCCGGCAAGAAGCAATTAAAGAATTGCTTTTGCCCATGACCAGACGCGATTTGATTGAAGCTGTGATTGGCCGCCTTTCTGATCTGGAAAGACTGGCCGTGCGCATGTCGTCGCAATCTATTAATCCGAAAGAACTGGCTGCGGTCGCTGCGTCTTTAGATGTGTTGCCCGAACTGTTTGCCTTGTTGCAAACGGCGGCGAGCCCATATTTAACCGCGCTCAAAACTACACCTCAGGCCCTGGTTGATTTGTGCGGCAAACTGCGCGGCGCTCTTTGTCCTGAGCCACCGAGAGAACTAACTGACGGCGGCATTTTTGCCCAAGGTTTCAGCGCTGAGCTGGATGAAATTCGCTCACTTCTGGGCGGCGGCAAACAGTGGATTGAAGATTTTCAACGCAAAGAGCAAGAGCGTACCGGCATCAAAAGTTTGAAGGTAAACTTCAATCGTAACTTCGGTTATTTCATTGAAATCACTAATGCCAATCAAGGAGCCGTTCCCGGGGACTATATTCGCAAACAAACGCTCACCAATGCCGAGCGTTACATCACCCCAGATCTAAAAGAGTATGAGGCGAAAATTCTCAATGCTGAAAAAAATCAGTCTGATGTTGAGTACAAATTATTTATAGAATTGCGCCAGGCCGCGGCCGCCACCGGCACTGAGCTGCACAAAATGGCTAATCAACTGGCCAATCTTGACGCCCTGCTTTCACTAGCCAAAGTGGCGCAAGAGCGAAAATTTGTCTGCCCATTTGTGGACGACGGCAAGAATCTTTTGATCAAACAGGGACGCCACCCTGTTTTAGAGAAGATTTTACCCATGGGCAAGTATGTCTCTAATGATGTGCGTTTGTGCGGCGAATGCGAAGAAAATCAGCTGGTCATTCTCACCGGGCCGAACATGGCCGGTAAATCAAGCTATCTCAGGCAGGTGGCCTTAATTGTTATTCTGGCGCAAATGGGCTCTTTTGTTCCGGCTAAAGAAGCGCATGTAGGTCTGGTTGACAGAGTGTTTACCCGCATCGGCGCTGTGGATGATTTGACTCAGGGGCAGTCGACTTTCTTAGTTGAAATGTCTGAGACTACGCAGTGTTGTTTGTCCGCCACCAACCGCTCGCTTATTTTATTAGATGAGGTCGGTCGAGGCACCAGTACATATGATGGCGTTTCAATTGCCTGGTCGGTAGCTGAATATCTCGCTCGCGAAGTGCGCGCCCGCACGATTTTTGCCACCCACTATCATGAGCTTAACGGCCTGGCCAATTTCTTCCCCCAGATAGCTAACTATCAGGTGCTGGTAAAAGAGCAAGACGGTCGAGTAGAGTTTATTCGCTCAGTTGTACCAGGCGGCGCCAGTCGCAGCTTTGGCGTGCAAGTGGCACGCATGGCCGGTTTGCCCATGCAGATAATTGATCGCGCTCTTTATCTGATTAATCAGATGGAGAAAAAAGGTGTGGCCGCCAAAATTCTAGACGGGCCGCGTCTGCGCAATATTCCTATGGATGAAGTGATGCAACTCTCTATTTTTGAAGCATCTAAAAGTACAGTAAAAGTTGATTAGGACAGTGAACGCGAAAATGAGTGAGAAAGCAAAAGTGAATGATCGTGCTGAAAGAACAGAAGTTGCCGGTACCGCCCGTAGTGCAGTTTTGCTGGCTGCTTCGCTGAGCCTGTCACTGCTCAATTCTTCCGGCGCGGCCTTTCCCGCTAGCGGCGAAATTGTTATTAATAATCGCCCGGTCACTGTAGTCGAAACTACAAATGTAATAGAGACACCAACTACTGCAGTAACTCGAGCAGTAAATCGCACAGCCGCCGGCAACAAACGTCTTTCTACTATTGAGCAAGTGGCCAATCAGTCTCTTGACGAGAACAGTTTGCACTTAATCAATACCGGCGACTGGAAAGCCCTGATTGATAAATTGAATAAGCTGCTGGGCACCGATAAAACTAAAGGTGTGGAGGCTGACCTGCGGCGCTCTTATCGCCAGGGCTGGTTGGCCTTTGCTTATATGTTCAATGCCAAACCGGAGCAGTCGCAAGCACTGAGTGATCAAGTCGATCGCGAACGCATTGCCCTTGCCGATATCAAAAATGACACAGAGCGTAGACTTTATGGCAACGCTTTAATTGTCAGGGCTTTCAATCAAATTGCGCAAGGCAAGAATGACGCTGCCGAAGCCAGTTTGTTATCTGTGCCTGAAATTAATCGCAATGATGCGCTTTATAATTTTGCTTTTGCCGCTGTCTGCGGTAAAAAAGGTCAAGCAGCACGGGCCATAGATTATTCAATCAAAACCACCCAAGCCGATCCTCGTCTGGCCTGGGCCTACCGCACAATAGGTTTCTTGCGTTTGCGCTGGCTTAAAGATAATGCCGGCGCCGAGCAAGCGTTGCTCGAGGCTCTAAAAGTGGAGCCACAGTCTTCAGAAGCGCGCGACATGCTCATTGACATAAAGCTCAGTCGCAATGATTTTGACGGTGCCATCGATGTCGCCAAAGCCGGAATTTTAATTGACCCTAAAAATGGTGCCAGTCATTTCCGTCTCGGACAGATTTACATTCAGCAGTGGCGATTGACCGAAGCGCTGGAGCAGCTCAATCTGGCCATAGTCGATGATGCCAGCAGTGCAAAATATTTCCGCAACCGTGCTTCTGTGAAAAAACTGCGCGGTGACATCGAGTCAGCCATCGCCGATCAACAAGTGGCAGTGCAGCTCGGCAAAGACAAAGCTTTTGAATTGACTGAACTGGCCAACATGAATGTACTGGCCGGTAATATGAACAAAGCCGTAGATAACTTCAAACAGGCTCTGGCTGTCGATCCTGAAAATCAAGCAGCTCGCGAAAGACTTTTCAAAATTTTGCTGCAAGAAAAACGATATGACGATGTCTCGCAGCAGTATCAAGAACAGATTGCTAGAGATCCCAAACGTGCTGATTTGCGCCTGGGTTATGCCAACGTTTTAATGATGCTCAATCAGTCTGACAAAGCCATTGAAGAGTTCAAAGAAGCGGCTAACCTCAATCAGAGTGATCCCACTGCCCACCGCTCCCTGGGCGCATTTTATATTACCCGCAAAGAATATAGCCTGGCGGCAAAAGAATACACACGTGCTCTCAATATCATGCCTTCATCGGTAAAGGATCTGGTGGCGGTTGGTTTTTGTTACGCTGAAAATGACGAATATATGAAAGCCGAAGCTGCCTTCGTTACGGCACTGGCTCTGCAACAACTGGCACCCAATAGTTCGCCTGACGAACCAAGCCGCTTAGATGTGATGCGCTCTCTGGCTTGTTTGCTCTATGACGAAGGTCGTTATGCCGACGCCGCCGCTCAGTTTGAAAATCTGGTTACCATCTACCGCGACAAAGGTGCTACCAAAGACGATCAATTGCTTCTGGCTAAATGCAAAATGATGAGAGATTTGAGCACGGCATCGACTCAAGTGCTTACTAAAGCTTTAGAAGAACTGCCTGATGATCGCCGTAGTGCCTTTCGCTATGGTGTGATTGAAGCCATGCTTGATGCCGGCAAAACTGTGGACGCCCGGGCCTTGCTGGACAAAATTCCTGCTGAAGAAAGACAAGACAATTTGTCGTACGCTCTTTATAACAGTACGGCTTTGCGTCTCGCCGGCGATCTCAAAGGCGCTCTGCAGGCGGTATCGCTGGCGGTGCCCCTGGCTGAAGCCAATAAAGTCGATAGTCCTGCGGTGGCTTCTCGCTTACTTTGCGAGAAAGCGCGTATCGAACTGGCTCAAGGTGACCTGGAAGGAGCTACCGCTTCTGCTAAAGCGGCTCTGAAGTTGTATGAACAGTGCTATCCCGCTTACCTTTGCCTGGCGCAGATTGCATTAGCCAAAGGCGATAATACGGCCGCTCTCGATGCGGCGCACAAGGCACTGGAACTCAATCCTTATTATTCGCCTGCTTACCTGGCTCAGGGCGCCGCTCAACAAAAGACCGGTGCTTTAAAGCCGGCTCTGGAAAGCTACAAAAAAGCGACTGAGCTTTATCCTGGTTGGATAGAAGCCCATAAAGCGCTTTTGAGCGGATACGAGAAGCTAGCTCTCACCCAAGAAGCTGAAAAAGAAGCGGCGCAAATTGCCCAGATGGAAGGTCTGCTGCGCACCGGCCGCCCTTAATACTCCCTTGGCAAGCCTCGGGCTGAGCAGGTAAGTTAGGAAAAGAGCTTCTCTTCCCAGGTTCCTGTTGGCGCACATCGGCCTGTGCAGCATTTCGGCTGTTTCTACGCTAGGCATGAGGCGAGGGAAGTTTTGCACCCAATTAAACTAAATGATGACACGCCTATCTTTGAGCGTAAATCATTCGCCAGTCAGCATTGGCCTTTGGCCTGGATTGCCATAATTCTGACACTCGCTGTCTGGTTGGGCAGTGCCTGGTTGGGCAGTGTCTTGTTTGGCTCTGTCAGTGGCACACTTGGCACGGTGATAAAGAATCAACCGGGCGAGATCGTTGTTGATTTCACCAAAGAATACGATTCGTCAATCGCCACGCTACCACGTGATCAAATTTCGCTGCGGCAAAAGCATACGGTGCGCAGCGCTCTTGAAGGCGGCATGCAACTCGATGCCTGGCGAGATACTTTCCGCGTTCTCAGCGTAGATTTATCGAACGTCGGGCGCTTAACCAAGTCTGTTCCGGAAAGACAATATGTAGAGTGGCAATTGCACAGGCAAACTGGTTTTGTCGCTCTGCGCGGCGAAAACTTTGCCCGGGCGCGCAGTGAGTTTGAGCAATGTCTCTCTCTGGCTAACGCACTGGGACGCGCCGAACCAATGGTGGTGCAATGCGAGCTTGATTTGGCCTGGGTCAATCTGCGCACATTGCTCGAATATGAATATCGTGCCAGCGTTTTGCAATCAATTGTATTGCCCTACTTTTCGCTCGTGGCTGCCTTTTTGCCATTCTTGCTTGTAGTCAGATTTTTGCGCCGCCGCCGGGTCAGTGGTCAATTCAATGAAAACATAGACGAGAATTTTTCTGAGATTCTCTGGGTTAAACTGCTCACCGCAGGCAGCTGGTGTCTGGCTATTGCGGCGGCCTGGTTAGTGGTGCGTAATTATTCCTTTGGCGTCGATGAGGTCGTCCTCAGTGGTGCCGTCAATGCCACCATTTTTGCTTTGATTGCCATGGGCCTGGGCCTTTGCTTGCTTTTGCGCTATATGCCGCCGACTCGCAATCTGACTATGCGCGCAATGATTATTCAATGCGGTTTTGGCGGCTTGCTTCTCAGCCTTAAAGCGGCTGGAATTTACATGGCGCTCTGTCTGGCTCTGGCCAGCCATCCTGGTGTTAATCAGTTTTTGTTTTTGAGCAACACCCGCGAGTCTCTGCGTAAATAAATTCAGGTGCTGGCAGCGAGTTGCCCATCCGCAGTATGTCGATTGTTTGAGCAAACTGGAGAAAACCAATTTCATATCGAGACCATTTGGTGTGGCGTTGATTGAACTGACAAATCGTCTGCGTTTCCAGAAGATGTCCAATTGCAGCAATATGGAGAAAAAAGGCGAAGTGCGTTTAGCCAGGCAAACATTCGATTTATTGCTTGCTGCCAAATATTCGAGTTCAATGTTTATGTCCAGTCAATGCAGCAATGAAAGAAAGAAATTCGAAGAACAGATGGCTATGATCTGCCCCCAGACCCTGGCAAGCGCCGCGGCGGAAGTGAGCAGCATCCAAACTTTTGCCGAGCCGTTCGATCAAAGTCGTGATAGCGGTTTCTCAATCAAGTATGATGACAGGGTTGAAAAGGCAATTCCTATCCGCGTTCGTAAATGAAATATTCGTTCAATATTCAAGCCGGTGACGGCAAGCAAGAAATCACTGAAAAACTTGTGGTCGGTGCTTTCAATAACGAGTCAGGCGACCACATCGCTCTTAAATTGCTTGCTTATTTGATGTTTTTCAAAAAGCGTCCGCGCATTGACGAAGATGCCGGCTGGCATTTTGTGCCCGATCTGGTGGCACGTGATGATGGCGGTAATATTGTTTTGTGGATTGACTGCGGCAGTGTCTCAGCCAAGAAAGCCGATACCATTGCCACCAAAGTGCGCGACAGTATTGACTTTTATGTTTTTCGCAAAACCGAACGAGAGATGGAACAGTTCTACAGGCAGATTCAAGATAAAGTAAAGCATTTGCAAAACGTTAACTGCATAGCCTTTGATGATGGTTTTATCGAAGGCATTGGTGGATGCCTTGATCGCACCAATAATCTGGAAGCCTATCTAAGCGACGAGATGGTTACCGTCACCATCAACAATAGTTTCGGTAAGCACGAAGCTTATTCTTCCATTCATCGTATTGTCGGCGCCCGCTGAATTAGGGATTCTTTTGCTTTAGCTTTTTCTTTGCGCTTTTCTTTTTGCTCGGCACGACTGTGGCAATCAATAATTTCATCACTATGCTCCTGCGCCCATTGCTCAAGGCTGTTCAAGACCGGAACCAGTGTTTGACCCAACGGCGTCAGCGAATATTCGACTCGTGGCGGAACCTCCGCATAGATTTTGCGCGCCACCAGCCCGTCATCTTCGAGTTCGCGCAGCTGGCTCGTTAGTACTTTCTGGCTGACGCCCTGTAAAGAACGCATCAGTTCATTAAAACGTAGAGTGCCGGGACGCAATTGGCAGACGATTAATACTTTCCATTTATTCGAAATCATGGCCATTGTGGTCATAATTCTGCACTCAAACTTGCTTACCATCTTTCTGTAATCCCCGTCTGTGCTTAAAATTTGTTAGTTTCCAAATGGATACTATAGAACATTTGGGTTGTTAGCCAACAATAAGGTGTCTTCTTGCGAATGTATACTGACTATTCTATGCTTGACACATCAAAGTTGCAAGGTCGATTTTGACTTGCAGCAGGCGTATCAATTTAAATAGATTGGAGAATAAAATGAGTATCGAAACACTAGCTAAAGAACAAACCAAAGCAATTGAATTTTTTGAACAAAAACTTGCTTTTGAGATTGGACCGATTGCCCTCAAGTATGCACTGGCTGCTAAAGAGCCGATTACAGTAGTCGACTTGCGCACTCCTGAATTATTTGCCAAAAGTCACATTCCCGGTGCTGTTAATTTGTCTTACGAAGAATTAGAAAAAAGCACCGGTGCATTGAACAAAGACA
>JADYXQ010000278.1 GCA_021772135.1 Candidatus Obscuribacter sp.
CTTCAGAAGTCAAAGTCGAGTCGGCCCCCGCAGCTCCCGTCACTGTTGCGCCAGTTGCGGTTCCAGAACCTGCCCAGCTGCCAGCCATTCCCCCAGCTTCGCCAGAAGCGTTAACCCCCGCTCCAGCTGAAGTCAGTCCGTCGGCTCCGCCCACGGTTCCAGACTCAAATCGCGACTCCACGGCACCGAAGTGATGACGCAAACAATTTATATCCGCCCGCTGGTATCGCGTTGCAAGTAATTACTTCTACAGTTGAAAGTTCTGGCTCAAAAGCGATTGGACTGATTTATGATCGCTCTTCACCGACATTTCAACCGGTGGCCAGCTGCTTTCAGATTTCACCGGAAATGGTGGTGTCGGTGGCTTCTATTCTGGCACCATACCGATACAGTCCTGATGCTTTGAAGATAATTATTCAAACCGGAAGCGAATATTCGGTTAGCTCCATTACGATGCACAATTTTTTTGACAAAGCACTGATAAATTCGTTAACAGGCGCACCAGCTCCACCAGCAACTGAGCAGGCTTTCGATTGCTGTTTTTTAAATTTGAATGACAAGAAATTAGAGAAATTGCCCTCTGACGAAATCGAAGCCCTGAGCAGTTCTTTGCGCTATCCACTCATTTTTGATCAGGAGGGTTTTCGCGGTACGCTTCTAGACATAGATCTGCCACTTGTTTTACAAACATTGAATAACGCGCAACGCGACGGCATTCTCTATCTCTGCGACGACCTTATGCGGCCGCTAGCTCAAATTTTTTGTTTAAAGGGGCGGATTGTCTCGGCCACTTACCAGAATCTCTGGAACGAGATGGCAATTTACCAGATCATTCAAAAAAATCTTGTCACCAAATTTGCATTTTATCCAACTAAAAATCAAGGCACCTGGCCAAATGCTCTGGTGAATAAGCCATCTGAAACAATTTTACTGGAAGCTTACCGCAGACTGGACGAACTGGAGCGCATTCGCTCAGGTCTGGCCGTAAGCCTCATTGCTTTCGGTCGAACTAAACCACAGTGCGATAGCAGTCGTCTTTCAGCGGAGGTAAAACCGTTTGCTCAGGAAATTTTTCAAGCCCTCGATCAAATAACTCCCGCTGACGATTTGTGGATGATGCTAAGGTGTGATGACTATATCATCTATCGAACACTTTTCGAATTGAGCAGAAGCGGCCAGATAAGCGCACTCTCGAGCAATAGCAGTTCCGCCAACATCGAAAGAAATGCTCACCACTTACAGGGTTTGTCCAAGGCCAATTTAGATCCACAGAGCTCAATCACCAACATTAGTATTGAACCTGCGTCAATGCAAATGAAGGAAAAGACCGGTGCAATTTCTTCCGAAAGAAACCTGCAGACAGGCTTCTTCGATCACAACATTAACCTGCCGCGAAGCGCCGCTGGAACGCCAATTTTACAAAGCAATGAAATAGTGGGAATGCACTGCAGAAGCCATGCTTTGCAAGACAGTGCAAACAACAGTAAAATGCTGGCGCTAAGCGATATTCTGGTTTATCAACAAGATGCAGAAATGGTGCTAAAAACTTATGAGCGGCCCAAGAAAGTAGCAGCAAAATCTAAAGGCAATCAGACAGGTGCTAGAACAGGAGGAAATATAGCTCTGACAGCTACAGCGGTCACGCCATCAAAGGCTGCCTCCTCAATCGCGCGCAAAATCATAATGAACATAATCTGGTTTGTGGGCGGCTTTTTTGTCGTACTAGCCTTGTTCAATCTAGTGAGCATGCTCAATGCGCCTCCATCTCCACCGCAAAATTTGACCCGCTAGTCGAAC
The DNA here is from genome assembly GCA_021772135.1 of Candidatus Obscuribacter sp. Classification (GTDB taxonomy): domain Bacteria; phylum Cyanobacteriota; class Vampirovibrionia; order Obscuribacterales; family Obscuribacteraceae. The sequence continues at coordinate 1,798 of JADYXQ010000278.1, forward strand.
TGCTCTTAGTGTCCTTCACCGTCCTCGCTTCCGCCTGCTCTAATTTCTCTTCTAAAATTTTCGTGGCCATCTCGCCATTCTCATTACCCCAGAAGCCGTCGTTCACCCCTGGCGATTCCGGCTCCAAGCTTGAGCGGAAGAGCACATCCGTCCGAGTTTTGGAATATGCCTTCGCTTCCACCGGCCCGAAGTGCTTATTGTTGAAGGTCACGATTTGCTTAACCCCGTCATCCGTGAAAACTAGAGTGCGCGCGTCTGTGATGGCGTAAATGAAATAACAGCGGAGGTCAACCGCCAAGTGACCCTGGGTATCAAACCCAGTCTGAACAGCAAACTACTCAAGGTCCAGATGGGTGATTGTGGCAATCTAAAACTAAGCAGGTTTTTGGATAATGGCAATCGAAAATTGATCAGTTTTGTATTTAGGCCGATAATTTATGGGCTCCCAGTGATGGAGCTTAGAAAATTTACGGCAAGAATGATTGACCAGGACACGTGGGTGTCTATCCGCCACATGCACTATCGCCAGGGTAAAAGCAAACCCTGGCTGGCAAAGGAGTTCGGTATTTCGAGAAATACTGTCAAAAAGTATTTGAGAGTGCCGGATGCCCCACAGTACAAGACGTCAAAGGCAAGAGTTACTGATAAAGGACTGACCACGCCTACTGTTGGTACTTTCGTTAGGAGACGAATATAATTCTATGAAATTGCGCGTGCTCAAGCGATTTCTCACAATAAGCATGGGTGGGCTCGCAAGCATGCCAGAAGGGATTCAATCACACCCCTGGCGACGTTTATGTCGGTCTCCTTCTTTTCATGCTTAAGGGACCTTCCGCCACACGAGGGATGAGCGTTTAAGACGAGATGCAATTGCTTGTCTAAGGCTCCAAAGACGCCACCATCGTGCGGAATTCTTGTTTCTGGATGCTTCCACGATGGCGATGCGAAACCATAATGTTGGTCTATCAGTTCTATCTGCCGATGACAATCAGCAAGGGCTCCCTCCCAATCGCGTCTCTGCATCTTTACAGCAGACAAAACCCACCATGCGTCAATTTCTTCCCTGGTGAGAATACTGACGAAATCGGCTTCGAAAACTTGCCGTTCAAAGTGCTGTTGACGGCAGTCGATGGCTATTAAATCGCTTTCGAGGGCAACGAAAAATTCCTGAATTCGAGATTCAACCTCTTTTAGATCGTTTTGCTGGAGGGCATCGAAAGCGCTATAGAGTGGAGCCTGATGAGGAAGCATTTCTATTGACCAATGAGAAAATCGAATATAAATTGCCGTCAGGATCGTAGAAGTTAGTGCTCATGCCCACGTGATCGCCGGCTTCGCAAACCACTTCGCATTCGGTCTTGAATGTGACGCCGCGTGAAAGCAGCTCAGCGCGCACTTCATGCACATTGTTCACAGTAAAAACTATTATGGGCTGTCCTTTAGTATTGCCTGCATGTTTTTCACCAGGCTTCATTACATGAAGAGCCAGTGTGGTACCACCAGTTTCAAATTCCACCCAGCCACTTTCTTCTGATTTAAGGGTCATGCCAAGAATGTCGCGGTAGAAAGGCAATGAGACGGTTGTATCTTGAACATAAACGATGACATAGCTTAGTGTCGCTAATTTGAGTTCTGATTTAACTGCCATTCGAATTTTCCTCTAGTTTTGCGCCTTATTTGACCGATGCCAGTTCTTTAATGCGCACCTGGTTTTCCAGAACGCCGATACCACTCACTTCCATTTTGACGACGTCGCCGTCTTTGAGCCAGGGGTAAACTGCTGGAGTTAATTCAGCGCCTGTAGTGGCGTCATAAGTAGCCATAAACTCGGCGATGCAGCCATTACCCACGGTGCCTGAACCAAAGAGATATCCTGGTTGAATGGCGATATTTTGCTGGCCTAACCAGGCAAATATGCGAGGGAAGCTCCAAGCGCTTTTTTGCCCGGTGGTTGGGTGAGTATGGTATAGCGTGTTGTAGTTACTGCGCGATCTTTCCTCACCATTAATTGTCAAAATCATTTCCATATCGAAGACCCCATGGTCATCCATTTTTAGATCGCCCGCTCTGACCAGCTTTGGACCGATACTTTTACCGATCACAAATTTACTGTTTGTCGGCCCCAGGCCTTCCATATCTTTCTTTTGAATGTCGCGAGCCGACCAGTCATTGAGAATGGTGAAATAGCAATGCTCTTTGATAAATTCAAGCGCCTCAGCTTCGTTAGTGAGCAGGGCCGATTTGGTAGCCAGACAACCAATCTCAAACTCATAGTCAGGCGCTTTGACGATGGCGGGAATGTTCACTTCTTCGCCGGTGGCGAACATTTTGTCGGCAGGGATGTCGACTACATAATAGGCTGCGTGGTCGTACCAGGTTGGTGAAACCTCCACTCCGCGCTTGGCGCGAATTTGTCTAATATGGGTTTCGAAACCGAGAAAATCAAGCAATACCTTGGGCTCTGGTACCTTTACGCCGAATAGCTCGACTGTATTAGTGGAATTTTTATAGAGCATTTCTCTGGCCTCATCACAAGCGGTTGCAGCCCTGATTATGCCATGGGCCGGGCTTGGGCCCGCAAATCTCAAGCTTGCCCTTATAAAGGGTTGTCATACCGGCGTTGCGAGGAAGCATTGGCCACTATGTCGTAGACTGTAGCCCGCTACCTCAATTTAGGAACAGACAAATGATTCACTCGCAAGAATTTGAAGATCTGGTGGCACAAATCAAGCCACGCATAAAAGAAATTAGTATCGACGAGGTGCTAGATTTTCAGAAAAATGGCGAAGATTTTTTACTCGTTGATGTGCGCGAAGACCATGAGTGGTTGGAAGGGCATGCTCCTAGTGCAATTCACTTGGGTCGAGGAATAATCGAACGCGACATTATCAAAACCGAACCTAATAAAGAACGGGCAATTGTTCTTTATTGTGGTGGCGGATATCGCTCGGCCATGTCGGCGGATAATTTGCAAAAGATGGGTTATACAAACATTTTATCTATGGCGGGTGGAATGCGCGCCTGGCGTGAACGCAGCTTGCCAGAGGAAAAATTGTGAACGACTGGTTTCGAGAATTTTTAGAGTTACAGACGAAAGATCCCCAGGCATTTTATTTAATGGTGGGATGTATTGGATTATTGGTCTTTCTTTCACTCACCATCTTTGGTGGCTTTATCTGGTATCTCTATCGCGGTGATAAATCAGGCAAATCTGACTGATAAAGAGGCGACTTTTGCCTCTGGGCGCCATTTTCTGAAGTCAAGAGTTGCCCTTAGTATTGATACTGCCCATAATATCGATATTCGATCCAGGGGTGTTATATGGCTGAATCATTACGACAACTAAAACTAATTGGCGATCCGCTCAATCTCGATGGCCTAGAACCATTGCTGGAGATGGGTCACGTCGAACTGGTGCTGGACAATGCCGTTACATCTGGTCCTGCGGTTGATACCGCTCCTGGTGCGGTCTCCGAAACCAGACTGATACTAGATTTGATGACTCAGGTCGAACTGGTCAATGAGCTTGTGCTAGAGACAAGCTTTAAATTGCAAAAGGCGCACGAGTCATTACTCGTTATGGAAAAGGAGATTTTTGCTCAAGATTTGCGCCTCGAGCGCACAAAAGATCTGGAAGGCAAAATCGTTGAATTAGAGACCTGGCTGGACGCTGCAGTGGCCGAAAATACTCTGCTCAAGCGCCCCTGGTACAAGAAGCTCTTTAACTGGAGATACTAGAGGCAGGTTTTAAGACCGAATTAAAACCAACTTAAAACTGAAAAAGGGCGCTCCGAGCGCTCTTTTTTGTGCGCCAGGTTTGTTGATCCGTCAATTCTGACGAGTCATGAGTCTCGCCTACCTGGTGCTTGCAAAAAAAATGTTAAGTCTGGCCTGCCATCAAAAAAATAAATTTTTGAGGAACAGTTGTCACAAACAAATAATCAGGTATCCTACATAAAGAAACGAAATTCGTAGGGTTGTGAACCCACCGTATCCATCCGCTTTGCTATATCAGCTAAAACCCCAGCATATTTGATTGTTACTGGTTCTTTGCTGTATAAGCTATCGCTGTTCCAATCCATCTTTGTGAGTGCAAGGGCGGTTTTGCATGACTCGTTAAAACTGCCATGACCAGCGTACCTTGTGAGCAAGATAGGGCTGGGGATTCCTTTGCCTTCTTTGAAAAAATCACGACCAGTGACAGTTGTTGCATTTCCTTGAACCCATAACAGAATTTCAGTACCACTGAGTTGCAACATAGAGCCTCGTTCGCACGGATACATGTAGCGACTTGCGATCCAAGTAGGTACTCACGCCAAAATGAGAGACCTAAAAGACAGATTAGCTTCTTAAATCTAAATCGAATTAGGAAGAAAGGAGCGAGGTGGGGGGAGGTCACGGCCTTGAGCAGCCTCGTTGTAAAGTGCTGAGTGGGATTGTCAGGCGGAGTCTTGGGCAGGATTAAACATACTTTCACCCCTTGACCATTTAAATGTCGGGTCCCGACATTTAAATGGTCAAAACCTACGCTAAGCCCGAAATCGTTACTCAGCAATCGACTCTGGCTTAGCAATAAAACCAACCCAAAGGGCTGCTGACCTAAAACGCTGGCAAGCGGTTCTTGTCAACAAAATTGCGATCTAAATCAGCAGTGAGGCTTGAAACACGGTCTGAATGGGCGTTAGTAGCTTGACAGAAGCCTGCTGTTGTCAACTCGTCAAGTAGCTTAGGCATACTTTCCGTGTTTATGTGGCCGGTACGTGTCGAACGGCTCATAACGCCGTTTGGAAGCATATTCGGATTAGGCTCTGAGGTGGCGTTCTTGTCGCTACCGGCAATCTAAACAGTAAAATACCAAGTTCCGATTATTGACTTAGCAAGTGCACTTCGATGGTTTTCCAAGTCAGTTATGGGCGTATAGCCGTGCAGAAGCGTCAAGTTGAGGCGAAAATTTCCTACACATAGCGTTCTAGGAACTTTTCTTGAGGTGCTCAGGCGAGGCGCGCATGCATTTATAGAAAATCAACATAAATTTGGCGCGAGTAGTCGATTTTTTTGATTTGAGGTGACGAACCATTTCGATGATCGGTTAGGTGACAAAACTCGCTATTCATCAGGTGTTTCATCGGACATTGCCGGTAGATGCAGCTTCGCCACCTCAGAGCCTATGACTTTGCATCTGGTAACAGCTTCGCTATCCCAGAGCCAAGAACGGCAAAAACACGAGGTTCACTGAGCAGAGAGACCATGCTCACCATGGTGTTCAAGCTTTGTTTAAGTGCTCAACAACGCTGGCGCAAACTGAATGGACAAGACCATCTTGCTGAAGTAATCGAAGGAATCAATTTCGTTGATGGAATCAAAAAAGAAAAGGAGGCCGCCTAAAATCTTCCGGCCCCAACGTTTGACGAAAACTCAGGCCGCAGAATGAACCTAGTGGAAGAGAGATTCCTCGCGCGATTATTTCCCATGAACAGCAGAAGATTTACGAGTTAGATTGCGAAACGGTGCGGCTGCCATCGCATAGACGATATCCATACCTAATGTCGCGCCAAGGATGGCCGTAATGTGCGATGGATCGTAAGGTGGTGATACTTCAACCACGTCGCCACCGACAACGTTCAGACCATGTGTTCCCCAGAGAATCTCACGTTGCATTGCCGAAGTGATACCACCCGGAACAGGTGTGCCGGTGCCTGGCGCGCAGGCAGGATCCATTCCATCAACATCAATCGAGATGTAGCATTTGCGGTCACCTACAACTTGTCGAACTTTTTCCACAATCGCTTTAGCGCCCATATCAATGCACTGATGCGATGTCAAAATGGTAAAGCGGTCACCGCCTGGTGGAATAATCGTGCGTATGCCGATCTGTATGCTGGACTCCGGATCGATGAAGCCCTCCTGGACACCATGCCAAAACATGCTGCCATGGTTGAGATGGGTTGACTCGAACGTGTCAGTGTGTGCATCAAAATGAATCAGCGATATTTTGCCATGGTGCTTGGCATGAGCTTTAATGGCTGGATATGCCACTAGGTGATCACCACCAAGTCCGAGAGTACCGATGCCAGCCGCTGACATGAGTCCAACATGTTCTTCAGTATTGGCTAACATCTGATCGACTTGTCCGGGATAAAACGGAATATCGCCGTAATCGATCAACCTGTGCTCTTCCATAAGGTTGTAATCATTAGGCCAGTGAATCCCGGGAAAACCAACATACAGGGACTGCTCGCGGATGGCTCGTGGACCATACCGAGTGCCTGGGCGGTTGACGATCTCGATATCGTTGGGCACGCCGTAAACTGCAAAATCTACGCAGATAAGATCTTGGGTATAGTCAGCTCGCCAGAAGGTAGTTAAGCCTTGGTAGGGCACGCGACTAAGAACTCCCTTCGAGTCTAAAACTCCAGCCATTTTGATCACCCCTAAAAAATTACAAAATTTGCTAACTCATCTTATCTCACCAAGACGCGGCTGTACACGTAGCCATTCGGGCCCCGAAAGTAGGGTGTTTTTAAACAAAGGTACAAAAAGGCTCTGTTGCAAAAATTGCCTAAATTTCTAAATTGCGAACAGCTTTTTGGTAGTCACCCTCGATAGCTGCGAGCGACAAATGCTGATAAAGCTCAAGGCTTTTTCGATTGCCGTGGCCGGAGATGAGCTGAATTTTCGCGTCAGTGAGTCCCTGCGCGGTCAAG
>JADYXQ010000279.1 GCA_021772135.1 Candidatus Obscuribacter sp.
GTTTTGGCCGATCCCAGATCTTTATCGAAAAGCCCTGACCAGAGCCGCCCTGGCTCATACCATGATTTGTCTTGACCGGATGTACCGATATTGTTTTTAGCAGCATCAAAAGCATTACCGATGAATCCTTGTTTGGATAATTCTTGCTTTAAAGCCTTTTGACTGAAAGCATGTTCTCCGGCAAGGCGCGCAACTTCAGCTTGCATAGCCGCTTTCGCCGCTTCCGCTTTTTCCACTGCCGGATCTTTTACTGGAGGTTGATTATTTTTTGAGCCGTCTCCAGCAGGATTGCCTTTTTCTTCCGGCGGTTTGGTTTCAGGCGTAGCTGGTGATTTTTTGCCAGGATCTGCTTTGCTTTCTGGTTTTGTTTCTGGCTTAGGTTCCGGTTTGGTCTCACGTTCGGGCGGCGCTTTTGCTTTCTCTTTTTCGGCCGCCTCGCGCAATCGTTTCTCGAGCATTTCAGCGCGCTGTTTTTCTGTGGCCGTAGGCAAACGCTCACCCACAATGAGAACTTCTCGGCCGCCATTAATAGCTTTGATACGACGCGCTTCTTTCACTCGTTCCGGCTCTGCCTGAGCCGGATTCATATCCTCCAAAACCTGATAGTAACCTTGTTTAGGTTTGACCGGAATGGTCAAGGTTTCTTCAATGATCTGCCGCCTGATAGATTCGCTCAGAGCCTCGGCAGGCGATACCTTCAGATCTGCCGAGTCATAGAGTTTAAATTCCTGACCACTTTTGACCGCATTCCAGCCTTTGGGCAAATTTTCGTCGCTTATTTTGCTGCGACCGTCCAGTTTGGCGTCGGTATACCCGTTGATGCGCATAATGCGATTCAACTCAAAGTAAATTTGGTCTTGGCCCTTATGCTCACCGGTTTTTTCTGCCCTACGGGTGAGCGAGTGCTGAGCCAGATCATAAAGAGTGGTCTTAAGCTTTTCTGCTTGCGGCAAACCAGAGACTACCTCGGGCGGAAAGGTGTCAATGACGTGACCTTTCTCCGCGCTCTTTTTGCTTTGATCTTTTTCTGGTGAATCGCCCATAGAACTCCTGCAAGCCAGCGGTTTCATTTTGATTATGCCCATTCTCAAAGAGTCTGGACGTACTAGTTCAAGCAGGGGACACCATTGTTTAATAAAAATCAGAGTCTGTCTACGCGGAGAATACGTAGTAAGTCGGGTCGATTTGCAGCAGTTCAAGTCCAAATTTTCACGATTTACTTGCCCCAGACTTTCAAATAGTTAGCGGGTGCCACCACATCTAGTGGCTTATAAAATGCAATGCGGTTAAAGCGAATTAAAAGCTTCTATGGTGCGTCATTATAATATTTAACTAGCCAGTCGCTTATATAGTTATTGCTCAAGCGGTGCTCAAGCCCTTTCCAAGCGTCTTGCAAAGCAAGAGCAATTTGCGCCCCGCTGTCTTTTTCGGCCATTTGCCTGGCAGCGGCTCTATCTGTTGCATTCGGTAGCGAGGCAACGGCTCGGGCAGCCATCGGTCGGCATTCTGGATATTTAAATGCGGCTTCAAATGCTTGCATTCTGTCTTGCGGCGCCAACTGATCTATTTGTTTCGCCGCTTCAATTCTTGATTCCGGATTTTTCAATGCTTCGTAGTAAAGGTCGCGAATGTGCGGTGTGCCTTTTAAATAATCTAGTTCAAAAGCTGCTCTTCCAGCCGCTCCCGGAGTTTTGAGAGCCTTATGTAAAACTTCGGCAAGCTCGCCTTTATCATGCAGAATTCTTGCAGCACTGCGCGGCACCTGTCCACTAACTTCCGGATAAGCGAGCGCTAATAGCAACGCCTCCTTTGCTTCCGTGGGCTCAATCATATTCATTCTTCGACCAGCTATCATCCGCCCCTGTTCTGAATTCAGCAAATCACGAAAGGCATGAAGCGTCTTCGGATATCCCACCGAAATCGGTTCGATACCGCCAACGTCCCAGATAATTCCGCCTGGACCTCGGTTTGCACTCCAATCGTCGCCCAACTGCAGTCCATTTTGCTTTAATATAGTTTTTAGCTCAACACCAGGTTGAATGACGGGCTTAGTAACAAAATCGTTTAACACCCAACCGCCACTGCCGCCAGGATTGGAGGCGTGAAATCTGTTCAAATCACGAATCTGATACTGAGATAAGAAAGTTAGAGCACCGGCTTCGCTGTGACTGCCGTGCACATCAATACGTGCTGGATCATGCACAACTTTAAAAGCGAAATCTTTGCCGTCAGCAGAGAGCCGATAGACCGTAGCCGTTTCACCCATACCTATCTTCTTAACGCCAACGGCAGTCTCACCCAGCTGAATTTTGAACTCGGGCAAAGCGAGATCAACTGCACCTAAACCCTGTTTTTTGACCGACGGTAGGTTGCAATCGACAGATCGCAACATTCTGGCCAGGGCGTCAAGTTTGCTGAAGGCTTCCGCTTGAGTTAAACCAGTGCTAGACAGCTCTGGCGGCAGTGTTCCGAGAGACCGACCACCAAGTTGCTTTTTAAAAGTGTGTGCATCAGGAAACCCTTTTAGTTCTCGAACCATTTGGGAGAGCGGCACTACGTCGGTTACTTTGGCGATGGCAGCTTCTGGCGCGAGCATCTGTATTTTGCCAACACGAGTTTCTGGCGTTGCTACAAGTCGCACATCATGACTTTGAACGGGCTTATTGGAGATTGCCAACTGCTCACTCAGTGCGACATTGCTCTGTTCTAGAGTGTTTAATTGCGCGGGCGGTCGTCTTGTAGCCAGGTGCTTAAGGCTATTGACACCTCCGAAGACTCCCCCGATCAATGCATAAGTAAACATCGATTCTGCAACTTCTCTGCCGCTGGCTTTGCCTCCAGTTGCCAATTCAGTGCTGACAAAACCGGCCGGCAGGCCTGATAGAGCTGAGTTAACGATACTGTTTTTGAGTAAGGGCAAATTGTGACTGGTGCCCAAATGTGAGAGCCCTCTTGCGCTCCCGGCCAAAGTCGCGAAAGTGACTGCTCCAATACCGGCATGTTGCAATCTGTCACCCGTGAATCCAAGAGTGCTTGTCGAGCCACTGGACGGTGTAAAAACGCCTTGATATAACGCTCCAGTGACTGCTGCTGAAGTTAATGAGTGCCTCAGTTTTTCACCGAAAATGCTTGCCAGACGAACTTCGGCCTCACGGGCCGCTCCCAAACCAGCAACTTTCTTCAAAAGCAAGAAAGATATGGCTGTTCCGGCTGCACCACCTAGCTGCTGACCGTACCAGCCAGCAGTACCGAATTGTTCTTGCTCTGGAGGGGCAAACAGGCCTAGTTTAGTCTCACCAGAATGGTCAAAAAACTGCAATAGCCCGTCAACTCGGGCTTCTACAAGTTCGTAGCCGAGGGACGTGCCAAAATTAACAAGTGCGTTAGGTTGCTTCTTTTCTTTGTGAGCGTCTTGCAGCAATGCAGCACCATTTAAGGTCGAGCCTTCTCCTTGCTCAACTTTATGGTTTTTAGCTCCTTCCAACGATTTGGGCATCAAACAGGATCCTGAATTATATTAAGTACTTCTAGATTCCCAGAAGACCGTATAAGTAATCAATGCTGAGACCAGCGCGTACTAATATATATAGTAAAATCATTCGCAAAAAAGAAGCAAATTGCTTGAGGAAGCAATAACAAAACGAGGAGCCCGTCTGATTTCGCATGCCAGATGCAAACGAAAATCAGACGGGTCCACGAATTGAAAGGTTAATTGAACGGTGACGGTGACGGTGACGGTGACGGTGACGGCGCAGCTACAGGAGTAACAGGCAAAGCCATTGCCGGTGTAGCAGCCGGAGTTGCAACTACTCCACAAGCACTGTCGTATTGCCCAGTGGCAGAACTGTTGGTGAACTGTGCCATTACTTGCACGTAAGTGGCATGGGTAGCTGCGATGCCGTAGCCACGTGTGTAAATCTCGGCAATTACTTGCGCGAGTGTGGCGTCTTTGTCTACAGCATTGCCATACTCGAACCACAAAAGTTCGCCGGCGCGGTGTGCAAGGCCTGCTCCATAGCTGGGCAAAAAGTAGTCTTTGCCGCAGAGCCTTTTGCAATGTAGGCGTTGATAAAAAGCCAGGCGACGTCTGCGGTCGGTGGCTTCGGTAGCGCTCAGATTCGGTTCTTTGGTCGATTCGATTTCGAGAAAGAGACCGAGGTGTGTCGCTTGATAGGTGTTTTTGAGAACAATAAGCAGCTCTTTCATGTGCTTACTACCAACACCGCTAGACCGTTTGGTCTGATCTGTGGCGATGTAGGCAAGCAAGGAAAAGTTGCTCATGGGTGTGACGAGTGAGAAGCACAAAAGTTCGCCGGCGGCGTTAGTGGTGCGATGAAGCAACATGGTGTTGCTGGCAAGCATGGCTTGCACATCGGCTAAAGGCATACGCTCGTCGAGCGGGAAAGCAGACTCGTAGAGTAAACTCCAGTCGCTTTCCTGCCCCATACTTGGTTTACAGAGTTGGTTCGACATATAAAATTCTCCTGCTTCAGACGGCTGTGTGGGAACTCAGGCGACGAAGCGGTGACTACAAGTCTAAAGGCAGAGCGGTGCAACATCACCTTCCGTGAAAAGGAAAAGATGGAGTGCGTGTCAGTAACTGCCTTTAGGTTTGAAGTCGGTTTATAGTTTGGGTGAGAGAAAAGAGAAATGTAGGTACAACATAGCGATTTGCCAAGTTGCACTCAATAGGGCACAGCGGGGCAAAAAACTCGACTTTCGCCGCCAAGCTCAGGCCCCTGGCTTGACAATCTCCAGACTCGCCTGCCATGCTGCGCAAAAGCGGGTCTCACACTGCCTCTTCAAATACCGCGCGCGAACCACCGCCATTGACAACGACAGCATTTACATCAGGTCACTCGAAGAGGGGCGAACCTTTTCCACCATCACAGCTCACGCAAGCACCTGACTACCGCGCTTACAAAGCTGCGACAATCACCCCGTCTAACGCAGAGTAGGCCAGAATTTACCGAAATGTTGGCGCACTTCTCTAATGCGCTCATCCACCAGAGCCGGATTGCGATCACCAGTGACATGCTCGCTGATGCCTGCCGCCGCCGGCATCAGATAAGAAGCGTGCACAGCTCCCGTTTCACCTTCGTCACGAGCATTGAGCACGCGCATGGTGGCAATGGCCGAATCAGAGAGCGAACGAGTGTTGTAGCCACCTTCGAGAAACACTACAGCAGGAGCACCAGTCATAAAGGAAAGGTCTCGCACTCTTTGTGTGAGCATGGCATAACCTGAAGTGGTGATATTTTGCTGTCCCAGCGGATCGTCCTGGTGAGCGTCGTATCCGGCCGAAATCATAATCAGGTCGGGTTGAAACTCACGGCAAACCGGCTTAACCAGCTGATCGAAAGCACTCAAATAACCTCTGTCTCCCGTACCTTTAGGCAACGGTATATTCATGTTGTAGCCGCGCCCCTCACCACTGCCGTCTTCGGTGTACCAACCAGAATCGTAGGGCCAGAACGGATACTGCTGAAAGGAAATAAAGAACACGGACGGATCATCATAAAAAGCCCACTGTGTACCATTACCGTGGTGTACATCCCAATCGATAATCATTACTTTCTTGTAGCCGCTGAGCTGCGCATAGCGAGCCGAAACGGCGATATTATTGAAGAGACAAAAACCCATTGGCTTATCAATCAAAGCGTGGTGACCAGGTGGACGCACTGCGACAAAAACACTGTCGTGCTCACCGCTTTTAATAGCGTCTATCGCTGTCAAACCCGCACCAGCAGCGAGTTTAGCAATATCGAAAGTGGCGCCGCTCATAAAAGTATCAGCGTCCAGTTGCACCAAACTTCCGCCACTGGCTCTTTTAGTATCGTCCTGCAATTGCTCGATATAAGATGCCTTATGCACCAGAGCAATTTCATCTTCCATGGCCGAACGCGGCTCGAGTTGTTTTACAGAATTGTCCAGAGCCGCCTTAACAAAGGCAGTGTCGATGGCGGCCAGACGTTGCGGCGACTCCGGGTGGGCATCGGGTGTAATGTGATTTAAAAACCGCGGATCGCGCACAAGGGCCAATCGAGACATGTCATTTCCTCTAAAAAAGCCTGAGCCAGTCATTATAACTTGCCCCAGGCGGCCACAGCGCTCGTGCGGCTGATTGCGATGAGTCACTTAACAAATCAGTCAATCAGTCCATGGTTTGTTAAGTAACTCACCTCTGCCCTTGTGCAGCGCGTATTTACACCACAGCAAAAACAAAAGAATCTTCAAAACGGCTTTGTTCTCACAGCAAGCTTTACCTAAGATCAAAGTCTATTTCATTTTTTCGACAATATTTTCTTGAGCCAATAAAAACTAAGCAATATACGCACGACGAATCGTCAGCATTATCTAACAGGAGACATAAGGTCTTTCACCCGAAGCATTGCACGATGCCTCACAAAACTTTTTGTATGGAACATAAATCAGTAATCTTGAACACCGGCGAAAGCACCGGTGGCGCCAGAGATTTCGTCAAAAATTTCGGCAAATTTATCATCGGACAATCGCAAGCGGATGAGCTCGCCCTTGATGTGATCGAACGCATTCAGAACCCACTGCGCAATCGCAAAAAGCCAATCGGTGTCTACGTTATCGTAGGCCCCACTGGAACCGGTAAAACGCGCACAGCCAAAACACTGGCCCGCCTTTTGCACGGAGACGAAACGGCCATGATCAAAGTCGACATGGGAGACTTCAAAGAACCGCATCAGATGCTCGATCTCAAAGGCGGCTCAGTCAACTACAAAGGCCACGTCTCCATTAACGAAGTGAAAAAACTCAAGCCCGATGAAGTTGACGCCACTTCTCGCATTTCGCCCCACAATCTCAAACGCGCCCGTCGCTTCTCCACGTGCAATGTCAACGTGGTGCTACTAGACGAATACGAGAAGGCCTGCGAAGAAATCGACACGTTTTTCATGGGCATTTTCGACGACGGCACCTGCACATTTGCCAACGGCATCGAAGGCGACTTCAGCAACACCATTTTCATATTGACCATGAATCTTGGTATGGGTAAGGCTGAAGAAATGGCTAAAGGCGGCCTCGGATTCAACAGCAAAGCCAAAGTGCTGACCATCTCCGAAATCCAATCGATTGTCGACAAAGAGATGAAAAGGCGATTTACGCCTGAATTCCGCAACCGCTTCGACTGCACCTTGATTTTCAAAAATCTGACCGCTTCGCAGATGCTCGAAGTTGTCGACGTAGAAATTAACGACGTGCTCGAGCGCATCTCTTACGACCTGCCGGCAGAATTGCAATTCGCGCTGAAAGTGAACAAAAGTGCCCGTCAGTTTATGCTCGACACGGCTCTAGCAGCCAGCAAAGAACTGCGCGATCTCTCCCGCATGATTGAGAAAATGCTGGTTGCCGGTCTCGGTCGCGAGCTAGTCAAAGGCACTTTAAGCTACGGAGACCTGGTCACCGTGCGCTACAACCAAGAGGCTGGCGGCCTTGTTTTTCACAATCTTGAAGGCGGCGGACGCGACATCATCGAATTCACAAGAGCCAAAAACGGCTTTAGCGAAGGCGCCTGGAGCTCTGATGCCGTGGGCCGAAGAATGAAAAAAGAGGTAAAAAAGAAAGCCAGGCAAGAATTTAAAGCGGGAAATAGCAGTACACAATCGAGCGATACAGAGGCTAGGAGCCTGATCTAAAAGTCCTGTGCGGGTTGAAAACGGGCGCCTGTCAGCTTGAGTAAGCTTGGGAGAATGTTAAGCATATCGAAATTCAAAA
>JADYXQ010000280.1 GCA_021772135.1 Candidatus Obscuribacter sp.
GTGCCTCGTGCGCAACAGGCTATATGCTGTTCAAAATCTACTCAAAGTCTAGAAACTATTGTGCAGCTTAGGTTTGCGCCTTAGATAAAATGTCAAACTGGAGTCGCTACCGGTAGCGTGTGCACTGCTATATATAGCGTGGGCCTCGGCCTTGAAACGAAGCGTTCGTGTCTGTAAACCCAGGCTGGGCTTGATGTCCAATGATCTGGTATCACCCCTGTATATCCGCCGTGGTGGTGGCATGTGCGGTGGCTGTATATGCAGAAGGATGTGGTGTTATAACTGGTGCGCTTGGTGGCGTCAGCGGTGATTAGTGACCACTCAAGCACACCCTTATCCGGATGCATGACTGCGAAATGATAAGCCTGAATGAATTCATGCTGGTTCTCATCTGTTCTAATAGATCATTGTTCATCTACTGTTCGACTGCGAATTTCTCCATGGGCATGGGCAAGCAAGCGCTCTGTGGACCGTGGTGAATAACTAGGAAATCACATTCCTCGTTAAAGCCAAAGAATTAGTACACCACGAATTGGTGATCATTTTGATTCATTTATTCTCTTCGTTGCTCTCCATAAGGAATGGCGATAAGAGGCTTCAACCCAACCCCCTCGGTATACTCGAGGGGGTTCAATATCTAGAGGTTATAAGCCCAACTCACTGTGCGAGCCCATTCTAATGAGTTCTAAATTTTCTTTATCCGGTTTGCGATAAATCAAAACCAGGTCAGGCAAAATATGGCAATCATTGAAATCTTGCCATGGCCCTGACAGTGGGTGGTCTTTAAACCGCGCCGGCAGAAGCTGGTCGGCCTCCAGAAAATGTAAAACCTCGCGCAATTTTTTACGCAGAATTTTTTTGTGCTTCCCGCGCTCTTCCCGGCGGAAATCCTTTTTAAATTTGCTTGAGAATTTTATAAAACGCATAGCGCAACCTGTCATTCAATGCAAAAGACATGGATTCCCGCCGTAGTTATAATCCGCACTGAAAATTTCAGGAAGTTGGCTAAGGGTTTGGCTCGTCGTCTAGTGCAGCGAATAAAGCATCGATCGAAGAAACTTTGGTAAGACGTCCACTGCGTGCTTCTTTCATTGCGGCGATGGTCTCGTCATTCGGATTCAGTGGATCAAAAGGCAGACGCTTTTCCACAGCAATGCGAATCATCAGCATTCGATAAGCATCAGACGCAGTCAGGCCCATGGATGCTAAAACCGCTGAAGCATCTTCCTTGATTTTCTTATTAATCCTGGCTCTCACAACCGCATCTTGATTCATTTATACACCTGTCGCTACATTGTAGCCCAAAAGCGCGAAACGGTCAATTTAGCTACTTTCTTGACAGCTGATACGTCAACGATATATAGTAAATTCACCGCAGAGGTTAATGGTATAGGAGAGTCAGGAGAGGTTAATATCATGCGGGTATTAATGAGCGGTGGAAATTCACTTTGACAATGAAAAATTCAAGCAGTGTTGTAATGAACACAAAAGGCTTGTACAGCGCTACGGCACCCAAATGGCAAAGGTCATTCGCCGAAGGCTGGACGACCTTGACGCAGCAGAAACCTTAGACGACTTGAAAAATTTACCAGGGCGGTGCCACGAACTCCTTCATGATCGCGCGGATCAGTTATCCCTCGACCTTGTTCATCCTAAAAGGCTAATTTTCAAAGCAAATGATAAGCCTGTTCCCCGCAAGCCTGATGGTGGGCTTGATTGGGGCCGAATCAAATCTGTTCTCATACTCGACATCGAGGACACCCATGAATAAAACAAAACAAACTGAATACAAACCTGATTACGTATCAGCACCTGGAGAAACACTTCAAGAGACACTTCATAAATTGGGTATCTCCCAAGCAGAACTTGCCGAAAGAACAGGCAGACCTAAAAAGACCATCAACGAAATTATTCAGGGGAAAGCGGCGATTACGCCTGAGACAGCGCTGCAGCTGGAGCTCGTTTTGCGAATACCTTCGCGATTTTGGCTTGCTCGTGAGGCCGCTTATAGAGCATGGCTTGCGAGACAGGAAGAAAATTTACGAATTTCAAAAGATGTATCCTTTTTGAAAAACTTGCCTGTTAAGGAAATGATTGCTAATGGCTGGCTAGAAAAAGCTGAGGACAAATGCGAACAAGCAAAAGCTGCTTTAAGCTTTTTTGGAGTTGTTAGCTCCGACAAAATCCCACTTATTGAACCGGTTGCTTTCCGTCAGTCACAGGCATTTGCAGTCAATCAGTGGGCATTGGCCGCATGGCTAAGACGAGGTGAGCTTGAAGCACAAAGGCTGCCAAACACACCGTATCACCGGGAGCATTTTTTTAAAGCTTTAGTTGAGATTCAGACTATTACCACTGAAAAGCCAAGCGTCTTTGTACCGCAGATGCAAGCCTTATGCCTGAAGTCTGGAGTGATTCTTATATTCGTAAATGAGCTTCCGAAGACATCTGTGAGCGGTGCTACGAGATGGCTCGGACAGACGCGACCTCTCATTCAGCTTAGCTTGCGATATAAAACTGATGACATGTTTTGGTTTTCGTTTTTTCACGAAGCCGGTCATGTTTATCTTGAGCATGCTAAAAGGGAAATTCTACTAGAAGACAAATTTAAAGACACACTTGATCAGCGAGAACTCGCAGCAAATCGATTTGCCATGGATTTGCTAATTCCAGCAGACAAATTTGAGTCGTACCTTGCGAAAAACAATTTTACTCACGACTCAATTAAAAGATTTGCATCGAGCTTGGGGATAGCACCGGGCATTGTTGTCGGTAGACTCCAGTATGAAAGGAAAGTTGATTGGAAGCAATTTCGTGATCTGAAAAGAAGCATTACTTGGGATGATTTATAAATTTTGATTAAATGCACAGCATCTGCCATGCTGATCGGCTCGCTCTTAGAAGGTCTGAAATTATTGACCCCTAATTTTTCTCTTTAGCAGTCACCGCTTGAAATAAATCCATCAAAATCTCACGCGAATTCTAGAATCTTCAGTTGCTTCGTAAATAAGTCATGTTCACTCAGTCGAATCATGCCCAGAGCGTCAATTCTGTCAAAATAATTTTTGACAATAAAGCTCGCATGTTGGCACGCGCCTGTATCGCTATGGACTTCGATCAATTTCTTAGTCAGGTCGTGCTCGGTTTTATTCATCATTGCGACAATGCGGTAGGAGTCCATGGCATGATGCCGGCCAAATCCCTTGCCCTGATTTTGCACCTGGTCGAAAAAGGCATGCAGTTTCATCATCAAATACGTGAATGAGTTTGGAATGAAAATGGTGGCACTATGCTTTTTGCCAGACGTTAAAGTTCCATCTAACTTTATTAGAGTTGGATCGGATGCCAGCGACAGCGCTTCTTCTGTCAGATGAGCGTGAATCTTTATGTCTGGCGTCAATATGTTTTGCCGGGAGCGACAGTTTAAATTTGCCGCTTGAGATCCCGGTGATTTCAGTAGATTTTCTCTTTTCTGGTTTTTTCTA
>JADYXQ010000281.1 GCA_021772135.1 Candidatus Obscuribacter sp.
ACGAGCGCATTTTTTCCGCCGGAGTGTGTTGTGCTCGGCCCGGCCCGCGCCGGGACTTGCAGGGCCGGCATTCCTCTCCGGCGGAAGAGCTTCGCTCTTGACCTTGCAAGATAAAAACGGTTTATCTACTTTCTCGGTGACCCAACTACCCACTCTAGGCCAGAGTTTAAAGACGCTTCTTGTGAATCTGGCAACTAGAGCAATTGCAAGTCACAGCTTGCCTGATTTTGCCGTGGTGCGCGCAGAAGACTGGAGCAAATATACACCCGGGGCCATTGCTCTCGATTTCAATTATAGTTTGCACTCAAAAGATGGCAGCAAAATTGCCATGACCGGAACCACCGTGCTTACACCGACGACAAATCCTGGCACAGCGTCTTACTATTCTATGTGCGGCACACCGGTTGATATGGAGTCAAGGCGCTACGACCTGATTCGTATCGTTCAAGCTTCACGCTAAATTATCGCGCCAGAGCCTGAAGCATGCCGCCGAGATTGGCTTCCATCAAGGTAAGTTGTAGATTGACGAGGCGGGCGTCAAAGCTGTTGGCATCAAATTCGCAGCCTACCCAGCTCAATCGTTCTTCGATTTCTTCGTTTTCGGGATCTTCTACAATTTCAATGAAGCGACGATAGCCTTCTGTGCCGCCGACATCTTCTGGTGGGCAAGCTCGTTTGCCCATGATGCAGCGAGCTGTCTGGGGGCCGTTTTCAATCTCGACAATGCGCTCAACACGAGCTGTATGTTTCCATGAATCACTTAAGTCATATTCATAAATAAATTCATCGCCGTCTTGAGTCAAGAGATCAGCAAGTTTTACCTTGCTCTGGTCTTTTATCTTCTTGCTTTCGGCGTCGGTTAAATCACCATATATGGTGTTGCCAAAATGGAATTGGTGAATGTGATAACCAGACCAGCCCATGGTCAACTGCAAGATTTCATGAAGCTGATCAAGTGTGATTTCACCGTTGACCAGCAAGCGTCTCCAAATCGGCAGCGGTGCGTCATTGAGGTCAATTCGCAATTGAATAAATTTATTGGCACTGCTCTTCTTACGCGAAACCATTGAATGTCCTCGACTGTTTTTGTCTTTGTTACAACGACTCCGGACCAAAAGAATCTGGCAAGAGGCCGTCTAATGTCCATTTGCAAATATCGCTATTTTGATTTTGGATAGATAGAACAATTAGTTCGAGGCCGCCGAATTCACGCAGCACCTGGCGGCAGATGCCGCACGGGGAGCCACCGGGTTTGGTGGCAGCAACCACGGCAATGCGCAAAAAAATAGTAAATCCTTCTGACACGGCTTTGACCGCCGCTGTGCGCTCAGCACAAATGGCGCCGCCATAGCTGGCATTCTCAACATTGCAGCCGTCAAAGCGCTTGATTATACCTTCTTGATTTTTTGCCTCGATTACAGCGCCCACATAGAACTGCGAATAAGGCGCATAAGCAATTTTTGCTGCGTCCCAGGCGCCGTTAACCAGTTCTTGTTCGGCCTGGTCGAGTTCGGTAAATTTGGTCAAAGCTGGCTTGGGCACTTAATCCTCACACTTTAGTAATAGCTGCCTTGCGTCAGGCATTGTCTGCAGCACCAGTGGTGTCAACAACCGCCGACTGCAGTCTTTTTTGCAGAGTCTCAATCACAGCCAGGCGCTTTTTCAATTCCTCTAAATGGGTGTCGGCGCGGGCACCGGCTTCGATTGTGTTTTTTAAGCACAAGATTTCGACTAAAGCTGCTTTAATGGCCAGCACAAAGCCGCAAGATTGAAGCACGGAAGCTACAGGTTCTTCGCGCTCCGGCCCCTGACTTAAGGCGAGGCCGGCTTCCAGCGATAAAAGAGCATCCTTTTGAACGTGGTCGAGCAGGCTGACGCCGTAATCTTTCTGGTTGTCTATACCTTTGACCAACTCGCAAAAGTTAAGCAGCTCACGCTCAGTGCGTGTAGTCAGTCTGGAAACCCCCTGTCTTGCAGTTTCCATCCAGATAGCGCGGGTTACTTCAAGCGCGCTTGTGGCAGAGCCCAGACGCTGCAAAGCGGTAACTTTGTCGAGTTCGCCGGCGCGCCACTGACTGAAGCTAGTTTGAGCCAACCCCAGGCTCAGTTGGGTTTCTTCGCTAGGGTCGTCGAAGGCATTCATAGAATAATTTGCAGGCTCTCCAGCCAGTAAGTATACAGGTTAGATATAGAGGGTCGCGACACCCCTCTTAGATCTTCTACCGTGCAGACGGGTCGGTGAATCGGCTTGAGTTAAAACTTCAGATTAAACTCTGAATCTCTAGCGCTACAGTGCCTTCTGGAAATTGGATTATAAAGTCTTCTTTTGCAAATTTGAACTGTTCTTTTCCGGTGCTTTGACGCCATCGTGGTTCTCTGGCCGAACCCCCGGAGTAATAGCTGGACTAACCGCCGGATTACCAGCCGGACTACCAGCCGGATTAACAGTGGGATTGGCTGTTGAGGGCATGCCGTGAGTTTGTGAAGTGGGCGGGTTCTTTGCCCCTTTGCCATCGTCAAAATAATTGCGTATGTAGAGGTTAGTTCCTACAGGGCTCAGTTTCGGCGAACCGATAGTCTTTTTTTCGTCCAGTAAAGTTTGCAAATTGTCTGCACTTTTTTGAATTTCCTGAGCGTGGCTGTTGCCGCGCTCGAGTGAACTGCGGTGGGTTTCCAGGTCACGTTTCATCTGCTCGAGCAGTTTCAAGCTTTCTTTGCTTCCTTTGCCTTTGGCGATGCGCTCTTCCAACTCTTTTTGAGTCTTAGCCAGAGCGTCGCTTTGTATGCGTGCCATTTCTAAAGCATCACGTTCCCGTTGGCTACGCACGCCGTTTTTTGCCTGCTCCACCTGGTTCTTCAGTGAGTTTCTGGCATCTTCCATGGCTTTTTCTTTAGCGGTGAGAGGTACGATTACCGGCGGCTTGTTTGTTTTCAGGCGGGCTTCAGACTCGACACCCAAATATCCCAGAGCTTGTTTCGAAAGCTTACCGACTTCCTGCTCCGGTGCCAGTGCAAAAGCAATGCGAAATTCTTGAATAGCCAGGTCTTTTTTGTTGACGTGAATGTAGGTATTGGCTAAGTAGTAATGAAATTTGGGATTGCTAAATTCGGCCTGCCGGGCCAGGCCAAAGTTATTTTCGGCTGACTTATAGTCGCCGTTTTTAAAATCAAAAACTCCTTCAGTCATCTCTTTACTTTCTGCCAGTGCCGGCGGTGCCAGAGTTGCGGCCACGGCTGAACTAAAGACGGCAGCTACGGCTGTTAAGACGGCGATGCGGACATTCGAACTAGCGCTTTTAATAATCATGGCTTGCTGGAGAAATAAAGTTGGGTCAGGCGTTGAACATAAAGATCTCCTACGGCTTTGTTAAAGCCGGTGCCTGGTTTCCACATCATGACGCCAGTATTAGTGGCATAAGGCTGGGGTGTACCGCCAGGGCTCTGGTCAGCCTGAGCAAACTGATCTGTGGTGGTAGGTTCGGTGACCAGCGGCGTACCAGAAATGCCATCAAGATTAGGGTCTAAGGTCTGCGGATCCCACTGCTTAGGGTCGATCCATGGTGGCAGGGAGCCATTTTCAGGCACCATTTGAATATTGGGATCAGTATGGTCGGCGCTGTGGTCAGCAGCGAAAATATAATAGCGCAGCACTTTGGGGTCGTACTGTTGCTGCTCAAAAAGTTTGACTAATTTGGCTTTTGTAAACTTAGGATCCATGCATTGAATGCGCTGTAAGAGCTTTTTCATGGCTGGGTTAATATCAGCCTTGAGAGCGTTGAGAATGACGTTGATACTGCTGACGGCTTGATACTCTCCCCCTATGGTGCCAAAGCAATTTATTACTCGAGTTGGAGTCTGAAAATCTTTCAGGCCGTGTACCCTCTGCTGCTTAAAATTATATGGAATCGCTTTGGCAAATTTGTTGTCTACATTCCAGATAGAGATATTTGTGACGTGAATGGTGATGTAAGACTGCGGAATCGCCATGTCGTAAGTACGTATAGGATTGGCCACAGCACTGGCCACTGCTGAAACTCCTGTTTGCCCATTGCTGGCTTCGGCAAATTGACGAAAGGCATTGGGAATGGTTGTGCCTTTGTCGTCCAGTGGTGCTTTGTCAGCGCGGCTGGCGTCGAAGAGGCTGTCAGAAATCAGGTGAGGCTGCTCACCTTCGTGAAATGAAGTGAAGGTGAATTTCTTATTGTTGGCAGTCATGGGCACGTAACCCTGCATATAACTTTTGCTGCCTTTATCAACTTTTCCTGCTTCCACCCCTTCAGGAATTTGTGTTGGTTGCATTGTCAAATTGCTTTCGTCACCGCGGTCTACCAGGGCGATGGGGCAGCTTGCTGTTTTAGTTCTGTCAATTCCCATGCCGGGGTTGATCAGGTTGGCCGTGCGACGGCCGGCCATCTGGTGAAAATAAATGTCCTGGTTTTTTGAACTGGCCAGTTCGTTGAATAGCTGGTCGTTAACGTTCTGGGCAAGTTGATAAGCGGTATCACCGTTGGAGCTAGCGGAGGGGCCGGCACGGCCACTTTTTTGCATCTCTTCCAGGTTGGCATTGATCAAGTAAGCCTTTCCCCAGAGCCGGTTTACGTTACTCATGCCTACTTTGCCGTTGGTGTCGGAAACGTCTGCGTATTTGGGATCTGTTGTCACCCGAATTTCCATCATTTTTTTCGAAACATTCAGGGCCCCGGCATCAACGGCGTTGCGCACTTGCCGCGATCCGCCCATGATCATGGACAATTGAAAAAGGCCATAAATCAGAAGCACCAGACCAAATGCGCAAGCGATAATGAGCAACAAAGACGCGCCTGACTGACTGCGCTTGGCATTTTCCCTATATTTCATTTGAGACAAAATTGGCATAATTTACTGTTCGGCCGGAGTGGCAAGCAGGGGTTGTATGGCACTGGCCCTGCATTCGAAGCGATTCATCAGCGGCATGGGAATGGGCATGTTTACTTGCATCACAGTACTGACCGTCACCTGACCTGCCTGCTCATCAAATTTGATTTTCTCCATTTCTATGGAACTTATGATGTTGGTGGGCACAAAACGGGTGAGCGATTTCTTCGCCATAGTGCTACCCATGTTTTCGCAGGTGCAACTGCCGGCGGCGCGGGCAGCCGTTTCGGCCCATTGCTCATTCGTTTGCATGGCGCTCATGAGAGTAACAACGTCTACGGCAGCCAGTCCAATTGGAATGAGAATGACGAAACCAAACATGGCTTCAATTAAAGTTTGGCCGGAGCGTGAGCGCCTGCCATGAGCCTTAACTGTTTGCTGTTTACTGCGCTGCATACATGGGATTCTCAAGCAAGCGACTGTTGGAGACAGTGAACGAAGCCGGTTCGCCGAGGCCGGGCACCTTATAGAAAAACGGAATAGTGAGAAATGGGCGAACTTTGACTGTAGTGGAGACGATTACATACATATTCCCCGTACTGGCATCATAATCGACCTTTGTGACAGGCTGTTCCGCAAGGCCAGATACGCCCCCCAGGACAGTCTGCATCCATTTGTCTGGAATGGTGAGAAGAACGGGCCCTTTGAGGCTAGTGGCCACGCTTTTGGGAATTTTTGCGGCTTCTCGCAATTGAATGTCGTTCAGTGAGGCGCAAGACATGTAGCCAAAGCTGAGGGCGATGATGTCCACCACAGGAAAGACGGCAAATATGAAAATGAAAAACAACGCCGGGCCAAATTCGCTCATAGCCGAGCCTCTGCGACCGCGTGGCCGCTTAAGCTGCGTTTTTGTGCCGATTTGCTTCAGAGATCTCATATATATTTAGTAATATACCAGATTTGTAGTCAGGCCCAGCTGGCTTTCAGGTGCCTGTATTTCCGTCTCCATCTGACTTTAGGGTTTGTGAGCACGAGGCCGCCGCCACCAGCAGTGCCAGGTCGTGATTTTTGCCGGCGATTAACGAAATGCCGCTCGAAATTGTGCGGCCACTAGGCGATTTAATATTAAGTTGGGTCAGTGGCAGCGGAATAGTTACCTGCGGTAATCCGGCAAATGAGGCGATTGAGCAAAGCTGCATATTGCTCATGCGGTTTTTTTGCAATTCGTCGGCGCCGGCACTTTTTAGTGGTGGCAGATTGACGGTAGTGGGCAGGCAAAAAACATAATCGTCATTCAATTTTTCTGTCAAAAATTGCTGCATTTCTGTTTGCAGAACGCGGGCCGCCATGGCATCACTTTCGGTGGCATCGTGGCAGAGTAAAAAGCGTTGCTTTACGCTTTCAGCCATATCTGGTTTGACTTCCTCGATCCACTGGCCATGGCATTGCCAGGCCTCATAACCACGGATAGCTGAGAATTTTTCTACCATTTCCACCAGTCCGCCCGGCAACATCTTTTTGGGAAACAATTTTTGGACAGATTGAGTCGATTTAAAATATGGTGAAATGCACATGAGTGCTGCCATCATATCTGGTATCAACGCCTGGTCAAGTAAGTCAAAACATTCTTGCAGAATAATCAAGTTTTTGAATGGATGCGAAGAAGACGCAATATAGGTCGGTGTAATCAGGCACGCTGCTACTTTTGCCAGAGCATACAGATTGGGCGCTAAAATTCCCACGGTGTCGAATGAGGGCCCAAGCGGGAGCACGCCGTCCACACTGATAGCACCAAAAGTCGGTCTGAGACTGCATATACCGCAATAACTGGCCGGCACACGAATCGATCCGGCTGTGTCGGTACCGAGGGCAAAATCAACCATTTCGCTTGCCACCATGGAAGCCGAACCACTGGAAGATCCGCCTGGTATGCAGTCTGGCAACTGAGTATTATGAGGCGTACCATAGTGCTCATTAATGCCATCAAGGCTGAGAGCAAATTCGTCGCTGCAACTTTTGGCCACTAGAGAAGCGCCCTGGTTCAACAACTGATCTATAACCGGGGCGTTGCTCTCAGCCGGTTCATGTGTAGCTAGCCAATCAGGATTGCCAAAACCAGTGGTTTCACCGGCGATGGCAAAAATGTCTTTGACGGCGAAGCGCTGGCCCAGGAGCCTGGTATCTCCTGGGTTCTGCAGCCGCAAATCTAAAACCTTAATTTGGCCGTCGAATGCCACTAAACTAATTAATAAACGCGCGTAGGGCGGCCTGAAACTTTAACCGCTTCAATATTCCCTTTAACCGGCTCGCGGCCGAATGATGTGCCGAGACTCTCATAAAGAGCCACATCTTCAGGGCTGACAAAGCGTTGTTTAATGGCGTCGGCTACATCCATATATTCGATTTTGCCGGCTTGATACGAAACTACTGTAACGCCAAATGTGCCTTGGGAAATCAGTTCAACAGCTGCAGAACCCACTTCCAGACCAAAGTTTGCATCCACTGGTGTGGCGAAACCGCAACGTACCAGGTGCCCCGGGCGCAGATCGCGCACTTCCGGATTTTCGTAGACTCCTTCGACGAATTGCCCGGTACGTTTCATGAAGGCTTTGATTTCTGGATCTGCTTTGATGCGGTCACTCAATTGCTTAACCACATAGGTACCGGCGCCGATTAATTTGCGGTGGCCGAATGAGTCTGGTTGCGAATTCATGTCCACCAGTTCGTTGCCTGATGAATCGCGCAGTCCTTCCGCCACCACCACCATCACAGTTCCGGCATAAACGTCGCTTTCTTCCACACGTTTGATGAACAGGCCTTTTACGTGTTTGTAGAGCACATCGAAATCAACTGGAATTTCAGGAATGAGAATGGCGTCGGCGTCCGCCGCTACTCCACCGCGAAAAGCCGTATGGCCTGCGTAGCGGCCGAATACTTCCATCACCAGAATGCGGTTGTGGGTGCGGCCGGTGGTGTGCAAGTCGCGCACCTGCTCAGCGATGCGATTGATGGTGGAGTCACCGCCCACGCTGTAAGGCATGAGGTCGAGGTCCATGGTTTTGGGCGCGTGTACGCAAGGAATGCCCTGGGCGGAAAGGTCGACCACCACACTGCCGGTGTCGTCGCCGCCGGCAATCACCAGGGCGTCAAGATTGAACTTTTTCAAGCCTTCTTTGATTCGATCATATTTTTTGTCGTCTTTAATTTTCGAGACTTTGACGCGGGAGTTGCCCGCTTCAGAGCCCGCCAGAAAAACGTCGATTTGCGCTATCCGCTCTCTAGTGAGCTTGGTCAGAGTTTTTAATTCCACAAGGTTGTAGAGACCGGCATAGCCATTGGGAATGATCCAGGCAGTCATGCCTCTGTGTAAGGCCGAGAGGGCTGCCCCTTTAATGACGCCGTTCAAACCGCCGCAATCCCCGCCAGAGGTGATAATTCCGATGTTTTTCACGCGGCCTCCATTTATGCCAGACAATCTTTTATATGTGGTAACTGCTTGTATTTAGCATGTCGGCGATTTCTGATAAGTAACAAAATTTAAGCTTCCAAATTGAACTTTTTTGGCAGAGATTACGTTAGCTGCTAAAGAAGGACTCTTTAAAGAGTAAAAACCCGGCCATTTTTGGAGAAAATTCTATGAAACGGCAGATCCTGGCTCTCTCACTTGCTTTTGGCCTGCTTGCCCCGGTTCTAAGCCCCGTCTGTTGGCCGGTCTCGAGCAAATCGCTGCAAGTAGCCGCATCCACCCCGGTGCGCGCCGACGGCGACGCTCAGGTGGTGCAAGTTTTAAACCGACTTACTCTCGGTGCTGCTCCCGGCGATTTTGAGAGGGTAAAAGCAATGGGGGTGAAAGCGTACATTCAGAGTCAGCTGCAACCCCAGTCGATTGCCGAAGCGGAAATTGTAGAAAATCAAGAGCAAGCTGCCGAAATTATTCGTGCCAAGTCAAGCGATCTGATTCAGAAATACCGCACGGCGATGCAGCAAAACAAAACGCTGAAAAAACAGCAAGCTCAGGCGCAAGACGCTGCCGGCGAGATGCCGGGCAAGACCGCCGGCAAAAAAGGCAAAGGCGGCAATGCCAATAACGAGAGGAAGACTTATGTCAGAGATACTGCTGGGGCCATAATCAAAACTCGTCTGGTGCGCGCTATATATAGCCCGCGCCAGTTGCAGGAGGTGATGGTTGATTTCTGGTTCAACCATTTCAATATCAGCATCAATAAAGGTCTAGATCATGTGCTTGTGGGCCCATATGAAGAACAGGCAATTCGCCCCAATGTGCTGGGTAAATTCCGCGACATTCTCGGTGCAACTTGCTATCACCCGGCCATGTTGTTTTATCTAGATAACGCTCAAAATGCCGCAGCTGGAGTGCCGGGACCGAAGGGAAAGAAAAGCGGTCTAAATGAAAATTACGCCAGAGAGCTGATGGAATTGCACACTCTTGGCGTTGATGGCGGTTATACGCAAAAAGATGTGATTGAGCTGGCGCGGGTGCTAACTGGTTTAAGCATTCCGTTGCCTGGTTTAAGGCGCATGGCTGTGCAAAATAATGGTGCCAATGCTGGATACTTCGGGCAGTTTTATCCGAGCCGCCACGACCAGGGTGAAAAAGTAATACTGGGGCACAAAATTGCTGCCAAAGGTGCCGGCGAAATCGAAGAAGCGTTAGATTTGCTGGCCCGCCATCCGTCCACTGCCAGGCACATCAGTTATAAATTGGCCCAATATTTTGTCGCTGACGATCCGCCACCGGCACTGGTGGACAGACTGACGCAAAAATTCACCGCCAGTGATGGCGATATAAAAGCGGTTTTAACCACGCTATTTGATAGCCCTGAGTTTTTCGATGTTCGCAATCAGAATAATAAATATAAGAGTCCCTATCGCTACGCCATATCGGCTCTACGAGCAACCGGTGTGCAGCCGGAGCGCTATGAGCTCATTGCTAACTTTCTTAAAATGCAGGGTCAGCCGCTTTATGGTTGTCTCACGCCTGACGGATACAAAAATACAAAGGCGGCCTGGCTTAACTCCGACGCCCTGCTCAAGCGCATAAATTTCGCCACTATTCTTGGTGGCGGTGCTATGCCGCAGATGGGCATCACTGTCAGCTACGATCAGATAGCCGATACCGTTAATGGTGGCAAGTTAAGTGCCAAAACCGAGGCGGTCATTGCTAAAACTCCCGCTCCGCTTAAAGCGTCAATTTTGCTCGGCAGCCCCGACTTTATGAATTATTAGCCCTTCCCGTTCCAAATTCAGGTGCAAAATTATGAATCGTCGTCAATTTCTCCAGCTGGCTGCCGCTTCAACCCTAACGGCTATGCTACCGTCTCGCAGCTGGGCGTACAGTAATGTTGAGGGTGAAGCTCACAAAAAGTTGATTGTCATTCTACTGAGAGGCGGCATGGACGGATTAAACGTCATTGCTCCTTATGGCGACAATCAATATCAACTAATTAGACCGACTATTGCTCTGCATAAAGCCAACGGGCTAATTGACCTTGATGGATATTTCGGTATGCACCCGGCGCTGGCACCCCTGCAGCCGTTGTTTCAAGACAAGTCTCTCGCTTTTGTGCACGCTTGCGGTTCGCCTGATCCGACCAGATCGCATTTTGATGCTCAAGACTATATGGAATCAGGCGTGCCTGGTCGTAAATCTGTCAGCAGCGGTTGGGTGAACAGATTGATTTCGGAGTTGCCCACCAAGCATTCACCCATAAGAGCTATTAGCATCGGGCCGGTTTTGCCGCGCATTTGCTCAGGGCCTGCCTCGGTAGCAACTGTGATGAAAAACATCAAACAATCGAGAGGAGCCCTCGATCGGCCACGAGTTGAAAGTGCCTTTACCGATCTATACTCGGGCCTCAACAATGATATTGGCGGTGCCTTTGCTGAAGGAATGGCGGCGCATAAAACCGTCAACAATATTCTTGCCATGCCTGCTCCGAGTGACAGCGGCAATATGATGTCTATGGACAAAGAACAGATTATCGCCAACCGTGGTGCTCAGTCGCCCAATGCTTTTCCTAATTTTGGTAGGCAACTGGCCACGCTTTTCAGGCAAGACCCCACAGTGCAAGTGGCTTTTGTTGATTTTGGCGGCTGGGACACTCATGTTCGCCAGGGAGCGGAAATGGGTCAGTTGGCCGGTCATTTAACTCCGCTGGCAAGCGGTCTGGCCGATCTTGTTAGCGGCCTAGGGCCGTTATATAAAGACACCAGCATCGTGGTGATGTCTGAGTTTGGGCGAACCGCCAGAGAGAACGGCAATGGCGGCACCGACCACGGGCACGGTAATGTCATGTGGCTACTTGGTGGTGGCGTGGCCGGTGGCAAAGTCTATGGCCGCTTTGGCGGTCTGACGCAAACTAATCTCTATGAAAATCGTGATGTGCCTGCCACCACTGATTTCCGCACGGTAATCTCGAGCGTGCTCAGTGATCAAATGCACGTGGCCAAAGGCTCTCTGCTTAAGGTGTTTCCTGGCTTCCAGGCCAGCGGCTCAGCCTTCGTTTCTTGAGGATAGCTCGAGCTTGTAGCCGACGCCATAAACTGTTTGAATGAGCGATTCTTGATTTTCGCTGTCAATTTTTTTGCGCAATCTTTTAACGCAAGTGGTTAGCGCGTTGCTGGTGGCATCAGATTGCGATGACCAAACTCTATCGAGCAGTGCTTCTTGAGTGAAAACCTGATTGGGATGGCGCATGAGAAATTCGAGCAGGGCGTATTCGGTCGGCAGTAGTTTGATTTCGACACCGCCCTTGGTGACCTTATAAGTGCCTCGATCGACAAACAGATCGCCAAAATGCAAGACTTCATCCACAAGAGCAGTGGGCCGACGCAGCAATGCCCTGAGTCGCGCACTCAGTTCTTTCATGCGAAACGGTTTAGTCAAATAATCGTCGGCGCCGGCATCAAAACCTTCTTCTTTATCGGGTATGGTGTTACGGCCGGTGAGCATAATCACCGGTGTGTCGAGGCCAAGCTTGCGCATTTCTTGCAAGACTTGAATGCCGCTCATCTGGGGCAAAGTCCAGTCGAGAATGACCAGATCATATTTGTAAAAGCGTAGCTTTTCCAGGCCATCTTTGCCGTCTGGTGCCATTTCTAGCTGATGATGGTCAAGCAAGAGCCAGTCTCTTATCATGCGAGACAAACCAGCGTCATCTTCAACCAGCAAAATCTTTGCCATTAGGTTCCCTTTCGCGGCAGTTTAAACCAGAATGTACTGCCTTTTCCCTCAGCTCCCGGGCCGTCGTCTACACCTATTGTGCCACCGTGCTCTTCTATTAACGCGCGGCAAATGGCAAGGCCCAGGCCCGAGCCTCCTTTGGCAGAGCCGTCCGCTGCTTCCACCTGACGGAAACGCTCAAAGATTGCCTCTCGTTGACTTTTCGGCACTCCTCTACCCCGGTCGACGATGTCTACTTCAATCTGGCTGCCGAGCTTAATCGTGACTGTAATTTCGCCGCCAGATTCTGAAAATTTTATGGCATTGGAGAGCAAATTGACCACAACTTGGGTAAGACGTTCAGCGTCACCGTGAACATTGGCCCCTGTGGGCGCACCTTGGCCGCTCATGCCTGAATAAGATATGGCCACTTGCTGCTGTCTGGCAAAACCTGTAACTGATTCGATGGATCTGATAATTACGCTGT
Organism: Candidatus Obscuribacter sp.; assembly: GCA_021772135.1. Classification (GTDB taxonomy): domain Bacteria; phylum Cyanobacteriota; class Vampirovibrionia; order Obscuribacterales; family Obscuribacteraceae. The sequence goes on from JADYXQ010000281.1 coordinate 12,525, forward strand.
TTAAATCTACTGTTTCCATTTCGAAGGTGAGCATGCCTGATTCGAGCTTCTCAATATCGAGAATCTCGTTTACAAGATGCACCACTCTGTCGATATTCATTTCAGCCAGCTCCAAACTTTCTTTGCCGGAAGAAGAAAGTGATCCGTAAGCGTTGGCTCTGAGTAAATCCAAGAAGCCTTGCACCGAGGTCAGTGGCGTGCGCAAATCATGGGAGATCATGGCGACAAAGTCTTGTTTGAGATTTTCGATTTTTTTGCGTTCAGTGACGTCGTGAGCAACACAAAAGAGTGTTTTTTCTTGATTCGACCACTGGGCCGTCCAGACCATGTCTATCAGGCTGCCGTCTTTGTGTTTGATTTTATTTTCAAAAGTACCTTCGCCTTGCTCTGAAATAATGGCTTGCACAGCTTCAAGAGTCTCATGAATATTGTCTGTATAAATTAGTTGACTGAATCTGAGGCCGATTAATTCATCTGGTTTGTAACCCCAGACTTTGAGGCAAGCTGCATTCATACCGGCGATGCGGCTATCGCCATCAAGAGAGCAAATTACTTCTACCGCATTTTCGATCACGGCCCGCTCTTTGCGCAGTGCCTCTGCCAGGGCACCGGCCATGGTGCGGAAGGTGCGATCAAGCAAGGCGATTTCGTCATTGTCACCTTTAATTGGTGGATTTAACGGTTGGTCGGCAGCCAGTTTTTTTGTATTGTCGACAAGGGCCGCAAACCTTCTAGTGGTGCCGCGATTGTAGTAAGCAACCAGTAAAAGGGCCAGTAAAACGTTGAAGACAACGGCAGCAAATATCAGACCCTTGACGCCATTGCGATATTGTATTTGTGCCTCTTTTTTCGAGAGCTGTACCGCCTGTTGTTCTTCTACAAGTTGATCCACCAGTTTGAAAATGCGATTTAGTGTGCGCTGGACATTGACCCACTTTTTCATCAGTTCCACTTTATCGCCGGTAACCATGGGCTCGTGGGTGCTGTTCAATTCGACGATGGCAATTTTGTTCAGTGCTTCGAGTTTGGTAAAAATCTCCCTTTCGTGATCGTTGTTGCGTACCAGATATTTGAGCTGTCTTGCTTCGCTATTAAAAACATCGACCAAATGTCGATAGCGGCTGTGCTGACTTTCCGATTCAGTCAAATAAGTAAGAATACTTGAGATCCCTGCATCTAAAAGCAGACGCAACAGGCCGTTGGCGTGAGTGGCGACGTCTCGGGCATGTGCTTCTCTAGCCCGCTCCTGCTCAGCTTGCTCTAAGAGCGTTACCAGTCCGGCCACGAACAACAACTCAAACACAAGCGGCACTGAGACAAGAATAATTGCCTTGCGCGAAAGAGTTAAATTGAGACGACTAGACATACTGACTCAAGCTGCCACCGGCCAATAGTTTACCTAGATTTGAGGCTCAGCGCACGGCTAGATTTAACTAAGCATTTTGCACGGCCGCTTTTGGTAGATAGAAGTGGTCATCACGCCAGTTGTAGGCACTGCTTTGCACTCTATGTTCGCCATAGTAATCGCTGGCGCCCATCACTTTGCCGTTTTTGTTCATGAGAATTTCGATGTGTCCGTAATCTTTGCCGTTGTTTGCTGCTTTTCTAGCAGCTGTCCATTCTCTAGTGACAATGGCCACGTGACCCTTGTTTAGAGCCTCGAAAGCAGTGGCGCGGTCCACTTTGACCAGGTGCGGATCGGTTTTAAGTGCGCTGTCCATGGCCCTGCCGTTACCGGTGCCAAGAAGGTGTTTGTCGCCGGCGGCGGCCATTGCCAATTGCACCCCTTCAGCGCAGCGGTTGATGCCTTTGCTACCGCCCATTCGGGCTGCTTGATTAATAGCGGCTTGCTTAATGCGTTCGTCTAAATTAGTGGCTTCGCTTTTGACACAAACGTCATTGCCGGCGACAGCGATATTTGTTTTTTCATCGCCGGTGATACCAGCCAGTTTTGTCGCCATGGCACTGTCGCTCTTGGCGATGTTACCCTTGCCTTTGCCGGAACCTGGCATAATGAGAAATTCAATTTCTTTCTGCGAAGTGCCACCACTGTTAGGGTCGCCACTTAAACCAAGGGCGCGGCAGAGAGCCTGAGAGCCTTCGCCGATTTTATTCTTTGGTCCGTGATCGCCAAATATGGCCGGCACCATTTTGCCTGTGCGGCTGTTGCGCACCCAGGCCAGGTCGCCCAGTTTAATTCCCATCTTTTTGTATTCATCAGTCATAGGTAAGACAAAATAGTTGATGTCGGTGGCATCGAGAGGGCTGCCATCAGTATTGGTCAGGCTGGTGAAGGCCTGGCCATATGGATCACTGCGCCAGTCTGGCCCGCCGTCGGCATCAACAGCAAGTTTTGAACGCAAGTAAACCATGCCGTTTGGTAACATAGTCAGTTTGTCTGCCGGTAGATTTCGCGCTTGTTCTAGAATTGCCCTGGCATTACTGTCAGAGACGCCGACCGGTGCGCGGTCTGGTACGAAGCTCTCGCTACCGCCGCCGCCTTCGGAAGACTGTGTGGTTCTTCTTTCGCTTCTACTTTCTCTAGGTCTTGAAATAGAGCTTGATTCGCCATCACCATTATCATCATTGCGACTTGCTCTGCGCAAGCGGCTGTGATGACCTCGGCTATTGTCTGAATGGTCGAGCCTGGGCGCATGTATTTCTCTGGCTGGCTGAGCCTCTTTTGCCTGAGCCACTTCTTTTGGTTTAGCCAGTTCATATTTTCCGTTTTTGTCTACGGTGCCGTCCAGGCAAAGTCTGGCTTTCTTGCCCTCAATTTCCAGTACGGCAATGCGAGTTTTATGATCAGCCTGTTTTTCGACAATCTGAAAATGACGTGTCTTGCCGTGGTCGTCCACTTGAGAAAGGTTTTTGTGGTTCGACTTATATAGTTTGTGTGCTGCTTCCAGCCGCTCTTCAGGCTTGTGACCCTTCTCGAAAAGTTTTTTCTGCAAGACTTTGTGATCGACTATTTCTACTTTCGGTAAATGTTTTTTCTCTTCATGGTGATCGCTGGTTTTAGCCGGTACCAAATTGCGTTTGCTGGCAAACAGTTCATCATGAGCATGAGACGGTTTCTCATGAACTTTGTCTTTTTGATGGGTGTCGCCGGCTTGTTTCTTTTCGGGAGGCATTGTTTGATACCATTGATTGTGTCGTGGTAAGTTTTTGTCGTACATTGATATTAGAGGGCAATCTTGTCAAACTTTTGGCAGCCCAAAATCTTGCGAAATATGATATTGGCATCGGTTACGGCTTGTGCGCCGTTGGCGCCGCCTGCGAAATTCAGGCCAAAGCTCCTATCGTGCAAACTCCCAAAAGAGTGACTTTTCCCGCTGATATTAATGTGGGCATTCTTACTCTTCTTGATAAAAACTGGCCTAGCAATCGACCATCCTCGCGGCCGCCCCTTCGGCCAGGCGCGCGGAGCACTGGTGTTGCCGCCTAATAGAAGTTTGATGATTACTTTTTTAGATATTATCGAACAGAACCCTGATGCCTTGAACAATGTAACTCCCGACTCTATTTCGGTGATGGATTTTCACGGCACCGGGGTCAGCGATAAGCTGATCGCGGCCTTGTGCAAAGTGAAAAATTTGATTAGTGTGCGGCGCATCGATCTTGAAGATACCGAAATTACAGACAAGGCTGGGTCTTCTCTAGGAGCCTGTCCCATAATTCAAAATCGGTCGACTGCAGCTTTAATTAGTTGCGCTTAACTACGAATTGGCCCTGGTGGCAAGTTTCTGGCTGGG
>JADYXQ010000282.1 GCA_021772135.1 Candidatus Obscuribacter sp.
GAATATCCAGAGCTTGAGCAACATCATCCAATCGCTCATGAGCTTGAATTTTTTGGCCCTGTTCCGCTCGACAATATGCAACCGGTTTTTCAAGTTTTAGACAAGCAGCCAACGCCCCGCATTTGGTTTAAGTCTCAATCTGGCCAAGAGCTCATTCAAGTTCAGCCTGACCGGTTTATTCATAATTGGCGTTCTCAGAGCGAGAAGGATATCTACCCTACATACAAAACCTTGCGCCCGAAATTTGCCACCGAGCTTGCTTCTTTGGCGGAATTCTTAGCGGATGAGCTTAAACAGGAACTTTTCGCAGACCAGTGTGAGGTCAGCTACATCAATTATTTGCCTTGGAGCAAAGACAGTGCCTCTCAGAATCAACCAGGTGTTTCCTTGAAGATTTGGCCGGCTCAACTTGACGCTGAATGGCTCAAGGAACCAGAATTTACAAAGGTTTCACAGCAGTTTGTCATTCCGGGCCCTCAGGGGCCCATCGGGCGACTCTATGTAGATGCTCAGCCCGCATATCGATTAACTGAGTCGAAATGGGTATGTAGACTTACGCTAACAGCAAGACTCTATCCAGTCGGTAAAGGGATTGATGGAATTTTACAGACTTTAGATGTTGGCCATGAGTGGGTCGTTAAGTCATTTGCAGCGTTGATAAATCCCAGTGTTCGGGAACTTTGGAGCGAAGAGAAATGAAAGAGTCGTCTGTTATAGATAAGCCAAACACTGATGTTTATAGCCAAGATATACGCCCTTGCCCCCGGGTTACCTTAAGCGCTCAAGGACCCACCGGAAGCACTGCAGATAGTGCATATTACGGTCAAGAACAAAAATTTGTGGCCGACGGGAAACGATTTACCGCCGAAGTCAAAGCGCTATATTTTTTGCCTCCAGGCTGGGATTCTTATGATGCTTTGCCAATTGACCACAGAGCAATAATCGAGGCGCTAGAAGCGACTCATTATTTAGTCAACTATCCAAAGTTGTCTTTGCCACTGGTTGTTCCAACTAAAGCTGGTGGCGTGCAGCTCGAGTGGCATACAACTGAGATCGACTTAGAAATTGCTATCGACCCTGTGGGCACATGCGAAGTAAGTGTCGAGCATTATGCTTCAGGTGATTGTGTCGAATGGACTGATACGAGACCATCTGCCCTTTTTAAACTTGTTAAGTTTTTGAATACTCACAGTGTTGTTTAGAACAGCATACGGTCACCATGACTCAACAAGTTTACGTCGATGATAAAGCGATACCAGACGAAGATAGCCTTTGGCGTAGAGTAAAGTCTATTAATTTCGATGAAGCTCTGAATCGCAAGCGACCAAGCACGGCCGAGTTTGAAGACAGTGTAGATGGCAGTCCAATGTCATGTGTCTGGACTGAGTTTCACTTAGCCAGCGGGTTAACAATGGACGATTTTTTAACTGGCCACGAACGATTTGGCGTTGTTAGTTTTCCTGTCGCACTTGCGCGGCAATTGGGATTCAGCATTCAAAAGGATCCGCTTCCTGAATGTCCAGCTCACGTTTTGGTTGCTGGAAATAAAACTAAATCGGCAAGAAAAAGATTGTCTAGGGAGTGCAAGGTTTTGATAGAAACTTCGTTCGGTTGAATTACTGTGACTGGCAATCGAGCACAAAAAAGAGTGAGCCTTCGCAGACTCACCCTCGTTTTTTTTGACTATGTTCTTCACTCAGCGAGATATGCGGCTATCGGCAATGAATGTCCAGTCCATGCTTCCCAATTTGCGCCATTAAAGCGAAAACGTTTCTACCTTCGGCGTCTCCCTGCACTCTGATTTCAAGGTCGCCATTGTCCGAAATCTCAGCTCGTCCGATTGAAACGAAATCTTTGAACCTGATGGTTGAATAGCTACCGTGCCCACTGTCCCCGCCCTGGCGGCCATTAGTTTCAAGATCTGCCTCTGTAATAATTGCATCCGTTGCTCGAAAATCAATTTTTTGCATTGCTTCCAGAAATGGCTTGGGCACACCATTTTCGCGAAGCTGGGCGGTGGGCATCTGAGCTGAGTTCAAACTGCAATTTAGTTTTATCATGGTCGGAATTTCCTTTCTTGTAATTTCAGTTCTGGTAGATTTATCGCTTGATGTAACCATTTGTTGTCCCTCTAAGTTGTCGTCTAAGTTCCGTGGGTCTCCTTGTCTCCTTCGTCTTTTCTGTGCCATTGTTTTTCTCCTTTCCTAATTGATGGCGCCTCTAAGGGCGGTGGGATGTAGCCAGAATGAATGGTGAGCTTTTTCTGCATCGCAAGGGAGCAGCCAGCCACAGTCCAACAGCTTCTGAAGCGGCGCTGCCAGGTCCTCTTTCTTTCGAAACTGGCGCGGGCCGTTCTGCATAATCTCCGCTTTGAGAATCCGTTTCTTGCCTTGCTTGGCTATCCAGGCGAGCAACTGTTTTGCGGCTTCCTCACCGGCTCTGGTGGCAGAGACACCAATTAGCCTGAGCGCTTCCTTCTCGTAAAATCTAATCAGTAAAATTGCTCGCTCAATGTCGTCCTGGTCGATTTGCGATGCGTGGGGATTGTAGAGAAGCCGAGTAACGCCGGCCAACCTGAGCACGTTCTCTGGAGCTTTCGAGGCCCAGCCGCGAATCGGAGCCAGGTCGCCATCGTCGGACATGCGTTTTTCAGTTTCGTTGTAATAGGCTATCCATGCAGTCTTAGCCTTTTTATCTAAGGCAATCGCGCGAGGGCTTAGCGTATTGCCTGACCCGGTTTCAATTGTCAGTTCGGCATTAAGTGCCAGGTTCATATGGATTACATAGGTTTGATACGACTTTTCGTTGGTTACATCTCCAGTTTTATATGAACGTTCACCGAAGGCAATTTGCGGCTGGCTGATTAAACATCTGGATAGCAATCCCTGGTTTCTTAAGACAGGGTCATTGAAAATGCCCACCTCTATATCGGGTTGAAATCCAAGATGGACTGACAGCCTTCTACCAAACATCTTGGAAGTGCCATCAGAAGCTCTTTGTCTGCTAATTGGTGAACCGTCCCAAGCCTCAGAAAGACAGGAACCTGTTCTGGTCTTTTGTTCTGGATTCATAGCGAAGCCACCCAAAAAGCTTCCCGCTTCTACGTTGAGCAGGCCTTGAGAGGGCTGCCCCCTTTCTAGTGCCTTGTGCAAGCCCTCAATAGTGGTATCACCGAAAATCAAGAATGGTGCTATCGGCGCGACAGGCCTGTCTCCTGTAGCTCCATCACTATTAGATTTTTTGTCTTTCGATTTTTGAGCTTTTTCCCAAGATGCAACCTCTTGGGTATATTTTTTGTGCTCAATTAAATAGGTTGAAAGCCGTTCTCGCTCCTTTTCAATAATTGGTGCGTTGAAAATTTTATCGGCGGTTGATTTCCGGCCACCTGATGGCACTTCCGTTAGAAGCATCAGTGAAGGCGGGCATTTGCGACCATCCACGAGCACATCGGCATGTCCCTGCGTCGCAACAGCAGCGGCAGCAAGCCCGCAGTTCGCCGCTAGAGCGACTGGTAGTGAATAGAAGTGAGCCACATCTTTAACCACAGGTCCGAGAATCGGCCCTAAACCATCGATTGGATATTCAGGCGCATCATCGCGCGGGTCAGTCAATTCATTTGGCTTGGCTAGCCACGGAAGCTGGTTATATTGTTGGTCAGCGATTGATTCGGCAGAAACAATTGGGGCAGCCTGAACCAGTTTATTGATGTCTGTCATGAGAGACTCCGAATGATTGAGGCGGTATAGACGTCAAGCCAGTCTTGACCAGCCTCAGGTGGTACTAAAATTTTGATTTGTATTCGGTGTGCGAGTCGAGCCGCTAGCTTTTGAGCGGCTTTTTGGCCGGCCAGGTGTAAATCATTGTCGGCAAAGATCACTAGTTCCGTCACCTCATCTGGTGGCTCAAACATTTCCATGAGAGAGGCGCTCATAGCTGCCCAGGTAGGAATACCAGTAGCGAGAGTGCAGGCCAGAGCCGTTTCAATACCTTCAGAGATACCGAGCTGAGGCGCGACTCCGCCCAATTGAATCGCAGAGCCAGAGTAAGCACCAGCCTTGCTTGGCGATGTCCACTTTCTCACCTTGGGCACATCGGCCTTGTTTCCGTCTGTAGTTAAAAAGGTTCGATGTAAGCCAATAATGTCACCGGCTTGATTCTGAACAGATGCCACCAGTGCAGGGAATTTGCCAAGAAATTCTTCACCGTGCTTGTAGGTTAGAGCGCTATGTTCTCTGAGTTCGGCCGGTATCGTTAGAAGATTAAGACAGCGATTTTTTAAATACGTGTCAGCAATGCTACCAGCCGCTATCGGTTTCGATTGGCTCCAGATTCGCTCGTTTGATTTGCGATTGACCTCATCAACTTGCTGTTCTTTTTGACTGTCTTTGATAGCCTCGGCGCCTGGTCTTTTGTTTGCAGGTGTTACCCCGTGAACCGAGAGACCCAAAAACGATGCCACTGC
>JADYXQ010000283.1 GCA_021772135.1 Candidatus Obscuribacter sp.
AAAATGATAGAGCGTTTTTTAGGCCTGCGATATGCATAACGCCTCAATTGGACATGCTCGCTAGACCTGACAGCTGGAGTTTTGACTCAGGCTCCTAGCGGCGATACTGGTACAACCGCTAACGCGACTGGCCACGACGTCCCCTCACCTGACGAGCTCTTGCTTTACGATGTAATTGGTTACAGCACTGACCTGAACCAGTTGCAAGACCGAGCTGAGTGCGTGCAAGAAGAATTATTATTCGTGCATCGCCTTGACGCTTCGTCACTCTTGATTCAAAACTCGAGCTCGCCGCTGTTTATCATCACAGTCAGGGCCACCCCAGATCAAATGCAGGCCATCGCCGCACTTCATCCCGAACTGGAAATAAAGGCACGCTCTGCATTTCACCATTAAAACAAAAAGAATGACACTCCTCAATGCCTATTCCGGCACCTTCTTTAATTGCTTCCTCATTATTACCATCTACCTCATGGTGGCCGTTTTGATCATCAGAACTTTTGCGGCAAACACCGGCAATTTACACCACGCTTTACCAGCAATTCTGAAAAACTGGGCTCTGAACAAGTGGCAGTAATTACTTTTTACTTTTCATTCATCTAAATCAAAAACAAATGACAGCATCAATCTTCCTGCCCAGCCTGGGCACAGCCTTTGCGTACTTAATGGTAGTGTGCATTTACCTTCTGCTCTGTTTCATGGCCGTGAAAGCTTTGAAACGTTGGGGCTATCTGGTCAGTGCTGCGCTGGTTACCATCATGGTTTTGCAAATCAGCCACTGGCACAAACTTGACTCAGATCAACAGCGCCTAGCCGGCGAACTGATTGAACGGTCGCCGGAAATCTACACTTTTATCAATGGCAAATTTAAAAGTTTAGACAAAGACCGCGACCAGCAAATCGACCTGACCGAACTGAAGGTCTTCAAAACCGACTGCAGCTGCAATGCCGGCACAGTCAGTTATGTCAAAGAAAACCTGGACGCCATTGGCCAACCAAGAGCAGTAAGCGATGGCGCCATCAGAACCACCATCACTCGCGATGATCTCGAAGCGCTCAAAGTGAGGGCCCTGGAAAACCTCGAATAGGTTTCGCGGATTCTTCATTTGAAATTGAAAGAGAAAGCAGTGTGCACTGGCGGCACTCGGGCTTTCTCTTTTTCACGCAGCTACTAAGCAATGTAGCACATGGGCAATTAATAAAATTCGTAGGGCAAATTTGCCTGCAGTGCCGACCACGGGTTAAGCTGTCGCTGTTGCTAAAGACGAGTAAAACATGGCTATAACATCTGAAAAAAATGTACGCAGCGGCGCCTTAATCAAAACCTATCTCAAAGTCGCCCAACTGTGGAAGTTGACCCTGGCCGAGCAAACAGCCTTTCTTGGCATGCCTGAAAATTCAGGGCTTTATACCAGCTGGAAAAACATTCCCAGCTCTGCCAATTTGGACAAAGACAAATTGGTCAAACTGACTTTGCTATTAGCTATCTACAAAGACCTGCAGACGCTCTATCCTGAAAATGAGAAGGTCAATCAGTGGTTGCGCACGGCCATGAGTGACGCCCCCTTTGCCGGTCTGACTCCGATCGAATCTTTAAAGACCGGACAGATAGCCAATCTTCTTTTAGTCCGTCAATATCTCACCAATCTAATGGCGGCGTAAAGCCATTGTCTTGCCCCGGTCACCAAGAAAAAAACCTACGCGCCTCTACTATATCGCTGACTAGAAACGAACAAAAAGAAATCGCGAATGGCTCTAGAAGCCAAACGCGATTTCAAAAAGGTGGCTCGTGCAAGCTCCTTTTAACAGCAGTTCTCGGTTTACTTGCCGAAGATGTGCAGCATGTCGTTGAACAGCCCATAGAACATCACGCCGATCAAAAGCGCACCAAAGATAGCGTAGAGGCGGCCCTTGAACTTGGCGTCCACTGGCTTACCACCGCGCACTTTTTCAATCAAGAAAAAGACGATGTGGCCACCATCGAGAATCGGCAGCGGCAGAATGTTCATCACCGCCAGGTTGATGCTGATAACGACAAGGAACCAGACGAAGTTATAGACGCCCATATTGAGCGCATCAGCTCCCATCTGAACGATGCCGACAATGCCGCGCACCTCCATGTCTTTGTCAGTAACGCCAGGAGGCGCGTCAACGATACCGAGGATCATGCCAAAACCTTTGAAGGTCATGACGATCATGTTGCCCGTGAGCTTTGTGGCATCCACAGCTGCTTTACCAGCCGAGACGGGTTCGAAAACCTGCTCACCGTTGACACCAAGGGCAACACCAATCTTGCCGTTCTGGTCGGGTGTGACCGGCACAGTAACATTGCCGCTACCGCGCTGCACCACAACATCCACAGAACGACCCTTGTTGGCGGCAATGGCCTTAGCCAGGTCTTCCGGCGAAACAATGCTGCTGCCGCCCACAGAAACGAACTTGTCGTTTGCCTGCAAACCGGCATCGCGAGCGATGGTCACCAGCGTGGTGGAAACTTCCTTGATGTAGGTGCTGTGCACCTTGTAGGCAGGCTCGCCGATGAAAGCGAACAGCGCCCAGAGCATAATCACCGCCGAAACGACGTTGAAAACTACACCGGCGGCGGCGACGCAAATGCGCTGCCAGACAGGGAAGACCTGGAGCGTCTTAATATCCGGATTGTCCTTGAGCAATTCTTTGGCGGTGGTTTCATCCTGCAATTCAGGAATGGAAACGTAGCCACCGGCGAGAATTGGCGCCAAGCGAAACTCGGTGTTCCAGAATTTACCGAGCACTATTGACCACTTGCGTGGCCCGAAACCGATGGAGAACACCGGCGTCTGAAAGCCGAAGAGCCTGGCTACAAACCAGTGACCGAGCTCGTGAATGGTGATAAGCAAACAGAGGCCGAGCACCATCACGGCGATGGAAGTGAAGCTCCCAAGCGAGGAGAGAAACAGGCCGGCGTCAGCCAGAATTGGCGTCACCCCAGCGAAAGTTGGAATTGTCATAATTCTTTCCGTTTAATAGCAAGTGGGAGCGGAATGATTTCCGCTCCCACTTGCCGTTTTATTGTTGTATCAAGAACTAACGTCTGCCTTACTTCGACTCTTTCAAGTCGACAGGCTTCTCAGCGGAATCGGTGGCGACGGACTCCGCGACTAAAGTCTCTGTGGCACCAGGAACGATGCTGGCAATGGTGGGAGTGACGATGGGCAGAATAACGGGAGCCGGAGCCACCGCGCAAACGCTTTCGTCACGCAATGCCTTGAACTCGAAACCGAGAATGGTTTCTTTAATGAGCAGAACGTCCACCACCTTCATGAAGCAGCCCTTGTCGCGCAGAAGAATGACTTTCACATCTTCCAGGCATTCAGTGACGATCTTCGTCACTTCGACGTCGATGGCGTTGGCCAGCTCAGGGCTCAACTGATGGCCGCTGGCCATAGTACGACCCAGGAACGGATTGCCGCCGCCTTCGCCGATGGAGATCGGTCCGAGCTTCGACATGCCGAATTCAGTTACCATGCGGTGAGCGATACCCCACGCCTGCTTGAAGTCGTTGGAGGCGCCGGTGTCGATGGTGTTCAGGAAGACTTCCTGAGCAGCGCGTCCACCCATTGCCATGCGGATGCGAGCCCGCAGGTTCTGCTCGGTGTAACCGTAGCGATCGCCGGTGGGCAAGGCCATGGTGTATCCCAGAGCGCGAGCGCGAGGAACGATGGTGATCTTACTCACCGGATCGCCACCCAGACCACGCTCATACTGGTCTTGCGAAACCCAGCCGTGGCCGAGTTCGTGCACCGCGGTGTTGAGCATATCGAGAGGCGACATGCGCTTGGCGCGGCCTTCTTTGGCAGGGCCCATCTGCACGCGGTCAGCAGCTTCGTCGCAGTCATGCAACGTAACGTGCTCAGGAACCTGCTTCTCAGCGTCCCGGCGGCTGAGCTTCTGCTCTTCCATCAACGCCAGAATTTCCTTTTCGATGCGGCGATCGGCCACACGACAGGCTTCATTCATCAGCTCAGCCAGCTGCGCGCCGCTGAACCCAGGGGTGTTGGTGGCAATCAGCTCCAGCGAAACGCCGGGAGCCAACTTCTTCGACTTGCTGTGCACCTTGAGGATGCCTTCGCGACCGAACTTGTCGGGCGAGTCTACCAGCACGTGCAGACCGAAGCGACCAGGACGGGTCAGCGCCGGGTCGAGAATGTCGGGACGGTTGGTGGCGGCCATGAAGATAATGCCTTCATTGTCGTTGAAACCGTCCATTTCAACCAGAATCTGGTTGAGGGTCTGTTCGCGTTCAGCGTTACCGCCACCAACGCCGGTGCCACGCTGGCGACCAACTGCGTCGATTTCGTCGATGAAAATCACAGACGGGCGCACCGAGCGTCCCTTGAAGAACAGCTCGCGCACGCGCGATGCGCCGACACCAACGAACATTTCCACGAAGTCGGAACCCGACACCATGTGGAATTCAGCGTCAGCTTCACCCGCAACCGCCTTGGCGATCAGGGTCTTACCGTTGCCGGGATCGCCAATCAGCAGCACGCCGGACGGAGCCTTACCACCAAGTCGCTTGAGACGACCAGGATTGCGCAGATAGCTGACGACCTCCATCAACTCCTGCTTCGCTTCGTCAGCGCCAGCTACGTCAGCAAAAGTGACCTTGACCGTGGAGCGCTGCTGTTCTTTGATCTTGCTCAACTGGTCGCGCTGTGCATTGCCGGCACCAGCCTGACGACGCATAAACCAGATGATCACGCCGATCATCAGAATCATCGGCAAGAAGCCAATCAGCGTGTCGAAGAAGGTGCGTTCAACGGTGCCACTTTTGGCATCGTTCGGCACGTTGTTCTTGGTAGCTGCGTCGAGCAGCTGGGCGACGCCTGCCTGGCCGGGTATTTCTACCTTGACCGTGCGGCCGTCTTTGTAGGTGGCGACAACGTGCTGCACGTTACCGGCGACGTCCTTGACGAACTGCAACTTGCCGATTGTGGCAGGAGCAGCGCTGACGTCACGCAGAAGCACGTCATAAGCCATTGCCGCCGGCTCTTTGGTGCCGCGGCCATTGCTGGCGGGCGCAGTCAGTGTGCCGGTAGGAGAAGTGGTGGAAGTGCCGTTGCCGTTGGTCTGGGTGACCGCAGGCGGGTTGGCGACATCAGGGGACTTTGAAAACTGGCCCCAGACCAGTGCTGCGATGACGATTCCGAGAATCGCCAACAGATATTTGACTTTCATATGAGTCTCATTTTGTTGTTAATCTAGAGCATTTGCTCGAAGAAAGAGAAAGGATGAGGGTGACTCAAGATAGGCGTTGCTTGCGACTGAAAGCGTGTCGGAGCAGGCATTCTGTGTTTGGCCTCGGTGGTGTTACCTGCACAGGAAACTGTGCAGGTTCTTCGTGCATCAGGCTGCGGTGTCGTCAGCCTTGGGCTTACGGATTACTCCGTACTTGATCATCTTGTCGCGCGTCACTTGCTCGGCAGACTTGTTGCCCCACTCACGTGCGGCGGTCAGCTGTTGGAACAGTGCCTGCTCGATCGGTTGACCAGCGGCGGCCCAGGCGGCGATTGTTGCACCATAAGCGGTATCGCCATTGCTGGTGACACGGACGCCTCTGGCGGTCAAGAAAGCTTCGCCCGTGACCACGTTGAAGGAGTACTCGATGCGCTCGGCCGAGGCCTGCTCAATTTCATCCTTAGTGGCGCGCAGGGCGATGGAAGCGAGGCGTGCAGGCTTGCCGACGGCGGCCCACTCCGAACGCGAACGTTCCGTACCTTCGACGACACTGCCGTCCGAAACTCGCACAACCTTGGCGGTCGATGCGTCGGCGGCAACTACATAGCGGAATTCACCAGCGCTCTTGCGATGGCCGTTGGCCAGTTCAAGCGCCTTGATCCATGACTTCAACCCGAAGACCATGAAGCCTTTTTCTTTCTTCAAGATCTTCTCGGGATCGACGGCGGTTTTGCGTACATTGTTCATAATTTTTCCTGTTTGTTCGATGTTGGTTTGATAGTTGCGTGAGCGTCAACCAGCGGACTATCACCACTGGAAGCGCGTGTAGATTTCTTTGAATCGTGCTCTTCTAAAACGACTCATGGTTTGACACTTGCGTGTCTAGAACCACCTGGCTACGCGTGCCTGGACGCAGCAAAACCTCAATCGAACGACCGGGTTTTTTGCTGAAATATGCACAATCAATTCACACAGCCTGAGAAGAAGCTATGTCAATCGTTGCTGCCGTCAGGATGAAAGTTCAGCCTCAAAAAATTACTCGGCGAACTCATGGCGCAATGCGTTAATTGCTGGATGGCTGCAGTAATCCTACTTCTCTTCTAGAAGTTGTTCCAAAGGTAATAAGGCGTAAATGCTGTGATTAGAAGCTTTTGGAAAACCGAAGAGAGAAAGGGAAGAAGAGTATTCAAGAACATAGTGATAATCAGCTGGTAGATCAACATCTGACTAATAAGTTCAATTAAAGAGTCGGGCGCGCGCAAGAAACCGTCACTGAGCTTTCTAATCCTGTCTGCCTTCAACCCCGTTGTCATTAGCTTAAGCGCACCTTAGAAGCAAATAGCAGAGCGCACTTAGCTTGACATCAAGAGCCGCTCTGGCATTGCTACGCCGGCTGTTGTCATTAGTAGTTTTCAGCAAAATTGTCGCTTTCGCCTCTGCCTCTTATCCATTCACTTTTCAACATATAGGAGCGCACCAGCGCCAAATATCAAAGCAAACTGCTAAATTAGCAGCACGTCAGCAGCCGTTGCCAAGCGGTGCGAGCTGATGGAGCGGTTAACGGCGCAGGCAAAAGCGGGGAATATGCTTCAAGAATTGTTCGGCACAGACAAACCAGTGATTGGCGTAGTGCACCTGATGCCGCTCCCCGGATCCCCACGTTATTCAGGTGATTTAGAAACTGTACTTTTACGAGCCGAACAAGAAGCGACAGCACTATCAAGTGGTGGCGCCCACGGTATCATCATCGAAAACTTTTTTGACGCTCCTTTTACAAAAAACAGAGTCGACACCGCAACCGCCTGCGCAATGGCTCTGGCCGTGCGTCGCATCGCCGCCATTTGCGACTTGCCTATAGGTGTCAACGTACTGCGTAATGACGGCATGACTGCCCTTGCTGTGGCTTCCACCACCGGAGCCCAATTCATTCGCGTTAACGTCTTAAGCGGAGCCATGGTCACAGATCAAGGCTTGATTGAAGGCGAAGCCCACGACTTGCACATGTATAGAAGACAATTGTCGGCCCAAAATTCGGTGCGCATCTTAGCTGACGTGATGGTCAAACACGCCTCGCCGCTTGGACAAGATAACGATATTGCCCAGACCGCCAAAGATACCGTATTGCGCGGATTAGCCGACGGCGTGATCGTCAGCGGCGCCGCCACCGGCTCTCCGCCCAACTGGGACGATCTGAAAAAAGTACGCGACGCCTTGCCTAATACCCCAATAATGATCGGCAGCGGTTCAAATGCCGACAATTGCTCAGGTCTACTCACTATAGCCGACGGTATCATTGTTGCCAGCTCGCTCAAGCGTCAGGGATTGGTCGAAAACCCTATTGATGTTGAAAGAGTTCGGTCACTGGTTAAGGCGGTGCAATCAGTTCAACCCGAATCGTAATTTTAGAATCAAATTGAGGCAATCAATCTCAAATTTTCTTCCGATATCGGAAGAAAATTTTCAACAACCATGCCCGTCTCCAGCCATCTCTAGAAAGCCAGCATTTAATACTGAAAAATCGCAGCAATCGAAATTAAATAAAATCTTGACCAGGCGGCGCTACAGAATTACCAAAATCGCCACTGGGGCTGGCCTGATTTTGCTGACGACCAGCCAGTGCACCACTATTCTGGTTATCATCGGCTGAACCGATATCGCCTAAAACCCGTTCAAAATCAGCGTCCGCTTGATACATCCAACATTTAACTCTGTCAACCCAGATAACCATATCAACGATGGCATGCGATAAATCCGGATGATCTTGCCTTAAACGGGCCACCACCCAATCTGGCAATGTCACCTGATTCTCTTTCACCTGATTGACCGGCGTTACCATCTCCGCCAGGCCCTCTGAAAGCCAGACAGAAACTGTATGGACAAAATCCCGACGAGAGAAATTCAAGTTTGCCAGAGCATCAGCCAGGGTACGCACACCATCGAGCCGCTCTAGTCCTGGATTAATCATCAGCGTCGCGGGAGAATTGGCAGTGGAGGCATGGGAGCGCAAAATGGTGCGCGATGAAACACCCAGTGAATCTAGATAGTGTTTATCGTCAGCGTAATTCAAGCCCTCTTTGATCATGCGATCAAAAGTTTGCTCTGGAGTATTGAAGGAAATCGTACGAGTCGATCCTTCTATCTCTCCTTCAGTAAATCCAAAAGTGCCGCTCTGCCAGAGAAAAAGTTCGTAGAGAGCTTCTAAACCGGTGATGCCTTCCATTTCAACATGCACGGGCTGGCCACGCTCGATGACAATGACCGCCACACGCGCCCCTTGCGAAAGAGATATTTTGCCGGTGAGTCCGCCACTCCTGACAAGCTGCAACAGATTTGGAAAACTAACCTTAGAAAGCTCGCCCGATAGTTGCATGGTTAACCGATTTTTCCTGAATTGCGCTGTCAGTATACTCTACACCTCATTACAGGCCATTTTAATGCGCTTTATTTTAGTTGGCAAAGAGCTTAACAGCTGGTAAAACCGGCCTCCGGCGCCAGACGCATCGTATATACTGAGGCCTCAGATTCACGAGGAGCAATGTCGTGGCCGCAAACAAGGTGCAGGAAGAAGTCAAGAAAAATCAATCAGGTCACCCTGATGAAGAAGATCAAGACGAAAAAATGTTTGAAGGCGATCGCTCGCGCTGGTACACCGACACGGTGCTCAATGCCGAACTGGCCGACTATGCGCCGGTTAAAGGCTGCATGGTCATTCGTCCTTACGGTTATGCGCTCTGGGAAAACATCAAAGATGCCCTTGATGCCATGATCAAAGAAACAGGCCACCAGAACGCCTACTTCCCGCTTCTGATTCCAGAATCGTTCATGACTAAAGAAGCGCAGCACGTAGAAGGCTTTGCTCCTGAATGCGCTGTGGTTACCCACGGCGGTGGCAAAAAACTAGAAGAACCACTGTTCATCAGACCTACATCTGAAACCATTATCAATTACATGTTCGCCAAATGGGTGCAATCCTGGCGCGATTTGCCACTGCTAATCAATCAGTGGGCCAATGTCGTGCGTTGGGAAATGCGCACCAGGTTGTTTTTGCGCACAGCCGAATTTCTCTGGCAAGAAGGCCACACAGCTCATGCCACTGAAAACGAAGCTGAAGAAGAAGCAAGAAAAATGCTTGAAGTTTATCGCACATTATCTGAAGACTGGCTGGCACTGCCTGTTATCACTGGTGAAAAAACAGATCGCGAGCGCTTTGCCGGCGCGGTACGCACCTATTGTATCGAAGCGATGATGCGCGATGGTAAAGCTCTGCAAGCGGGAACATCGCACTTCTTAGGCCAAAATTTTGCTAAAGCTTTTGAGATCAAATTCCAGAGTCAGGCCGGTGAATTAGAGTTTGCCTGGCAAACCAGCTGGGGAGTATCTACTCGTCTAATTGGCGCAGTGGTGCTCGGTCACGGCGACGACAAAGGTCTTGTATTACCGCCCAAAATCGCTCCGATTCAAGTTGTAATTGTGCCAATTTATAAAACAGACGAAGAGAAGGCTCTTGTGCTCGGGCGCTGCGCCGAAATTGCCGCTGAATTAAAAGCAGCAAAAATTCGCGTGCATTTAGACGATCGCGATAATTGCACCCCGGGCTTCAAGTTCAATCACTGGGAGCTTCGCGGCGTGCCTTTAAGACTGAATATTGGACCACGCGATGTGGCCGGCAATGTCGTAGAAATTGCTCGTCGTGACACTTCCGAGAAAATTCGCGGTGTTGCTCAAGCGGGCCTCGTCAACGAACTGACCGGTTTACTTACTGCAGTGCAGAAAAATATTTTCGATAAGGCACTGGCCTTCCGTCAAACCAATACAGTCAAAGCTGCTAACTACGACGAATTGAAGAAAATACTTTCTGAGCGCAACGTCTTTGTTGAATGTCACTGGGATGGCACAAGCGAAGACGAAGGCAAAATCAAGGAAGAAACTAAAGCGACTATCCGCGCAATTCCTTTTAATTTCGAACCACTCCAGGGCAATTGCATGTATACCGGTAAGCCCACCACTCGCCGCGTGATTTTTGCTCGCTCCTATTAGCCTGCACTCATATAGTTACCGCTATTATTAGCGGTTATAGACCAGAGACAGCTCACGCTAGCAGGCTAGCGTGAGCTGTCTCACAACACTACTTGAAAATTAGCCACAACACACCCAATCCATGTTAAGCGTCTCTCAAGAGCAGTGTGCCGTCGTTGTTTCAGGTTGCTTGCAACCCTTAGATTACGGGTCCACCCACCACCTTTCATTTCCAGGCTTCAACTCAGCAAATCCTAACTGGCCCAGCATTCAGAATTTTTCCGCCGACTCCCGCAAGGGCAGTCAAGACACCCGGTAAAAATGCAATTTTCTTCCGATATCGGAAGAAAAAAACGCGCCACAGGGGAGCCTGCATCGTTTTTTATCAACCAAAATCGGAGCGTATTTTATGAGCAAAACTGCCAACGCGCCCGCCATTGCTATCGGTTCCACCGTCACAATCACTTTCGAACTCAACTCGAAAGACAAGAATGCGGTGAAAGCAAACAGCATTAGCGGCGTCAAATCTAAGAAAATCGTTCTGGTCGATGCCAAAAGCATTACCAGTTCGGTTCAACCTAAACCTGGCGAAACCTGGGTTTGCGTTATCGAACGCATCATCAATCCCACATCGCAGACCCACGGCGCCATTCTCGTTCGCCCGGTCAGCCGTCAGACTTCTTTTGTTTTCGACGACGTTTACGTGCCGCAAGAGCTGGCCCAGTTGATGACTGTTGTTTTGCAAAACGTCAGCAAGAATCTTTTTCTTGAAGGCGAGCAGGGCATCGGTAAGTCAACAATTTCGCGAGCGGTGGCTAAAACTCTTGGTTGGGAATTCCGCAAAGTTTCCGGCGGCCTGATCAAGAAGTTCAACTACATGCTCGGTCGCCTACTGCCCAGCACCGGCCCTGAAGGCCAGATGCTGATGAAGTGGATCGACAGCAAGCTCGTGGCTATTCTCAAGGAAGCGGCACTGCCGGCCAATCGCCACAAGACTTTTCTTTTGATGATCGACGAATTTACGCGCATCGACGAAGATGCCCGTGACGCTCTGCTCGATATCATCGAAGGTCAAGATCGCGTGCTCGATTTGCCGAACGGCGAAACAGTACCGGTGCCGCCCAATGTCCATTTCATGGCAGCGGGTAATGCCGGTCAGGGGTTCACCGTCAGACAAGAAGATGCCGCTGCCAAAGACCGCTGGGTAATCGTCAAGCTGACGCACATGCCTCACGCAATCGAGGTGGCGCACTGCTTGAAGCGTTTCCCCAATGCGCCGAGCAAAGTTCTCGACCAGGCCATTACGGTGGTCAACACCGTACGCCGGGCCCGCCTTGATCCCAAGCGCATGCTCACTAAGTCACCGTCCACTCGCGTGGCCGAAAATGTGGCGATGTTCCTGGCCAGTGGTGTCGAGCTCCCCGTGGCACTCGCCAATGCTCTGGTTAACCAGTATGGCGGCCGCACCGACGACCTCAACACCGAGGCCGGCAAGGTAGCCAAAATTGTGGAGGAAGAGCTAAAGCGGCTCGCCAACGCCAAGTAAAAATAGAAAAGGAGACTCTATGACAAAGAAGGTCAAAGGACTGTCGCACGATCACTTCGTGCTTGAAGCCAAAAGGCTTGTGGCGGACCTGGCCTTCTTTGCGAAGAGGCCAGTGACGCTTAAACTAGTGGGTGGCGATCACATCGCCTACACGTACAACACCGAAGACCAGCAGCATCCCATTCCGGTGGTGCTCAATCCCAACTGCGTGTCGGGAGTGCGCAATAAAGAGCGTGCCGTTTCCATATTGCGCGGTATTGGTTTTCACGAATTGCTGCACCATCTGCATCCTGCAGAAGCGCAATACGAGCAGGCCAATGAAGAAGGCTTCATGAGCCTCTTCAACCTGGTGGATGACGAACAGAACGAACGTCGGGGTACGTCGGCTGATCCCAGCTGGGGCGCTCACTTTCAGAGCGTCTGTGCTTTTATTTTTCCCACCGGAAAACGCCGCGCAGCCGACGCCCTTAGCACCGGTATCGTCGATGGTGGCGAAGAAGCAAAAGAAGTGAGCGGATTTGCCGCCAGCGAGGTCTATCGCTTGCGCTGGAACGCATTTGCTTATCACTTCCGCCGCCATATTCCCCGTCAGCCCGAAACTGCGGCAGACGCATCCAGCGCTGCCACCGACTACGTCGTGGCAGCACTGGCGCTGATTCCAGAAAATTTCAAGGACCTTGAAAAAGCATCTTTGCTGGAACTGGTGCGCAAAATTCATTTCACCCTGGCTACAGGCGTTGAACTACCCGCAGCAGAAGCGAAGGGTAAGTCACCAGACGCTTCCTCGTCCACCAAGGCCAAGCCTGGTGGAACTGAAGCACCTGTGGGTTCACCTTCGATTTTCACTGTTCGCAAATCGCTCTTCGAAGGCCTGCTCAAGTCGAAGTGGTCCATCGCTCTTGGTGCCTGTCTGCTTGGTTGGGCGGCGTTGTTTTCGCAGGGTGGCTCCGATCTCTGGTTCCGTATTGTGCAAATTATCATCTTGACCGCCGTCGTGCTTGGTGCCTTGCTTGGACTGGTGCGTCTGGCCAAATATCTGAGCGAGCGCAAACGTAAAGAAGACAAGCTTAAAACGCCCCCCAACGAAATGGTCAAACGGGCCATGAAGCGAGTGGGCGAAGCTTTCGAAGTGGGCTTTGGAGCTGCCTGGACTGTAATTGCCAGACTCTTCCGCGGTAAGTTCTGGACCATCCTCGGTTATTACATACGAGCATGCTACAGAAAAATCAAAGTTGGTTGCGCCGCCGTCAAGTATGGTTATAACTGGCTCTGGAACCAGCGTTGGTTTAGAGTAGGTCTGGTCACCGTGCCACCGGCTGTGATACTGATGTTGCTCTGGGCGGTTTTCATGAAAGCCGGCCAAATCAACTGGTGGTTTGCTGCTCTGACAATCTTGCTTATCCTCGCACTGCTTGTGCTCGGGTGGATTTTCAGGAAGAAGTTGAAAGACTTTTTGCTTGGAGACGTCCTGGTCGACACCGATTTCGAGATGGCATACAACATGACCCCGCCCATGGATTTCGAGACCGCCGAATTCAATTTGATTCAGAACATTGAGCAAGTTGACGCCGACCAGGCCTTTCTCGATTGGGCTCTTCCTCTGGTTAGCCCAATGGCCCAGGCACTTCGACCGGTGCTGGCAAGGGTTGGCAACATTCGCGTCGACCTTGAAGACCAACCAGTGGGGCACGATGTTATCGACGAATTAGAGCAGCTCTATCTGGGCGAAAGCAATATCTTTGTCGAAGACGAAAGCAGAAACGCCGCCTCTTTGCACATTGAAGTAGCCGTTGATTGCTCCTCATCGATGACATCAGAAAATGCCAGTTTGAAGCGCGGTGAAAAATTTAAACTGGCCAAGCTTTTCGCCCTGGTAGTTGAAGAAGCGACACGCGACCAGCGTGGCGTCTCCAGCCGTCTCTGGGGCTTCACCGATACCACTATCTTTGATTGTGGCCAGGCCGGTGAACACCGTATTTCAGGGCTGCGAGCCAGCGGCGGCAACAACGATTCGGCTATGCTTTTTCACATGGGTCAGTCGGCAGCTGCCAGCGGCAAGTCGGTCAAAATGTTGTTCATGCTCTCCGACGGACAACCGTCTGACTGTTCATGGATTTCGTTGCGCAATCTGGTTTTGCGTTTCGAATCGGACGGCATGGTGCCCTGGCACTTTGCTCTCGATAAAATCAAAGATTCCGCCTTCGAGAAGTACTTTACCGACTTGTGCGGTCAGTCGCTCGAAGACGCTATTGTCATTATGGTAGGCATTCTCGCTGCCATAGCCACCGAGCAGAAATAGCTCGGGCATCAAGTTTCAAAAATAAGAAAGGGCAAGTAGAAGCTTGCTTAAAACTAGCAGTTTGTCTACGCGGGTAAGCACTCAATTGCCCGCGCTGCTAGCCCAACCTGTCGGCGTCAAGAGCAAAGCCAACGAATCTTGTGATGCATGCGTGTGCTAGCTGCTTTACGGCATCAAGCATTTCGTCTGTGTCATTTGTGGAGTTGGTGGCGCCCCCACTGGGGAGCTGACTGGGATCAGGGCGTAAGGTGGCCTAAACAGGAAGGCCAGACCAGCACCGGCGGCAAAACCGCTTGTGCGAATCGATAAACAAATAATTGCTCTGAACAACTCAGAGTGAGCTGTGTGTGCTCCATTTAACCCTGAGCACGCCTGCTTTCATGCCCAAACTGTCGAGGGCATTCAAACGTAACCGCTTCTACTTCCGATTAAACAGGTTTTGCCACTAGCGGCAGTGCAGCCACTCTCCCCGGGGTTCCGTCTTATCCACGGTAACAAGCCATGAGAGCTGGTGTAGGTAACTGGTTGTTAAAAAACCAGTTATCAGGCTGAGCAGAAACCATTTGTTCTGCACCCGGAAACAATTTGAACTTGAGCGTCCCAATTTTCGGCAAACTTGCCGGCCACAACCTTGTGTTGCAGCCGGCTTTACCTACGGCCTGGCCTTGTGCCGGCCTCTGGGGTTTGCCAACTGGTTGCCAGCAATTGCTGCTGACGGCCGCCGGGATCGCGCTTCAGTTCGGCACTGCCCTTAGTGGCATTCCTATCTGTTAACTCAAAACTTATCTACTCTAAAAAGGAGTTGTTAAATATGCAAATACTAGCTCTCTTATTGCTTGTCGCCCTGATCGGCGCAGGCATCTATTTTTGGGTCAGACATGAGCGCTCCAAGCTTCTCGCTAAACGCACGAAGCTCGCCGAAGACGCAGGATTGCTCAACACCTCAGGAAAACTCAGCTCAGCGGCCTTCGATCGCATCACCGGCCAGGCAGCCGATATTCTTGATGATGACGAAAATCCAGATTCAGAGGATGAAGCCGGTGACAGTGCAACCGTTCAAGACGGTGACGCTCAATCGGCCTTACCTCAAGCATCCATTGATACCGAACAACAACCAGATGCGCAGAAGACAGTAGTTTTCAGCGCTAAAGACCACCTCAAGTTTCAGCAAACAGCCCCGTCAATCGCGCAATTGTGCGAGAAATTGCTGCAAATCTGGAGCGAGTGTACGAAGGTCGCCTGGGAAAACGACAAAGCCAGCCGCGCTCGCAGCAATGCTCACGACGAGCTGCACTACCGCAATCGCCGCAATTGGCAGAGAATACCTCTTGAGCGTGCTACCGCCATCGAAGCTCTGAGAGTGGCGCATAAGAATCATCGTTCCACCGGCAACGACATGGCGGTGGCCTACGAAAAGTTTCGCACGTTGCCTGCCGCCGCTAAAGAGGCCTGGAACGCTCTCACAAGCGCCCTGGCTCCGTTTAGCGAAGCTTATTTGCAGACCTTGCCGCCACAGCTCTCTACCATCGGCCTTTCCGCTCATCAAGTCAAATCGGTGAGCAAGAGTTCGATTGAAAAATATCTCGAAGAAGTGAGCGCACTGGACGAAGAAGGCGCCAGCATTCACGCTCTGGCTATCGGCGCAATACAGCCAACCAGCAACAGCGACGAACAAAAAGCCGCTTTGCAAACTGCCGCGGTAGAGGCCGGCAAAGACTTGCTTACCAGAATCATGGCGGCCATGGAATGCCTGTTCATTAGCGAAAAAGCTGTCAGTGACGCTTCTATAACGCGCTTAGAGCTGGACGCTCTGCATGAAACCCGCTTTACGCCGCCGCAAAAGCCGACACCCGAAGAGGTGATGCGCTATTTGATGTCGGTGGAAGATTGGACCATCAGTGTTGCCGCCGCCAGAACTCACTTTCTGGACAAAACGGCCGCAGCGATAAATGCGCTTGCTGAAGCCAAAACCGTCCTCAGTGAGTATACCGGCGCCTCTCAGGTGGAGGGCAAAAAGCTGGTGGCGACACAGAGCGAAGATCACATTGCTCTTTCCCTGGCACTACAGACGGTGTGCGGAGATCTGACAGCGTCGCTTTCCGCCGCTGAAAAGTCTTTGATGGAAGGGCAGCAGAAGGTCACCTTCAAGGCTATTCCAGAGGTTGTTGCTCAAACAGCAACCGACCAGGAGCTGCTCAAGGCTTTGCGACTCAGTGCTCGTACTGTCGGATTCGCACTGGCGCAAGCCAATGTGGCCAGCAAGAAACTCAGTCAGATGCGTCAAGACCGGCCCGACTATGCTCCCTCGCCACCAAAAGTGGAAAGGAATGAAACCTTCGCCAAGCATACCGGCTTGTATAGCCAGTATCTGAAGCGATTGGAGAAATACACGAACAGCGTCAAAGTTGCCAACGCCGAAATCGAGCTGGTGGAAACCGCACTGGCTGCGCGCCTTGAGAAAGTGCGCGAGACCGTCAAGACCATGTCGCAAGCTGGTGCCGCAGCAGTCAAATCTTTCAGTCGCACAACCTGCGACGAACTGAGAGTAGTCACCGGCATGATTGAGAAAATAGCTCAGCTCAATAAGAGCTAAATCTCAAGCAATTACATTTAAGAGGGTGCCAGCAATGGCACCTTCTTTTTTAACCTGTTCTATTCATTCATATAGTATAGCTCCGCTATCAGTAACAGGGTTGAGTACTGGAAATCGCTTGCCCA
>JADYXQ010000284.1 GCA_021772135.1 Candidatus Obscuribacter sp.
AAATTCGCTAACATAAACAGAGAACATTATGACTACCGGAACACCAGCACCAATCAGTTTGACAAAGAAGATTGCTTCAGGTCAGAAGATCTCTTTGACCAAAGAAAATCCTGGTTTGAGCAAAATCGTCATCGGCATGGGTTGGAACCCCAGACGGACAGACGGCAAGGCGTTTGACCTTGATGCAGCCTGCTTTCTAGTCACAGCTGAAGGAAAAATCCGTTCTGCCACTGACATGGTGTCTTATGTCGAGGGCTTCAATACTCACCCCAGCAGTGCTGTTATCTACACTGGCGACAACAAAGACGGCAACGGCGATGGCGATGACGAAACTCTAACTGTTGATCTCGCTCTCGTTCCAGCTGATATCGCCAAGATTGTTTTCACAGCAAGCATCTACTGCGGCCGCACTCGCCAGCAAAACTTTGGTTCTGTTGAAAGTGCCTATGCCCGTCTTGTCGACGCTACTTCTAATGCTGAACTTTACCGCTTCGATCTTTCCGAAGACGCATCTACGAATACTGCTGTAATTTTGGTGCGTCTCTACCGCAATGGTGCTGAATGGAAATTTGAAGGCGTTGGCCAAGGATATGATGGCGGCTTCAAGGCTTTATGTGCCGAACATGGCCTAGAAGTTGAAGAAGAGGTCGACGTCGCTTAGATCTAGTTCTAGGCAAAGACCCAGACCCAGACTCACAAGCAGAGTAGCTGGCTCCTTGCTGGCTCTCTGCTAAATCATCCACAACCAAAAATCCATAACATAAATACAGATCATTATGACTACACCAACACCCGCACCCACTGTCAGCTTGACTAAGGGTCAGAAATTGAGCTTGACCAAAGAACACCCTGGCTTTACCAATATCGTTGTAGGCCTTGGCTGGAACCCACGTCGCACCACTGGTAAGAAGTTCGATCTTGACGCCTCGGCGTTTTTGATTGGCGCCGACGGTAAAATCCGCGACGTTAATGACTTCGTCTTTTATAACCCATCATTCTCGGCCCATCTTAGCGGTGCTGTTACTCACAACGGCGATAACCAAGATGGTGAAGGAGACGGTGATGACGAAACTATTACGCTTGATCTGAAGAAAGTACCCACTGAGATTCAGAAGATTGTAATTGCCGTCAGCATTTATGCCGGTCGTCAACGCTTGCAAAACTTTGGACAGGTCACCGATGCCTACGTGCGCTTAATCGACCCTGCTACAGGCAACGAAGTTCGTCGCTTTGATTTGTCAGAAGAGGCCTCGACTGTCACTTCTATGATCTTTGTTCGCTTTTATCGCAAAGATGGTGGTTGGAGCCTTGAGGCTGTCGCCCAGGGCTATGATGGTGGTCTCAAGCGCTTGTGCGCTGAGCACGGCCTTGAGGTAGATGAAGAAGTTGACAACTAAAGTTTGCAGGAATACCGGTTTCAACTGGTATTCCTGTCTCTGCTATCGCACCAACAAAAAAACAAAATTCCAAGGAATGGTATCAATATGGCTCTCAGTTTGACCAAACTAGCTGCAGTAAAGGCTCTCGGTGCTCTTAATGTCAACGTGGCAAGCCTCGTAGATAAGAGCGGGAGCATGACTTCTGGCTCTGAAAAAGGCGACCGTGGAACTTCTCGCTGGGATTTGTCTATCAAAGTGAATGCCGAAATTACACGGGCCGTATGCCAGTTTGATGATGACGGCATTGACCTTGTGTTTTTCAACGGTAAGTACGAAGTTATCACTGGTGTCACTGAAGACAGCGTGCGAAAAGTTTTCGCCGGGCAATATCCAGGTGGTGGAACAAGTCTTGCTGCACCTCTGCGCGCCATGATCGATAAGTATTTACCTGCTCGACTGATTTCACCTGCGCAGGCCGGTGGTTTTATGCGCAAGGCTGCTCCAGCTGTCTACGAAGCGATCAGTCCTGAGAAACCGGTTGCTATTCTGATTTGGACAGACGGCTGTCCCAGTGACCGTGAAGAAGTGCAGGAAGTCATCATTGATGCAACGCGTCGTATCAAGAAGGACAGCGATTTTGGCATTGCTTTCATTCAGGTCGGTCACGATAGAAGTGCCACCGAATGGCTGGTGCAACAAGATCAGGGCCTCGTTGAGAAAGGTGCCCAGTTTGATGTGGTAGCCGTTGTTCATTACGACGAGATTGCCCAAGCAAAGTTGAGCCCTGAAGATATCGTTCGTGTTGCCTTTACTGGCTAATAGACAGTACTGGGTGAGAAACGGTCATCGCGTGTTCATCGCGCGGTGACCGCTCTTAGTACTTGCAGCCATCTATATAACTCCAAGTCACCAGAAGACCTACTACCATGAACATCGAAAGCATTGACGCTCGGCTCAACGAGTGGAATTCTGATTCTGCCAAACTTCATACAAACCTACTGGAGTTAAGCTCTTTATACGGCTACCAATTAGCTGGTGATGGTTCTACTCTAACCGGCACCACTAAGACTCAATATTTGCAGGCCAGCGAGAGAGAAGCTCAACTTTGGAAAAATACTGCTCTTTTCTCTGACTTACTAAAGCGTATCGCCGAAAAACGCAAAGCACTTGGCTTTATGCCTAAAGCTAGCGCACTAAAAGAGATCGAAGACTTGTTTGAAGGCGATTCGATTGAATTGCCTGGCGAAGAGGTAGCATTGCAAAGGCGAGATCTATTCTCTGGTAACTTTAACGTACATAAGATTTCAGCTCGCTTCATTAGAGAGCAGATGAAAGCCGACTTTCGTTCTATCTGCGACTTTTACGATAATCTAGAAACGACCTGGCGGCGTTTAGAGTTGTCGGTTTCTGCTGTGAAGCATGAGGCTGATTTTCTCTTTGCCGAAGCCAACAACTTTGTGGCGCTTGACTCAGGTGGTCCTAATGCACTTAGTACTCTTTCTGAAAAGTTGCAGGTGCTGGGAAATAGATGGCGTTGTGACCCGTTGGGAATGGCTTATGACGTTCAGGGGGACATTCAACCGTTCCTCACAGCTGCTAAAGCCCATGTCGCTTCGCTTGTCAGTGAACACGCAGCTGTAACCGAGGCCGTGAGGTTGACCGCCGGAAAATCTGCAGAGCTAGCCACTAAAGAAAGGCGTGCCCGAGAACTTTACGCTGATTGTCTCAGCCGCTATGAGTTTCTGTCTGGAAAAGGTCCGCTGTTGCCGCCAGCGAGCAAAAATCTTACTGAGCAATCAGTCAAGCTCATTAAGATGCTCAACGAAAAGAAATGGGCAGATCTGCGTTTAGCTTTGAAAAGCTGGACTGATGAATATAATCAGATTAGCCTCAGCACTGAAAAAGCTTTGACCACAAATGCTGATTTGGTTGATAGGCGAACTGTTCTTAGACAACGTTTTTTTGCGGCTGTGGCTAAGTACAAAGACTATGCCGGCAGAGGAATGACCATTCCTAAGTCTATCGAGACCTTCACTGAGCGTGGCCAGTCTCTTCTCAAGGCAAGTGCTACGAAAATCGATTTAGCGGCTACTGAGACCATTGTTATAGCCCTTGAAGTAAAGGTAGGAGAACTTTGTCTGAAGTTTGACAGCTGATGAGCAAATTTTTTTGTGTGCTCAACTTGGAATCTTCGTTTACTTATTTGAAGAGGAGCGACAGTTAGTTGCCGCTCCTCTTGATCTGAGTCTTCGCACAATGCAGCCTCGATACTATTTCTTGTTTTTTTGCATACTGTAATGTATAGTGACCTACCCCAAAATTTTTGGTTTTTATGAAAAGTTGAGAACAGGATGTAGAGCGACAAGCAAACGAGCAGCATATGGTCTAAATATGCGACAAGAGGTCTTGCCAAAAAGGGGTATCCGGTTTTGAATGCAGTTGCTTA
>JADYXQ010000285.1 GCA_021772135.1 Candidatus Obscuribacter sp.
GGTCTGCGCAGACCTGAAGTTTCCACTTAACCCCTCGGCTCAAAGTACCCAACTTATTTATTGGTGGGTGCTCACCGGTTATGCAATTAAGTATAGCGAGGTCGACCGAAATAAGAAGTCCCCCGATGAAAGTATCTTGTATATCTGCTGACAATTCGAAAGGTGCACCTGAGGGCCGTTCTTTATATGGCAGCAAGTAGCCAAGCTCGTGAACCATATGCTCACCTTGAGTATATTCATTCGTATATGTAGTTATGCACAGTGCCAGGCATTGACCTTGTGCCAATTGCTGAGCTTTTGGGTGAAGTCGCGTTCTGAGCGGTAAATTATCCTAAGATAAGTCGCAATACAGAGCCGAGGGATTTATGTTTCCACGAAGAGGGCCGTTTGCCGCGGTCTCCAGAGCGCTTACGCTTCTATTGGTTATGCTCCTTATAATGACCGTCCCCGGTTCGTCTTTGCTACCGGTGGCCTATGCCGTCAGCCAGGACGTTCCCGCTCTGCAATACACGCTGACTGAAATCAGTAGCGCCGGCCAGTCCCGCGACTCAGCCGCACCCGTGGCAGCGACGACCCCCTTGTCAGAAGAGCGGGTGCAGGCAATTTTAAGCAAATTAAGCCCTCTTGCTGCACCGCCTGAGCAAAAAATGATTTTGCCTGGAGATTCGTTAGTAAAGCCACCGATTCCTGGCAATCAAATAATTGAAGTCTTTCCACCAAAAATTGATCGCAGCCAATCTAAGCCTGTTGCCAAACCAGAAATTAAATCTATGGCACCGCTGCTGGTGTCACGCATCAGCCACAGTGGTAATGTCGACAATTTGACTCAGCTGGCTATCACGTTTTCGCAGCCGTTAAAAGCTATGTCGCAAGTGGCCGCGGTGGACCCGTCAAAATTTGTCAACCTCTCACCCCAACCGAAAGGTGCGTGGAAATGGGCCGGCAGTCAAACTCTATTGTTTAATCCAGAAGGCGGTCGCTTTCCTAAAGCAACCAAGTATGTTGTTACCGTACCCAGTACCGCTACTTCAGTGAGCGGAAACAAAATTGCAAGTGCTCGTAATTGGACCATCACCACTCCAGTAGTGAAAGTGACGAGCTTCTATGCCGTGTCTTCGCGAGTCCAGCCTAAGGTTGGTGCTAAACAGCAAGGGGCATTTGATGGCAGGTTTTATCCACGCCCACCGACAGATGCCGATGCGCCGCAAAGCACCGCCCCGGTCTTCTTTGCCCAATTTAATCAGGCAGTAGATGCCAATCAGATTCTAGCGAAAACGCGTGTGCGTTCCGGCAAACAAAATTACTCTATTCGTTTGTTGTCTAAAGAACAGTTGCTTGGCCGGTCGGCCGAAGTCAAAGAGAGCATCCCCAGCTCTGACATTAAGAACTGGATTGCGTTTGAATCGGTCACTCCGTTTAGCAAAGGTTCGCGGGTGAGCATTGTTTTTGAACAATCTCTGCCTTCTGCCGAAGGGCCGCTTTTAAGCCACGTCGCCGACAATCACAGTGTTCAAATTCACGGGCCGTTTAAATTAAGTGGTGCCGCTCCAACCGTTGAAGCTGGCGAGAACGGCTACATTGAGCTCGAATTTACCAACCCTATCGATACGAATAATGATCCTAATTCGCTGATTTCTGTCAGTCCCTCGATTGAGCTTCTAACTAAATCAATAAACGGTAATCGCTTGACCTTGCAAGGCAATATCAAAGCTGTGACTGGTTATCAGATAAAGGTAAAGAAAGAACTGTCCGATGACTTTGGCCAGAAATTAGCTGAAGATTGTATTGCTCAGGTGCAAAGCGGTCGACTAGAAAAATCGATCAATTCTGATAGCACTCTCAAAGCGTACTCCGCCAGTGGTTTACCCATGTTTACAGCATGGGTTCAAGGAGCTAAGGGTGTGCGTGTGCAAATTCGCAAAGTAGAGCCTAAAGATTATGTGCGTTTTCGGCAATCTGCACATAATTCCGATGAGGACATTATCGGAAAACTATTGCACAACGAGAATTATGATATCGGCACCAATGGTCGCCAGTTAGACGTAGATTTGAAAAAGTATTTGCCTGGTAAGTACGGTCATTTGATGGTGCGAGCCGATTTGCTGCCTATCGACAAAGACAGTCCAGTTTTGACGAAATCTTGGGTTGAAGTAACTGACATAGGCCTTGATGTTTTTAATAGCAAAGAGCTTGAAGTTCTCGCTACCAACATAAGCGATGCGTCGCCTTTGCCTGGCGTGGAGTTGCAACTGTCAGGCCAGCCGTTGAAAGTGGTGACCGATAGCACAGGGAAAGCTAACGTAGCAAGGCCCGGTAATATTGATGAGCAAGTTCTGATTGCGAGGAGAGGCTCTGACACCGCCTTGTTAGGCCCGCAAGAACATAATAATTGGCCGACTAACATACCAACACATTACACCTGGTCTGTTAATGAACTTAGCCCGGGCCAGAAATGGTATGCGGTTTCCGATCGCAATCTTTACAAGCCAGGTGAATTGGTCAATGTAAAAGGATGGCTGCGTCAGCTGTCGTACAATAATACCGGTGGTATAAATCTGGATTTTCCGAAGACTAACAAAGTTACCTATAAGGTGTTCGACAGCACAGGCACGGAAATTCTTTCAGGCCTCGCCGACAGCGATGGAAATGGTGGTTTCAACTACGAGATCAATCTGCCGGACAAATTGCCTTTAGGCTCGGCGCAGATACAGATGATGGCTGGCCAGCTGACTCAGGACAAAAAACGGGAGGGAAGCTGGGATCCAGAGAATACACTGTCGATTGTGGTTCAAGATTTCCGCAAGCCTGAGTTTGAAATGAAGCTCACAGCAGTTAAGAAGAGTGCACTGGTAGTTGGTGATAGCGTTGATTTGACTGCAAGTGCGCAATATCTTGTTGGTGGATCTCTCGCTTCTTCAAATGTTGATTGGTCAGTAAGTCCTTCTGAGGCTGGTTTCACTCCTCCTGGCTGGACAGACTTCAGCTTTGCCCGTGGCTTCGATTATTATCAATGGATTCAAGACAACCAGCATCTACCCAACTTCAATCAGGGCCAAAAAACTCTTAAGGGTGTAACAGATTCTGCCGGGAAAGATTCTGTGCAAATCAAATTTAATTCAATGCCACCAGTGGCAATGAATTATCTCTGCCAGGCAACCGTGGTAGATGTTAATCGGCAGAGCTGGTCTGATTCGATGAACCTGCTTGTTCACCCGGCCGATTTATATGTTGGTATCAAGAAAGATAAACCAGACTATCATTTAGGCGATGCAGTAAATCTTGAAGTGCTCGCCTGCGATCTCGATGGCAAGGTCAAAGATGGCGCGAAAGTAGATTTGACAATCAATGAGCTCGATACTGATGACAAAGAGTCTTCGAAGACCCATGCTCTGGTAATGGCCAGCAAACCAGTTAAACTGCAGTTCCAACTAGGCAAAAACACAAAATCTTTCACCTGTACAGCGACAGTTGTGGACGGCAATGGCAGAAAAAATTCTTGCGTAGAACGCTCGACCATTTCTATGCCTGAAAAGAAAACCACTAAGCTCGCCACTGCTCAATCGATCGAATTAGTAGCAGATAAAAAAGAGTATAAACCTGGTGATGTAGCTGAGATCGCGATTAAGAGCCCATTCAAGCCGGCGCGTGGACTAGTGATTGTCACAAGAAATAGAAACATTTCCAGCACACCGCTAGCGATGAATGACATCCAGAGCACTATCAAAATTCCGATTACTGATAATCACTATCCGATTGTGCGTGTGGAGATATTTTTAGCAGGCTCAAGCACCGCATTTGGTTCAGCGAGCCTTGATTTATCAGTGCCGCCTGAGGCTCGTAAATTGAAGTTGACTGCCAGGGCTTCGCAAAACATGGTGGCTCCAGGTCATGAAGCTACTATTGATGTTGAGCTCAAAGATGCAGCTGGCAACCCGGTTGCAGACAATCAGGTAGCACTTGCTGTTGTGGATGAATCAGTTCTTGCGCTGTCAAATTACAAATGGCAAGACCCGATCGATTTCTTCTATCCCAAAGATTTACCGCCATTATCCGAGAGCCATTCGCGCGCATATTCGGTGATTCCAGATGCGGTACTACCGAGAGACCGGCCCTTTAAGGCAACTTACATGCTTCGCCAAGGTGGCTCGCAACGATATATGAAAGATGGCGGCGGCATGGTTGGCGGCGTACTTCCTCAAGAAGCTCCTAGAAGCGATCTCAGCTCGCTCCCGCCACCGTCAGCGGTGGCGCCACCACCGCTTCCCGGCGGTGCACTTCAAGATTCGCGTGAGATGGAAGAAATGGACGACTCTATCAGTGCTGGTAAGGCCGCCGGTGCCTCTGGCCCTGTTCCCGAGATGATGCTACGTAAGAATTTTTCGGCCCTAGCAATCTTTAAACCGATGCTCACTACTGATGTCAGCGGCAAGGCACAAGTTGTCTTCAGGCTGCCAGACAATGTCACTCGTTATCGAATCATGGCTGTGGCAGTTGGTAACACCAATCTGTTCGGTTCAAGTGAATCTGTTTTGACAGCGCAAATGCCGATGATGGTTAAGCCATCTCCGCCGAGATTTATGCAGTTGAGCGATCGTTGCGAACTGCCCGTTGTCATTCAGAATCAAACAGATCATGAATTACAAGCCGAAGTTGCTATTCGCGCTGAAAATGCGCAGATTCAAAATGGTGGCAAACTGGTGATTGTGCCTGCCAATGACAGAGTTGAAGTGCGTTTTGAAACTGTTGCTACCGGGCAAGGTCAGGCACAATTCCAGTGCGCTGCAGTTTCAGGCCAGCTGTCTGACGCCGCTGAATTCAATTTTCCTGTACTGGTGCCCGCCAGTTCAGAAAGCTTTGCCGCGTACGGTGTGGTTGATAATGGTGTGGCCCTACAAAAGATTGAGACACCGCATGATGTCTACGAAAAACGCGGTGGACTTTCCATTGAAACCAGCAGTACAGCTGTGCAGTCGTTGACCGATGCTTACATTTTCCTGCGCGATTATCCGTATTTGTGCTCTGAACAACTTTCTTCTCGCCTTCTGGCCATGCTTTCTTTAGAAGATTCACTGACCGCCTTTAGCATTCTCAAAGGCGACGAGAAGGTGAAATATCACAACATCATTCAGAACGATATTCAAGTTTTGGAGAAACGCCAGTGCGCCAATGGTGGCTTCGGATTGTGGGTACCCAATGAGGCAAAAGCATGGCCCTATGTGTCGATACAAGTGACCCGCGCGCTCTGTCTGGCGAAGGAAAAGCATTATGTTGTAAATGAAAGTGCTCTCAATTTTGCCTTGAATCATCTAAAAAATATTGAGAAATTTATTCCATCTGATTATGCCGAATCTGTGAGAGTTGCGGTAATCGCGCGTGCCCTCAATGTAAGACATCTACAAAAAGATGACGACATATCTGGCGCCAAACGCTTGCTTGACCGTGTTTTGATTGTCAAAGAAAGAAATAAGTCAAAACCCCTGAACGTCAAAGAAGTACCGATAGATCAATTGAAGTATTACGTTTCGGTGGAAATGGCATCGTGGCTTCTGGTGATTTTGGATAAAAACCAGACCTATAGCAGCGATGCTAAATTATTGCGGTCGCTGATAGAAAGCCAGATCAAAGAGACTGCATCTACTGCTTCGGCCAATGAAGGAGGCTATGGCCGCGATTGGGACTACTGCATTTTCGCCAGCCCGCGCCGCACAGATGCTGCTGTTCTTGAAGCGCTAATGGAAGACCAGCCAAAGAGCGAACTGATTCCCAAGCTGGTTAAAGGGCTACTTGCTCATCGCAAAAACGGTGTCTGGGACGGCACCCAAGAGAATGGTTATATTTTGCAAGCGCTTGATCGCTATTTCAGAATCTACGAAAAACAAACTCCTGATTTTGTTGCCCAGACCTGGTTGGGTAATACGCTTGTGGCCAATCACAAATTTGCCGGCCGCACTGTCGATAGCAAATTGACTCAAATTCCTATGAGTTTTTTGTTGCAACAGCAAGCGAGCGAAATCTTGATCAATAAAGAAGGCCCTGGTCGTTTGTACTATAGATTGGGGCTCGACTATGTGCCGAAAAACTTGAATTTGCAGCCGCTAGAGCAAGGCTTCATTGTGAGCCGCAATTATTCAGCCGTTGATGCCAAAGATGATGTGCAAAAAGACAATAACGGAGTCTGGCATTTTAAAGCCGGATCATCGGTGAAAGTTAAAGTGCATTTCGAAGCACCTGGAGCGAGATATCACGTGGCCATGGCCGACCCAATTCCCGCTGGTGCCGAGCCGGTGAACTCTGCTTTGCTGGGCAATCGCACCGACAGTGTCGACCAGCCGTGGCAAAATGAAGATGCGCCAGGTGAAATAGCCGCCCCCAGAATGTGGTGGTATGGCCAATGGTATGAGCACGACAATTTGCGCGATCATCAGGCTGAGGCGTTTACATCGCTTTTAACTGCCGGTGTCTATGATTACACATACACAATTCGTGCCACTACTCCGGGTCACTTCACCGTGCCACCGCCTAAAGTGGAAGAGATGTATATGAGCGAAACATTTGGTCGCGGTCAGACTGAGACGGTGATTATTGAGTGAATTCAATAGAATGAATAGCGCCTAATTCGTTGTTTGGAAAGAACGGGGCTTTGCACAAGCTTGACCTTTGTCACAAGTCAGTAATAACTAAAAGATAAATTGGCTTCACTTACCAAATCCCCACACCGGTGTAGTTAATCATGAGCAATCCATTCAACATAGAACTGAGCAACAACTTCCCAGCTGGTGATAAGGCCAGGGCAAACGCTGAGCTGCAAATATTCAGCCAAGTAATCAGCGCCGACGAGAATTTCTTCAAAAAAGCCTGGTCTGGTTGGCCGTCCGATCACACGGCTCCTAAAGCTGGCCGCGATGATGCCTCGTCTCAAGCGCTTTTGGATGCTGGATTGAAGTACGCTTTTGGCGATTTGTGGAAGGGCCACAATAACCGCTGACTCATAGCCCTGAGATTATGCTTTGATGCCGAGTCGGCCAGCACGAGTAAACAAAAAGACCACCCAGATAAATCTGCGGTGGTCTTTTTACTATCGTCTGACAGTCTATTGCGTAGACTCGATATCTCTTACTGCTTCAAGTCAGAATCCACAGTTAGCGGGTATTGCTACGGTTTCCGGTTTGCGCAACCTGATGTTTCCACGTAACCCCTCGGCTCAAAGCAC
>JADYXQ010000286.1 GCA_021772135.1 Candidatus Obscuribacter sp.
GTCTCTCCTCGTATGTGTTTGAGATTAAGCACCAAAAACAATACCAGGCTTCGGCCTGGGAGGGATCGCTCTAATTTCAACTAGCTTCGGGGCATGCCCATCCAACGAAGACAGCCATGTATCAGGACATCATTGAAATCAAAGACGACAGTCATCGCATTCTGCGCTCGCAATATCAGGGCGACAATGGAGAGTGGACGCCCTTTATGACTGCGCATTACAAGCGCAAAGTCTAGTATCAGGCGTTCTGTTAAGCTTGCTTCAATTTTGAGTCGGATGGTCTGATATCAGATTCGGTATCATTGATTGCGCGTCTCAACATGGCAAGCGCATTTAAATTTGGCCAGATCGCATCTTTCATTTCTTCGAATTGATAAGGACCAATTTGGTGCGAATCATATCGACGACACACATCTTCCCACAACTCAAAAAGTGTTTTAGGACAGCACGTCTCGCGGGCACGTCTTTGGAATTCTAGTAGGTCAAAGGGTTCGATGGTCGTAACCTCCAGAAGATAGAACCATGGGGCTTCTATTCGTAGGATGCTCAAATTTAGCTCGTATGTCAAGTAAGACTTTGAAGAGAAAGCTTTGTTCCAATTTTTAAGGTTTTGCCACCATTTAAATATAAATTGCAAATACTTTTTACAATATCGATGTCTCTTTTAGCCTTAAGCGTTTGAGTAAATTTTCCAGAGCTGGTTTAGCGGTGGGTGTTTCAGGTAGTTTTGATTTTTCAAATTCTTCTTCTAGAAGCTGGCGCAAGCGCAAAAATTCTTTCTCGTGGAATGTCTGGTCGATATCGGTCAGGGTTTCTTTTTCAGTGGAATTCACTTTTTTATCTATCAATTCGTCAATATAAGATAATTTGAAATCTTGGTTGAGCACTTTCAGGTTGGCCTCAATGACTCCGGCGCGCATCAGGTGAATACCGGTTAGCAAAACACGGTAGACATAGAGCAGGGGCTTAATTCGTGGCGGATTTCTAGAACAGAAAAGCTTCCACTGAGACGAGGAAAAACCAAGGTAGTGGTAGCAATGGTGCCTCGTCAGGCAATGTTTGCCAATTTCTTTTAGCTCTTCGTGCTCAGGAGTAGTGTGCACCACTAGCGGTGAGTAGAGTTGTTCAAGCACGTAGCCATTGTTTTTCAACATCATCAAGAAGAATTTTTTGACGTCATGGGTAACTAGATCAAGTTCTATGGTTTCTGTCAGTCTGGAAAATTCAATAGTCTCTTCTGCCACCTCAAAGCCAACGATATTGGCCATCGGCAGCACGTGAATGCCCCGTAAATCAAAGTCAGAATCGGGTGAAGGAAATCCGTAGAGGTGGGCACCGCTGACGGTTGCAAAAACAAGCCGATAGGGATGGTCGATCACTGCCTGGTGTATTTCTTCGGGAAAAATCACCTTTGCACCATTTGCCCTCTGGCCCTGACCAGAAAATCGTTTGTCCACTCATAGTCGGGACGATCTGGCAGCTTAGTCTCGTCGAAGGCCTGGCTGAATTCTTTGTGCAGCACCAAGCGCCATTCATTGACTTCCTCCCACGGCGTCTGGCCGTTTCGAATGGCTAGCAAACGCTCGCGATTTTCCTCAACCAGCACCGGTACCAGGCCGTCTTTCATTATGCTCACACCAGATGCCAACAGCCGGACCAAATGCATGACGTGTTTCCACTTAAACTCGCCGTTGGTGCGCAAGTCTTGTTCAAGCTTTTTAAATTGAGAGAGCACATAACCGTTATAGGTTTGGTACACCAGTTTGGAGAGAAAGCGTGAACGTTCTGCCAGCAATTCTTCGGCCAGGGGGGCGGCGTGTTCGATTAAAGGGGTGTAGAGACATTCAAGTACGTTCGGATTAGCCTTTAAAGCAAGGACGAGAAATTTCTGCAATTCCCAGTAGCATTCTTGATTGGCATCGTTCTCAATTTGCTCTGGCAAACCATAAAGCGACCACTGTAAATGAGCGGGGGGAAGAAATATTCCTCTTATGTCTGTGTCTGAGTTATCAACATCGAGTCCAAAAGCCCTTGAGCCGACCACACATTTGTAAATGACGTAGCGACTCAATTCCTGGTCGTCAAAAGCATGGTCTGGACGATCGAAGTTAACGCCTTGCACATGTTTGCGAATGGCAATTTCTTGCCGATAGAGTCTGGCCTCTCCACCGTCAGGGAAGGCAATCAGATAAGAATGTTTGCTGTCAGCCGGACTTTTGACAATTTTTCCCACGGTGCCGCCGCGGCGTAGAGGTTCGCCACCAAGGCCGCGACATTCCACGAGGGTGACTACCTGAGTGCCAGATGGCAACACCAAATGTGGATTGGGATTGGATATTATAATTTTATCGTTAGTCATGATTTTCTATTCTAACCCCGGAGGGCCCAAGTCTTGCGACTTGAGCCCTCCCCTTTATCTGGAAAAATTTTTCGAACTATCGACTGCGATTATTCTGGCGAATAGGTGTCATGTACTGGCACTGTTTCATAAAGCAGATTGTTAAGAGTTGACCTGAAACCGCTGCGTACCTTGGCCAAAACTGATGTTGCTCTAGTTTGAAGCGCCA
Organism: Candidatus Obscuribacter sp.; assembly: GCA_021772135.1. Classification (GTDB taxonomy): domain Bacteria; phylum Cyanobacteriota; class Vampirovibrionia; order Obscuribacterales; family Obscuribacteraceae. The sequence continues at coordinate 2,568 of JADYXQ010000286.1, forward strand.
TTATTTTCTCTCTGGCAGTTTGTGGTGGCTGGGCCAAACGTGCATCAATCAATTGGCCTTTATTCTTATCAATTTTTATGATAGGTTCAACTTCAATTTCGCTGAGATAACGCACTTCACTCAGACTGATCTTCTGAAGTGATTTCAAATCTACAACATCAACTCTTGCCATAATCGCCGCCTTGTTGCGCCATGTTTATTCGATGAGAACAGCTTAGCGGGCAAACGTGGCAAAGTCGTGGAAGGGCTATATCGATTTGAACCCTTTATTGCGATCAGCCAAAAGCGTCAAATTTGTAGCCTACGCCGTGAACCGTAGACAGAGCCGACGGTTTGCCCTCAAGGTCGAGCTTTTTGCGCAATCGTTTTATATAGGTGCGAATAGTCTCGGGAGAGGCCTCGTGGTCGGAAGCCCAAACTCGGTCGATTAATGTTTCTGGGCTGAATACTTGATTGGGGTGGCGCATGAAAAATTCGAGCAAAGCAAATTCTTTAGGCAGCAGGGTCACTTCTTCGCCCTGACGGGTGAGCCTGAAATTATTGACGTCCATTTCAAAAAGGCCGACCTGCAGATTAGCGCTCTGAAAAGCAGTGGGGCGCCTGAGCAGCGCGCGAACGCGAGAAGACAATTCTTTGAGCTCGAATGGCTTTGTCAGATAATCATCTGCTCCTGAATCGAGGCCGGCCGATTTGTCATCGACATGCTGACGGGCGGTCAACATTAAAATTGGTGTGACGCCTTTATTGGCTCGAAAATTTTGGCAGACTTCAAGGCCGCTTATGCCTGGGAGATTCCAATCTAATATCAGGCAGTCAAAGTGATACACGCCCAGAAGTTCAAGCGCCGCCTCCCCGCTGTTGGCCACTTCCACCGTGTGGTGTTCAGAAGCGAGAAGGTGAGAGATGAGCAATGAAAAGTCAAGTTCGTCTTCAACCAGCAAAATTTTTGCCATTTTGGCGTGTCACATCTCAGCAATGAAAGGCTTCAGGGCTATCTATGCCCGGCTCGGCCGTAGATTTAACGTTCTAATCTAAGGGTACATAAGTACAGAAGAGTATAGGCTCAGCTTTGCTTGCAATGGGAGCTTCCCCATTGTTGTCGTTCACTGAAAAACGTACTCTTTGCAGGTTGAGCGTACACTGAACCCACGGGCATGCCTGAAAATCCAGAGACCTTAAATTCAAAATTCGACAAAGCGGGTCCCGGGGATGGCTCTCTGGCCTCGCTTGGTAAGCAAATCGAGATGCACAAGCACGCTGACCAAAATAAGTCAGTGCTCGATAAGCTCGTGCAACTGGTTTACCACAAAGATGACGAGACTTTAGAACAGCTCACCAGGCTCAAGCAAGAAGCGCAAGACCGCGCGGCCAAGGGCGGAGCACCGGCAGTGGCCGATATGCGCGACGAAATTAAACTGGCCGTGCAAAATGATCGCGACGCTGTTAAGGGTCAAAACGAAGTCAATTTTTACGCTGGAACCTTTGTCAAAGCCGTGCCTTTGTTTGCCGGCGCTAAATCGCGCATGATGTTGGCTGGTTCTATTGCCGCTTATGGCCTCGACGCCGTCCACGAAAAAGACACCTTAGGCGAAGCGACCACCAATTTGCTCATGGGCGGCACCAAAGGTTTTGCCCTGAAGAAAACTTTTGATTTTGTCGGAGCCAAATCTTTCAGTATGGCTGCCGAAGGTCAGGCAGTCTCAACCACTTCCAAATATTTGAGCATTGGTCTGAAGGGTACTTCTCTGGGCACAGCTTCAAGAGTGTTCGAAACAGGCCTGACCAGTTCAACTTACGTCGATAAAGACGGCAAGCTCTCCCTTGATAGCTTTGGCGGTGGTGTAGGCAAAACTTTCAGCTCAGCCCTTGATGCTAAGGCCATGGTGATGGACGCCGGTCTATTCATGGGCGCTCACGGTGCTTTCACCGGTCTGACCAAAGTAGGCGGCCGCATGTTGTCGGGTACTACTCTGGCTGAAAACGTAGCCGCTAGTAGCGTTGGCAAGTTTGCTCGAGAAAGTCAGCTCTTGCCTAACATGGGCATGGGCGCAACTTTTGGTTTCAGTTCTGGCGCCACGGGCGAGTTCATGAGACAGAAAGAAGTTGGCGAAGGCTACGATATTGCCCGTATCCTAAAACGCGGTGCTTACCAGGCCATTACTGATGGTGCGGCCGGTGGCACCGGTGCTAGTGCCATACATTTAACCAAAGTTCGTCCGATGGATGCCGCGCAGAATCTGGCCCCAGCTAAAGAGTCACGTGCCTTTGCCGGTGAAGAAGTACCTCCTGTAAACGCAGGCAAAGTTGTTGAGAAAATAGAAGCACCCGCTGATCTGGTTCAGCTTGTGGTCAAAACAGTCGTGCCTGCTGAATTGGCCGAGCTTACGGCAAAACCAAAAAAAGCACTCGAAACACAGTTGCATCCGGTGCATGAATCGCTGCAAGCACATTTTGAAAAGGCATCTGGCCTGGCAGTTAAAGTTGTTGACAGCAAAGCCGCGCCTGAGGACGTCGTAGCCTTCTTCGAATATGCGTCGGGCGAGGGCCGCTCGGTGCGCACGCCCATGGAAAGCTTGGCAAAACAGGCCAAAGAGTATGCCAATATTCCTATGGAGAAGTTGATTAAAGAGGCGTACAATACGCGCCCTGAGACAATCGCCACTCTTAAAGAAGGTGTTGAACTGGCGCAGGCAGCGGCTAAAAATGACGCCAGCCCTGTGGATGTTTATAAACTGCTTGATTATGCCTATGGACAGGGTCGCGGTGCCGAAGTGCCACTGCGCATGGTGGCAGAGCTTACTGGCGACAATTCGATTAATCGCATCGTGCAAGAAGCCTACGCTGGTGCAAATAATCTCACGCGCGTTATTCAGCGCATAGATCGCGTAACTGATCCGATTCCACAACCAGTTAAAGAATCATTCCGCGACGTTATGACTATGCCAATTACAAACGCCGCCGAGCACATGCAGTTCAGAGAAAGCGCTAAACAGTGGGTGCGCGATAATCCTGGGTTTACCGATTTGATGAATAAATACGGTAACCAAACTAAAAATGGTGTACACGCCGCAGTAATCGATAATATATTGGGCACCAATATATTGAGTCGCTTCCCTGATCGCAGCGTAACTTCGCCCAATCTTTTTGAAGAGCTACAGGCTGCCACCCAACGACGTTCGCTCGATAGTGACGTTGAGGGCGTGGTTGACACCGACATACCGGTAGGCACTGTTAAAGAAGCCCCGGTTCGTGCTGACGCTGAGACCATCAATCAAGCACAAGAGCCTAAAGTATTTAGTGCTGACGATGCCGCATCTCAACGCATTGAAGCTGCCCGCGTATTAGCTGAACGGGTCGCTGCGCAAAATGGCGACCAGACTGCGATTTCGCACCAGGATGGCCGGGCGGTAATAACGCCTGAAACACTTATAAAAGAGTTTCAGCAAGCTCAAGGCAATGCTAAAACAGTTAAAGGCACCATTCTCAGTGAATTTTTCGGCAAAATGTCAGACGCCGATTTTGCCGATTGGCTTACTCACGCTTACAAACCAGCCAATCAGCCCGGCATGCATACTGACGTCAATAATTTGGCAATGATGCATATCGGTAATGGCCGCGTGCTCAATCGTGGCGAAGTGCGTGACGCTTTGAGCAATCCAGATAATGCCAAGATAGACATTCCGACCTTGCGCAAGTTCTTGTCGGCACCTGAAAAAATGGAGCCCGGTGTACTTTCTGAGGCCGAGATGACAAATATAGGCCATCGCATTCAGCTTGCCTACGAACGCTTGCAGACTAAAAACGACATGAATCCTGAGACTGCAGGCCAGCCTGTAGACAACATGACAGTCTTGCGAGAAGCACTGCCCAACAATTACTTGAAGAGTTTGCGCGAACGGTTTTCGAAGCCAGCTGAAGACGGTAGTGGTGCCTATGAGTACCCTGCAGGATTCGATCAGAATTTAGCCAACTGGCTGGAAGCGGCGCGGATAGTGGATATGAGGCATCCTAAATATCGTCCACCGCGCACCAACACTAATCAACTTTCAGATCGTTTAAATGTGCTTGATCTGGCAATCGATATGCATAATGCTTCGGGCAATCCTGCGCTGGTCAATAAACTTTTAGATTTGGGCACACAAAATCACTACGCTTTGAAAATGGTTTTAGAGAAGCTCGACCCCACCAAGTCTGCTCCTGAATACACTGAATTGCTCAATTTGGTGGCACCACGCACAAGCTCGCTGGCCGATGTTACAGGCATGATGGATGCCATTCAATTTGGCAATAAATCAAATCAAAACGCCAATAAAGCACGAGACACAGGAAAAGACGCCAGCTTCCACGATACTAATCGCGAAGTAAACGAAGCCTTTGCGCTTTCTGTGGTCAATCGATTGATTCCGCAGAATGATCCTGGTTGGAGCAGAGCTCAACAAATTGTCTCGAATATAATTAGCGGCAAGATTCGTGATCCGCGTCCTGAAGGTGGCTTTGGTGGGCCTGGTGGTGCCGGTGGCGGTTTCCAGCGACCTGGGCAACAAGGCAACCGTCCGCCTTTCCAGCGTCGTGGACAAGATAGCCCGCAAGAACGACCAAGAGTCGAACAGCCTTTGCGCGGCGAAGAACAAAACAATTTCAAACCAACAAAACAGGTAGAGCCAGAACAGCAACTCACAAGTGAGCAGGTACGCACCCAATTTGAAGGCGAGTTAAATACTAAGCCTATAGAAGTAGCCTTACCTGTGCATGAAGAGGCAGTTGTCTTAGATCAGAGCAATAGCCAAATTTCTCAAGGCCTGGCCGACTTGCTTAAGCAAGGTGCTGAGAAGGCCGCTGTTGTCGAACAGCCTGCAGCTGAAGTTGTGACGGCGCCGCCTGTTGTCGAAACGACGGTCGTTGTTAAACCCGAATCCGTAGTTAAACAGACTGTAGTTGCTCGCGAAGTAGCTGAGCCTGTCGAAGTTGTTCAACCTGATAAGTCTGGCGGCCAAGAGAAAAAGCACCAGCCGCAAATTTACACCGTTGAAGATGCCGCATCAGGAAAAAATGGTGGCAAAGGTAGTAAACAAAAACGCGGTCGCCAGCCACTTGTTGAAGAAGATGATTGGGGCGGCGACTATCAAGAGCGTAAACGCGATAAGCCACAGCGTGGCGGAAAGCGTGACTTTAAGCGTGACTTTAAGCGTGGCTTTGACGAATAGATTTGAATTTTGGGCAGTTGGAGTTAGGCTCAAACCGAGAAATTGGGAGAGGCTTTGAAATCTTTTAGATCGACGTGTTCGTTATTGCTGGCTTTGTCATCAATTAATTTGTCCGCGGCTCCAGCCTTGTGCGAATCTATGGGAGCACAACCAAGTGACAAGCCCGCGGTCACCGAAAAACCACTGGCGTTCAATGCCGTTAACGAGCAGCTGCTTAAAAACTACACTCTCGCTAAAGATGAAATTCGCGCCGGTCTCGGACCAATCATTGTTTGTTCTGGCAACTCGATTGCCCTGCATAAAGGTAAAAATATAGAGTCGGTGGTGGTCATAAAGCCTCGCTATACTGGCCTAAAAGAAGTAGCGCATATCACGCTTGGCACCTTCGTTTTACTGATCAATCATACTGACGAAAATTTGAGCACCGCGCAAATTGACAAACTAAAAACCTATAAGACCGGCATTGAACAAGCTGCCAGTGGGCTTGAGAAAAATGAGGGTTTAGCAGCAGCTGATAATCCTATGCAGGAAGAACTAATCAAGAAGACACTGGCTTTTCTTGGCACAGTGGTTGACGCCAAGCGAGTTTCACATGCCGATTTGCAAAAGTACGTGCGCTCGTGTGCTACGCCTGACATGCACAATGCCTACGAAGCGGCCGGCACGCAGATTGCCGCCATGGATGAAGCGGTGACAAAATGGCATAGAGCGATGACAGCCGACGAGTGGAAAAATCTATACGTAGTGATCATGACCTCCCACATGCCAAGGCAACAGTTATTGGCATTCCAGTATTTTTCTAAACTACTGAATCAGCCGCAAGAAGGCGACAGAATTATTGTGGCTGAGGGGCTGAGTGAAGAGCAGCAAGTTCTAGACCTGCTTGTCACCCATATTTTAGATAGAAAAATCGCGGTAGAATTTTTTCAAGATCCCTGGCGTATGCACCGCGATTTGCTCTCTGACGGAGCTAAAGAGTATTTGGAAAAAAATGAAATACAGGGCAATTTAGATAAGTAAAACTAGTTGAGATTTTCGGGCTTGTCCCGAGTTTAGTTGAAATATGTGGCGATCCCCTCCAGGACTAGCCTGGTATGGTTTAGGTGCGAACCAAAA
>JADYXQ010000287.1 GCA_021772135.1 Candidatus Obscuribacter sp.
GAAAATCGTTAGCTCTGCCGGTCACTGAAAAACATCCAAGTTGCAAGGGGGATCGAGTTGTTGTCGCGACAAAAGGCTAAATCGCTTGTCGGCTTACACAGTGAAAATAGTTGATGATTGAGGCCGTGGGACGGATAAAAATCCAGTCCGTCCCACGGCTCAAATCATTTGTCTGTGCTGCCGTTAGCGGCGCGGGCGTTGCACGCGGCAGAACGCCAGCCCGTACTGCGGACCGACCTTGCCTTGCTTGCAGCAGCGAATGCACGTGAGCAAGCTCACGGTGGCGACTGCCAGGAGGGCGGAATACTGCATAATCATAAGCGTCATGTTCTTGTCCTCAACTGAGTTGAAATGGATGAAGTGACGCAACAGCAGACCTTGCGATAAACCATTGCTTCACCTCAGGGTTTTAGTGCTACAGCTCGCCGGCGTTTATCACCACGGTTACGTCTTCCTCATCACCGAACCACCTTTCGTGCATGGCACTGAGGAATTCGGCGCTCAGGTCGTAACCACTGGCTTGAGCCAGCACGCTGTCTATGCCGCACTTGGGGCACACTGCGTCTTTGCCTCCGCACACGTATTCACGGACATCGCCAGGTGGGTAGGTTGCTTCGCAGTAGAAGCAGCCCACCACCCGGCTGGCGTTAATGGCGTCGCGGTTGGCGGTGCAGTCTTTGTGAGCGGCATTGAGCTGCTCTCTGGTGTAGGTCACGTTGTCCTCGCTTGGGCGGCCGGAATTTGCCGAAAGCACTATGCTCGCGGTCAAGGTCCGGTTGGCGCAATGCCCTGGCAATCGCGGTGAAGCGATCAGCCATGCCCCGAAAGTGCGAGGTTTACCCGATCTTGAACATGTTTAGTGTTCCTCCAGGCTGGCAGTTTGATGTGATTAACTAGCGGCGCCGACGGCGTTTGACCCTCTTACCGCTGACCGGCATGTCAGGAAAAAGCCCCAGCTGCTCACCGACAAGGATGGCAGATGATGGCGCCGCCGGTGGTACCGGTTTCGGCTCGACGATTGGCGCCGCATTTGGTGCCGAGCTGGCCACCGTATTCGCCACCACATTTTCACCTGTTTTCGTACCAGCAACCGGCGGCGTGTGTGCCAGCGGATGCGTGGCCGCGTTGTAGGTGACCTCGTAACCGTGGTCTGCCGCCACCCAGACTGCTTCTCTGGCAATTAACCGTTTGAGGTCGAAGGCACAGGTGCGGGCCTTGCTGCGCAGTTCCACGATGCCGACGTAAGTGGCGTCCATTGCCGCTTTCTTGCGCATCAGGAGGCGGCAAAAACGCTTGCCGTTCCAGATGCTGGCGGCAAAGAAGCCGGTGAAGACCACGTTCTGGCCGTAACGCTGACGAGTGCCGGCCTTGGGCACGTTGTGCAACTTGATGTCGCCTGCACGCAAGGTAGCCGGCAGGTCGAAACCAGCGACTTCCTCAGCCAGAAAACCGGCGAGATAAACTCGACCGGATAAGACGATAGGCTCGTTTTGAGCGATTTTCTTTCCCATAAGTTTCTCCGATTTTTTAGATTTTGCTATTGAGAAATAGAGAAAGAAGGCCACAGTTACCTGCGGCCGTTCATGCTCTGTGATTGGCTGGTTCGCTCGAACTTAGCCGTGGTTGCCGGTGGGCCGGTCGCTCAGCGCACCCTGGTGAATCACCATGGTGGCGTTGAGGCGATCGCCTACGGTGATGCCGTTGGCGCGATCGAACTCCTGACGCATGGCGAACTTTTCACCATCGCCGGCTTCGGGGGAAAACCACTTGTTCTCCATGAAGCACACGACGCTGCCGTCGGTCATCAGCATGGCGCGCTCGTGGCAGTGCGGGCAGGCGACCTGCTGGTCGGCGCGCACGGGTTGACCGATGATCTCGGTTGCTTGAACCTGTTTCATAAATTTTCCTTTTTTGTTTCGTTGATGAATGATCGAAGACGAACAAACGCCAGCACTCTGATGAGCACCGGCGTTTGAAACGTTCAGGCAATTAAGACGACGCTTACTTGCGGCCCAGAAACTTCTTGTAGAAGCCCAGGAGCGTCTGCTTGAGAGCAGCCTTGACCGTGGGGCAGAAAGTCGAGGCTTCCAGCGCAGTCAGATTGACCGCGAGGAAGTGACTCTCCGTCCAGCCGAAGGCAACGTGCAAGCGGCGATACTCTTCGCTCAAAGTCACCTGGGTGAAGAGCGTGCCGTCGGTATTGACGGTGACGCGCTTGCCCTGGCGGTAGAGCAGGTCAATGGGGTGCTCGAGGATCGTGGCGTACTGACCAGTGACGACGTTGGACGTCGGGCAGCACTCCACCACACGATTACCCTGCCGGTCACCACGAACACCGTGTCCGACGCGGGTGATCTTGTGAGCGCTGAGCATGGCGATGTCAGCGTCGGTAGGCTCCTGGGTTTCCCAGAGGTGGATGGTAAGCTCGATGCCGGCCGCTTTGACGCGATCAGCAGCGGGCAGCCACCAGGGCAGGACGCCGGGGAACATGGTCTCGCTGGCGGCCAGGTCGAAAGCGCCCACATAGCGACGATACTTGATGGCGATATCGGCGAGCTTCAGCGCCAATGCTCCATCTTCGTGCCGCAGCGCGCAGACAATCAACTTGACGGGAATGGGCGAACCCTTGAGACCGGCGATGGTAGCTTGCATCACCTGATCGAGGCTGTTTTCCGTGCCGGTTTCACCGAGGTGAAGTTGCGGCGCGAAGCGCAGTTCGATGGCGATGTGCCCGTCTTTGACGGCGTCGCCGATGCGCTCACGGACAATGCGCGTAAGGTTATCGAGGTCGTGCATCAAAGGCAGAACATGGAAAACAATGGCCGACAGGTAATTGTCGAGGCTCTCCTGAGCGAACGACGCTACCCAGTTGTCGTAAGCCTTGACGGCCTTGGCACGCGAACGACGAACATGAGCGGCGCGCTGGTTGGCGGGCAGCTGGGCTGCGTCTTCTGCTTTCCACAAATGCACGATCTCATCAGGGAAGGCAACACCAGCAGATTTGCCGGCGTCGGCGATCTGGAAATCACGGCGGGCCCAGAGCTCGACACAGGTGCGCGGACGCAGACTGCAGTCGATGTGTTCGTGAATCTGCAGCTTGGGCAGACGCTTGAAATAGGAGAGTGGTCGAACTTTCTGCTTTTTCATCTTTGCAATCATAGACATACCCTTTTAAGTTTATAAAGCCTTTGGAACAGCTGAAGCTGCTTGAGGCCGGTTAAGAGATCTCTTCGCCAACTCAAAAAATCGGCTGACCAACTTTGAAACCACACCAACACACCGAAAGCCGGGCCATTACGTTTGCCGGGTGACAAATGAAAAAGGCAGGGGTTGGTGCAGTGACTTATGTTTTAAAAGTTAGCCTGGAGATAATTAGAGAGAAAGAGATCTTGAAGGTACGGTTTCTCCCTTGACAATCTCAAGTCATGTAAAGCCGAATATTGCTATATTCTATGAAGGTTTAACTTAAGGGCTTATCTCTTGCTTGATTCATGACTTTATAAACAGCTAGCGCACCTCAGTCAGCCTGTCATAAAAATGACGTGACACTTTGCAGCCGCTTCTGTAACAGTTGGTCCCACCAGGCAAACTTGGGGTTTTCCAGGTGGCTCTTTATCCGGCAAAGGCGCTAATATAGCTACTCGTATGTCTCCGCGAAGAGAGTTTCTGCATTATGGCCATGGGCGGCAAAGCCGGTGAGGTTTTCACCGAAATCAACGTAACACCTCTAACTGACGTGTTCCTGGTGTTGCTGGTAATCATGATTTTGATTGCTCCTCTCGTTAATCAGGCCGTGCTCAAAGTCGACCCACCGAGCAATAGCCCAGCTACGCAAAAGCCGCCTGAAAAAGAAGACAAAATCACAGCTGATGTTTCCAAAACCGGTGAGATCAAAATTAACGGTGTTGTGATGACACCGCCTGACACAGCCACAATCATGCGTGCAATCAAAGCCGAACAAACCAAAACCGGTAAACAAGATCTTCCTCTCATTCTCAATTCTGACGAAGACGCTTTGCAAAAATATGTGGTGGCCGTGATGGACGCTGCCGCAGGTTGCAGCATTAGAAAAATGGCAATCATGCCGCCCAAGAAAGACTAAAAAATATAAGTCCTTTGTTTCGCTCAACATGGCGCTTAAGAGCCCTCCCCGCGTGGAACGGAAGCAGGGGGGTTATCAATGCACAGGCACGCGCTCGTTTCAATTATTTTACTGCTGGCCTGCCAGCAGATCATGGGCCCGCTCTGCGCTTCTAGCGCTCCTGCGCATAAAGGCAAGCAATTATCGGCCAGTGAATACAATAAGGCCGTCTTTGTTTTTAACAAGCTAAATGCCACAGATGCGTTGATCAAAAGCGGCAATAATGTGGAGGCACGACAAGTGCTCGAGCGTTTAATCACTTACGATCCCAATCCCTACTCAGGCGAAGTGCACGGCCTGCTGGCGCAGAGCTGCTATGACCTCGGCAACGATGCCGAGTGTATCGAACACTATAAAATTGCCCTGCGTTACAACAGCAAAGATCTCTGTGCTCACTGGAATATTGCTCTTTCTTACATGCACCTGGGCGACTACGATTCAGCAGTCAGCTGGGCGAAAAAACTGCTGGCGGCCAGTCCCCCTCCTGCTTTGCGTCATCAAGCCGAACGCTTTGTCGATGACATGTCAGAAAAAAAAGCCGAGCTAGCTGCGGCTGTTGCCTTGCCCGGAGCCTCAAGCAACGATTATCTGGCGGTATTGCAAGCGGCCCGCGACGCCAACCGCTGGCCGCTGGAACGCTTGCCGCTTAAAATTTTTATGGCCGATGGGCAAGCAGTGCCCAATTATCGTCCGCAATTCAGAGATATTTTTATCAAATGCCTCGACGCCTGGATGAAGGCCTCGCAAAATCGTTTAGCTTACGTGCTCATCGACAGCCCTCAAGGGGCCGATATGCTGGTGCAATTCACCAACAGACCTGCAGATATCGCGCAAAAACCCGGGCTGGCACCAATTGAACAGGGAATCGCCCGCACCAGGTTGCTGGCTTCTCGAGACGGCGGTGATGCAATAATCGATCAGGTGCAAGTGCAAATTCTGGTGGTAAAACCGGCCAGCGGTGTGCCATGCACCGATGACGCCATTAAAGAAACGTGCCTGCACGAACTGGGCCACGCCTTAGGCCTCAACGGCCATTCGCCCAATGCCAGCGATATCATGCATTTTGTCCAATCGTTCAGGCAACTGCCGGCTTTAACCAGGCGGGATAAAAATACTATTGCACGTCTTTACAGCAATTACCCGGGCTCCAGTGCCACCGCCCGCAGCACCTACAATCAGCAAAACTATGGTAGCGCTCCCGCACCAGACGGTGCTTATCAGCCGTTGCGGCCAGATCTCGATGCGCAAATAAATTTGCCACCAAACTCAGCCGTGCGAAACCGCGCTGAAAATGGGGCAGAAAATAAGCCTCAAAATAGCAGGGAAAATCAAGGACAAAATCACTCAAATTAATAAGGAAATTAGTATGAAGGCCGATATCAGCCACAAAAATGCAGTGATTGACAGAGAAAAGCTCAAACAACTGCTGGCCAAAGAAGACCAGATTTTCATTAAAAATCATCCTCAGTCAAAAGCTCTTTTCGAGAGAGCGCAAAAAAGCTTGCTCAATGGCGTGCCGATGAACTGGATGGCAAAGTGGGCTTCGCCTTTTCCCGTCTTTGCTGAGAGCGGCTCCGGCGCTTACCTTACAGACGTCGACGGTCATAAATACCTAGACTTTTGCC
>JADYXQ010000036.1 GCA_021772135.1 Candidatus Obscuribacter sp.
ATTCTGACTTGAAGCAGTAAGAAATATCGAGTCTACGCAATAGACTGTCAGACGATAGAATTTAGACCGCCGCAGATTTATCTGGGTGGTCTTTTTTTTACAGCAATTTCGCGGTGGCCAGTGTCTCAAGCCATACTCTTCTAATTTCGCTGGCACCCATGCCGATTTCTAATTAACTTTCCCGATGAGAACGCCATAAGCCGGTAGCTTCAGTGACTTAAGGTGCAGACTTTCTGACCCCGCGTCAAATGAGGCCAGCAGAGGTTCGGCAGTGTCAGCTGAAATGCCGTTGGCACTCAAGTCAAGCTGAACGAATTTAGGAGCTGGTGTCATATTTAGTGCCACTACGACAATTTCGTCCTTACTCTTCCGCAAATAAGAAAGAACATCCGGGTTATGATCGTCTAGAGTTTCATAGCTACCATTTTTTAAAGCGTCTTCAGTTTTACGCAAATGAATCAGCTGCTTGTAGAAGTTGAGCACCGAATTTTTATCAGCATCCTCGCTGGCCACATTCACTTTTTTATAGTCGGGCGAAACCGGCAGCCACGGCTTGGCTTTGCTGAAACCGGCATTTATCTCACTGTTCCATTGCATCGGTGTGCGTTCGCCATCTCGACCAATCTCCGCAGGCCAACCAATCTTTCCAATTGGATCTTGCACATCTTCTTTTGTTTTCGGATCGTTATTTTGCATTCCCAATTCTTCGCCGTAATACATCATCGGCGTGCCACGCACGGTCATCAATACGGCTGCCGTCAATTTAGCAATATCTTCGTTATGAATTTTGTCGCCATATCGAACGAAGTGCCGCACCTGGTCGTGGTTACTGAAGAAATACAGAGGCCAGCCGCCGGCAGGGTTCTTATCCCATTCGCTGATGCGTTTGCGAAACTCTGGGGCCGACAATTTATTGATATAGGCCATAATGAAATTCATTGGCAGCTGAACTTCATCAAGATTTTTTCCGTATGACTTAGAAATTTCAGCGATGTCAGAGCCGGTTGTTTCGCCGATCAGAACTCGATCGCCCGGATACATATCGAGCACCGCTCGCAGCTCACGCAACACGTCGTGCACTTCAGGAAGTCGGTCGTTGTGCAGATATTCGGTATTTGGATCGCCGTATTGATTTTTGCCTTCTTTAACTGGATTATCCGGCAATTTTGGATCTTCGAAAAGCGCCTGCACGGCGTCAAGCCTGAAGCCAGCAACGCCTTTATCGAGCCAGAAGCGAGCGGCATCGTACATTGCCTTGCGCATTTCACTATTGCGCCAATTTAAATCTGGCTGTTCCGGATAGAAGAAGTGATAATTATATTGACCAGTCTCTGGATACAATTTCCATGCTGAATGCCCAAAGAGAGAAATCCAGTTGTTAGGCGGAGCACCGTTCACACCGTCTCGCCAGATGTACCAGTCTCTTTTTGCATTATCTTTGGAACTGGCCGATTCGACAAACCAGGGATGTTTATCAGAACTGTGGTTCATGACAAAGTCCATAATAATTTTGATATCGCGTTTTTTAGCTTCGGCCAGAAGCTCATCGAAATCAGCCATGGTTCCGTATTCTGGCGCAATGGCTTTGTAGTCGGAAATATCATAGCCAAAGTCTACTTGCGGTGACGGGTAGCAAGGAGTGATCCACAGCGCATCCACACCTAGATCTTTTAAGTAATCTAGCTTTGACGTTATGCCTTTGATCTCACCAACGCCGTTGTTATCTGCGTCGGCAAAGCTGCGGGGATAAATTTCGTAAACCACGGCTTGTTTCCACCATGGTTCTTTCTCTGCCTCTTTGGCTATGGCAGTTGCGCAAAAGCTGCCGCATAGCGACAGGGCCAGAAGTGCGACTGAATATTTGCGAAATTTGCTAAACATGACTTCCCCAAGCGTGGCTCAAGGGGCAATTTTAGCAGGTCGTCAGTTTTCGATTTTGATGGTCTTGGCCAGAGTTAAATTCACCCTTCACCATTGGTAGCACCACACGACTGCATCGCCCAACAAATCGAAGACATTGGTGGGTCTTCGCGCAACAAAATCTAAAACAGCTGATACCAGCGCGGAATGTAGAGTCGCTTATCTGCCAGTGTCAAAAAGAACGGTGCGACGTGCACGTTTTTAAAGAGAGATTTGAGCCGATGATATTCTTGCTCAAGGGCATCAAGTTCGCTTTTCACGGCCAGTTTTGCACTCTGTACTTTAACAAATTGTTCAGCGCGACCTCTGCTCCAACCTTGATTTTCTAATGCAGCGACAATCTTTTCAGAATGCTCAAATAAATGCGCCATGCCGCAATCATTGTGAGCCATGAGAAGAATGTTTTTTACTCCACGGGCGAGTACATAACCTCATGCCAGCTCTGAGCCAATCAGCCTCCCGCCGGGAGCGCAGATAACATAGGCGTAATTAGATGGCACCGGCATGGAGTAGCGATATTCCATACAAGTGACAATTACAACTTGCGGGGTGGGTTGAGGGTGCAGCGGATAACCAAAATTCTGCGCTTGAATCACTTGCTCAATGGGTGTGCCCTGCCAACGCACCAGAATATCTGCCGATGACTGCAATTCCACCAATTGATCTTTGTAGGCTGGATCTTTGTAAATATCAGAAAATAAATACAGCTCACTCTTTTGCCGTTTCGGCGTTAATTTACTTCTTTTATATTCTCAGCGTAGATCGGATCGGTTATGGCGAGGTGATCGATTTTGCAGCACCGTCCCCTGTTCGAAACTGCATATACAAATCAATTTGCGGCAACAGGCAGCCTGGTTCACGCGCTTGCCTACTTGAGTGCATATCGCAAACAGCCCTGCAAGCCACCTCCAGAATTGTCAGCAGATATCCAATATATTTTCATCGGGGGACTTCTCATCAGATTCGATCCGGCTATACTTATTTACATAAGCGGTGAGCACACACCAATAAATAAGTTGTGTGCTTTGAGCCGAGGGGTTAAGTGGAAACATCAGGTCTGCGCAGACCGGAAACTGTAGTGATAACCCGCTAGCTGTGGATTCTGACTTGAAGCAGCAAGAAATATCGAGCCTACGCAATAGGCAGTCAGACGATAGTAATTAGACCACCGCAGATTTATCTGGGTGGTCTTTTTGTTTGCAGTCAGCGCCCAGCTGATAAACTGAGCACTTTAGTTTGGGGAAAATTCGTATGAAAAAGCTGGCTGCCACTCTACTTATATGTTTGCTCTGCACAGTGGGTTCTGCCTGGTCACAATCGCCAACACCTGATGAGTGTCTTGCACGCGTAAAGAACATGGAGCCAATGTTGCCCAAACTAATGGACAGCGCCTCGGCAGCAATTCACGCATTATTGCCAAACCCCGCCGCCTATGAGAAAACGCTGCCAACTATGGCGAAAGTAATTGCCACCAAAGACAAAACCAACTTAAAAAACTATGGCGGCTTGTCTGAAGGATTTTTCTTCGCCGGCGATAAAGTTAAAGGTGAGAAACTCTACAACCAATTTAAAGCCAACGCTAAAACCATTCTTGGGCCCACCGACACCTATCAGGCTCTGATAGAAGGAGACATGGGGTTGGTCTATTTCTATGAGAAGAACTATGCCAAGGCCGAGCCTATGTTGCTCGACTCCAAAAACCAACTAGAGGCAAACCTTACCGCTGCCGTGGCCAACAACTTGATAACAGATTACATGTGCTTGTCGATGATGTACGACAAAAAAGGTAAACCGGCGGAAGCAAAAAAATACGCAAAAGCGCTTGTCGATCTGGCAGTGAAGCAGCGTTCGAAGCCTTTTTAAAAACCGGATCGATATCGATCCGGTTTTAGATTTGATGATCGTCTGCGCCAAAGCCCTGTTCAAAATCGCATATACAAACGAATTTGAAAGGCCTGGCGCTATGGGTCACGCGCTTGGCTAGACTGCTAGATATGCAGAACGCACCCTGAAGCCGCTTTTAGAATTGTCATCAGATATGTGAGATATCTTCAATGGGGGACTTCCTATCTCATTCGATCTGGCTATACTTATTACATAAGCGGTGAGCACACACCAATAAATAAGTTGTGTGCTTTGAGCCGAGGGGTTAAGTGGAAACACCAGGTCTGCGTAGACCAGAAACTGTAACGACACCCGCTAGCTGTGGATTCTGACTTGAAGCAGCAAGAGATATCGAGCCTACGCAATAGGCTGTCAGACGATAGTAATTAGACCACCGCAGATTTATCTGGGTGGTCTTTTTGTTTACCGAATCGAACATGGTGAACGAGTATCTGGAAGGTTTTCGTGCAAGAGCTACTAAAACAAGCAAAATTCTCTCCCACAGATTTACTATCCTTGCCGACCCAGGATGGGGAGCCGGTCTACTATCTTCCAATCAAAATTGGGCAAGCAGAAAAATTACTTCAAGAGTTGAGGATGAAGGCCTCTGGCTCACATTGGTGCCCGGTGCTCGCCGAGGACAAAGATCGTTTAATCAGGTTGGCCTCAAATTCCTGTTCGTTTCTAGATGCTCCCATACCGTCCGTTGAAGAAATTGCCGTACAGATTGCGCAGACGGAGCGCATACCGATACAAAAGGCACGCGACAAAGCGCCCGAACAGCAGCGCCTTTGCACAATCGAGAAAAGTGGCCTGAAAGCTGCAGCTTCAACAACACAAATCATTGAAGCCGGAGAAAATTGTGATTTAGAACTCTGGCTTCGTTCAAGAGAAAAGCTCGGTGCGCTAGCGGACAGAACATACTCTTTAGATGGCCGCAGCACCGCAGCCAAATATTTAGAGATTCTTGGGCCAGACGAAATGTTTAAACAACAGGTTGAAGAACGAGCGCAATGGGATCTAAAAGAAATCATCATTTGCTTTGTACCAGTGCATTATTCCTGGCAAATTCCGGCTTTCTTCAGATACGGTGGCACTGTCAACTGCCCGTCACCAGTGGTCAATACGGCCTTCATCAAACGCATGCATGATCGTTACGGCGCTGAAGTCGCGAGTATAGATACTACGTTTTTCGAGTTGCAATTGAGCGAAGCACCAAAGTCTACAGAAGTTGAATCGTTAGCCAAAGAACTCGCCATCTATAGTAAATATATTGGCGATCGCAGCCTGACTGTCTTCCAAAAATCTCTTAGCCAGAGCACCGTTTGGAGTTTTTATTCGTAGAAATATTTGCGCGTTCAGGTGGTCTTTTTGTATGTTAATCCACATCAAGTTTTCATTGAAAGACTTCTTTATAAATGTCAACAGACTCTTCTTGGAGATTCTCCCAAACCACAGTTAGGCCTCGAAATTGTCTCTTCAGCGCGTCAATGTCTTTAGCACTGCCCTGTCGATGCTGCAAGCGCAAATACGTCAAAGGCAAGCCCTTCAGCGACATAAGGGTTTTAGCAGTGATTTTAGTAAAGGGCACAAGAAGCATATTGAGTTTCTTGAGCTGCTTCAATTCAGTCACGCATTTGTCGCTGAGATTTGGATTGTCGGTGATGTCCAGCTGTATTAGAGAAGAAGATTCCTTCACCGTCTTCATGTCGCCATCAAGAAGATGCGTGTTTGCCATTTTAAGAACCGAAAGTTTGGGATAGTTTTTAAGCGCCACCAAACATTTTAAATCAATGTCGTTGTAGCCAAAATTCAGATGTTTAATGCTTTTATTTAATTCAAACAAGAAGCGGCCACGCACTCGAGTGTGGTCAAGAATGAGTGTTTCGAGCTGCTTCAATCCGGCCAGTTTTTTTAAGCTATCATCGCTCACTTCTGTGCCCGTTAATTCCAGCCTTCTGAGATTAGAAAAGCGCGCAAGCATCTGCAAGTCTTTCTCATCAAAAATAGTATTGCTCAACGTAAGGCTTGTCAGGGCTTCGCTTGGAATAGCGTCGAGCACTTTCATGGTATTTCCCAATCCCATGAAGTCTGTAGAGCGAAAGGAAATGTGAGATCCAATTGGAACACTGATGGGGCCGTTTGCTTCTCCTAGTTTTTTGCCAGGAGCGTGTTTACCGCAATAGTCAGCAGTGTCGGATGTAATGCCAATTTCGCCGATCTTACCCTTGAGCGGAAATTTGATTGTGAAAAAGCCTCCAGGTAATACAGCTTTGTTTGCCTTTTGGGCTAAGACCGGCTCGACGAGGCCGCAATCGCTGAAGCCACATAAGGTACATGCCAAAATCAAGGCGAAAATTATTATTGAAGGGCGGTAAGGTCTCGGGCATTTAAACCCGGTCGGCACATTTGCACTTGATAGCATCAGTTTTAAGTACTCTTTTTGCATTTCATTCGCAGGTCTGAAGGCAATTCCAGGAGTGCTCTGCGGCATCATCTGGGCGCCCTTTTTAACCGTACACCGCATAGTGTACATGCCAGTGCGCCAATGGTGCAACGCCCGATCATAAAGGTTGCGCCTGGTGCAAAGCACCGAATCCAGTGGCATCTATAACGTCTGGGCGCTAGCGCACCATGTACGGTGCCCCATTTTCACACCACCAGTTTGTCCGCAACCGTCAATTGTCGCTTCTCTCTGCATGCATCAGAAGGTGAGCATAAGGCTGCACTGGCGCGGGCTGAGGCGTGGCAACGCTTTCCTTTGCCGCGCGGCTGATTTGCCTGCCGCGATTTGCCACGGCCTTGCGCATTTCTCGTGAAAGCCGCACTTCTTTGACTTCGATTTTGGTAATGCGAATGCCAAAATCTTTTGTTTGTCTGTCGAGAATATTCTTGAGATTGAAATTGACGCGATTGCGATCTGAAAGCAAATGCGCCAGATCGTTATTGCCTACTGCGGTGCGCACTGCACTTTCAGCTAGTTCTTTGGTGGCGCTCGCTAGATTTACCACCTTTGTCACTGCTTTTTTAGCATCAACGATCTGATACAGACACAGCGCTGAAACTTTGACCGATATATTGTCTGAGGTCAAAACCTGCACTGCCGGAATCGACAAAGTGACAATGCGAGTGTCGACCACTTGTGCCTTGTCCATCATCGGCACTACCAATTGAAGGCCGGGTCCCTTGTCAGCAACGACTTTGCCATGCCGAAAAACTACCAGGCGGTCATATTCTTTAACGACTTTGATGCCCGAGAGAATTATCATTATTGAGAGTACGAACACGCCGCCTAATATTTCGAACATCGTCTCTCCTAATGCAGGCTGTATTCATTCTAGTGCCCGCGGCGCAATATGAGAACCGGGAAAAGCCTGATTCAGTAAAATCCCTACTATACATATTGCGCTTCTGAGCTACGATGAATAAGTAGTCCGAGGGCAAAGCATGGTCAACAGACAGAGCCTGACGCTTGAACGCGCACTAAGCAAGCCGCAGTCAAAACCCTTACTAATCAAACAATTACTTAGACCAGTTAAACATGGTCCTTTTTTCCTCGCTTTCGGCGTGCTTCTACCACTGGCCGCCGCAGTTTTCGAGCTGATCACCCACTTTTGCGCTCAGCATTATTTTGATCCATTCCCCTCGGCCAATCACGTTGTCTTATTCATGCTCATACCCTTGAGCAACTATCTGGCTTGGCTTTCCGGCAGAAAAGATATGTCGGCCCATTTCGGCTTTATGTCTCTCATCAGCGGCATGGCCATGGGCATCGGCTGTTTGTACGCTCTAATGTTCCTGCCGATGACCGCGACGTCCGCGATGTACACACTGTACTTTGGCTTTGGCCTGCTTGGCCTTGCGCCCCTTTTGTCTATTCCGTGCACCTGGCTGGGCGGAAAGACCGTTTGTCGGTTGGCCACGAAAAGAAAAACATTCTTCGACTCACACCAGGTCGAACACATCGGCCATCTGATCGTGCTCTGCATGGTCATTGCCATCGAATTTCCCTCCACCGCCACCCGCATGAATTTGAGCAAAGCAGCAGAAGGAAATGCCCCGGCCATAGCCTGGTTGAGACAGTTCGGCAGTGAAGAAGTGATGCTCCGAGCCTGCTACGAACGCTCTGGTCGGGCCACGGATATTCTTGGCTCTATGTACGAAAGCGGCCATCCATTAAGTATTGAGAAGGCGCGCGCGATTTTTTATCAAGTCACCGGCAAACCATTTAATTCGGTGCCAATTCCAAGTTCGGCCCGGGCCACGATTCAGCACGCCGGTTTGATAGACGATCCCGCTTTGGTGAATGCTAAAGTCGAAGACGAATTTGACCTTGACGCCGACATTGCCGGTGAAAACGTCAGTGGACTGGCGCGCGGCTTAACTGTGGCGGAAGCAAATACCATTGGAACAGTAAGCACTGACGCGGCAGTGGCAGATCTGGAATGGTCGATGCAGTTCGCCAACGTCTCTAAATATGATCGTGAAGCCAGGGCCAAACTATTGTTACCGCCGGGCGGAGTTGTCACTAAAGCAACAGTGATAGTCAATGGTATCGAGCGCGACGCAACCATTCAGCTGCGCAGCGCAGCACGCAATTATTATCGCCAATCGCTGGTTGAACAAAAAGCACCGCTTCTGGTGAGCACTTGCGGAGTCGACCAGATTTTAATTCAGTGCTTCCCCGTGCAACCAAACAGCTCAATGAAGGTGAAACTGAAAATTGCCGCTCCACTGGTACTGAGTCAAGATAAAGGCCGAGCGGCGCTGACCTTGCCTACTCTGCAAGAACGCAATTTTCAGTTTGACGTAGACAATTTTGTAAACATTCACGCCAATAAACCGCTCACGGCTTCAAGCTCGCTTTTGACTGCCAGCACCGCCCCTGGTGATTATCAGATTTCCGGCAAGCTCTCTTCAGCACAATTATCAAGATTCGCTGGGGTAATCTGGTGTGATCGTGATCCCAATTGCACAATGGCGGTGGTAGAACATTCGGGCGCAAGAATAGCTCGCCATGTTTCTTTGCCCGCCTACAAAACCCCAAAGGCACTGGTTATTTTGGTAGACGGCTCAGCGTCTATGAAAAATTACATGGCCGACATATCGACCGCACTTAAAAGTTTGCAGACAGCAATGCAAACACAAATAATGTTTGTCGGCGATAACAGCTCAATTCTCCACGACCCCACCGCGCTGCTAGACAACAAACCGGCTGGCGGCCAATCAGACGACAAAGCTCTGGTCAATTATTTAAAAACACCCAATATTTCCGTGCTCTGGATTCACGGCTCTCAACCAATCAGCACCGAAAACAAAACTGCTTTCCACCAACTTTTAAATGTTCCCTCAGATGCGCCCCGGCTTTACGATCTGCAGATAACTGCTGGGCCAAATGAGATCTTGAATGACTTAAATTATAGTCCTAACTTTGTGCGCGTCGCTCGATTGGGCACAGTCAAATCTGATCTGGAACGATTATTTTCGCAATGGCAGCCCACTGCCACCACTACAAATCAATTCGAATTGTGGCCGGCAGAAAATATTGTGCCTGCTAACACGGCTGCGGCACCAGATTGTGTGGCTCAACTTTACGGTTACGAGCAAGTGTTAGCCGGCCTTCAGAATACCTTAGACCCTGCTGCCGAGCAAAGTCGCGCGCTGGGACTGGCGTCGCAGTTTCAGATTGTCACTCCAGTATCGAGCGCGGTTGTAGTCGATTTCAACATTGCTCCGGCCACTCACCCTGCGCCGACAAAAGTCGCACTGCCTAAACTCTGGAACCCACTATCAGGACTAGACCAAATTAGAATTGACGCAATGGAAAAAGTGACAACCCAGCTAAATAGTCACTCAAGGGCAGCTGCAACCGCCGGCTGGTTCTCAGAGCCGCGCAGCGCAGTGTTGTATAACGGTGAAAATACTGAGTTCAAGGCTAAGGAATCAGACTTTAAAGCAGACCGAGCCAATTTCACTGCCGCTGGTGGCGCAGACGCAGACCAGGTTTACAAACAAGAACCCGGGCAGCCCGCAGCTGCAGCGCCGAGCGAAAATTTGACATTGCAGGGTGCCACAAATGGCACAGTCAGACAGCCTAGCCTTCCAACCAATGGCCTTGTTGGTGCACCTGTAAATCCTCGCTATGGTCAATCTAACGAAGTTGGACAATTAGCTGTTTACGACGAACGTTTTGACTGGCGATGGATAATGGGTGCCGCTGCGGCCCTTCTTCTGTTTGCTTTCCTCTTGCGAAAATTTCTCCTCAAGAAAAAAGCATAAAAAAAAGTTGGCTGTTCATAACTCGATATACGAGTGAATTTTGAGTAACAGGCGCCGTGGGCCACGCGCTTGGCTTGCCTGTAGGATATCGAAAGCCGCCACTAAAGTCGCTTTTCGAATTGTCATCAGATATGCAAAATATCTTCTACGGGGGACTTCCTATCTCATTCGATCTGGCTATACTTATTACATAAGCGGTGAGCACACACCAATCAATAAGTTGTGTGCTTTGAGCCGAGGGGTTAAGTGGAAACATCAGGTCGGCGCAGACCAGAAACCGTAACGACACCCGCTAGCTGTGGATTCTGACTTGAAGCAGCAAGAAATATCGAGCCTACGCAATAGGCAGTCAGACGATAGTAAAAAGACCACCGCAGATTTATCTGGGTGGTCTTTTTGTTTGTAAAATTAACAACTCAGCAACAAACTGACTGTAGATTCAATCCTATCGTGGAACACCAATAGGAGTGACTATATGCCTGATCGTAATTCTGAAAGCAACATGGTGCGTGACGCAAAACAGATGGCCCGAAGATTAGACAACGTTCCATGCTTCGACAATTCTGATTCAGGAGACCGAGCTTCCGAACGACTAGTCTACGAAGCCAACGACGAGCTCAAGAGCCTGTCTCAAAAATATGGCAAAGACCAGTTCGCAAAATTTGTCACTTTAGTAAATAAGTACGACAAGAACCACCAGGGCCTAGATATTGATCCGTTGTTTGATAAAAACGGAAAAGTACATGGTTTTGAAATTGGGGTGCTGAGACGCTATTGAAGACCCTATTGAAGACGCAATTGAAGTCCAACCACACGTCACGCAAAAACCTAAAAGTTTGATTACTTTCGTCGAAAAGCTCTGCAAATCAGTTCTGTACCGATAGCACTGATTTGTGCACATCCGAACCGTTTCTTTTCGATCGATAATACTTTTGCGCCGCCTTGAGCACTCGAGCGCGAGGCTAACAGTTGGATCAGCAGCACATTCAAAAGCTCTCACCGTACTGAGAACATTTCCCTGATCGAGGCCGGTTAGCACAGACACGGCTCCGAGCGGCATCAGTGGCGATAACTCGCGCGCTTCGAAATCGCTTGCCGTTTCACTGCGATGAATTCATGGCAGCCACTCGACGCTTTAAAATTGCCAGCATAAGCGAGTGCAAGTCTGCACCTGAAACTTTATAGGCCAACGTCTCGACTAAATCAGGCGAGCCAAGATCGCCGGCAATGCGAATTGCTATTTGTTCGCTCATTGTCAGTTACATGCTACATCGAAGTCGAATTGCGCTTATCGGCAAGCGATGTTCCTGGTTCTTCTTCAACAATCTTTGGCGTAATTAAAAGCATAAGCTCTGTACGGTTTCTGCCTTTCAAAGTATTTCTGAAAAGCGCACCAAGCACGGGAGCTTCTGCTAAATAAGGTGTCTTAGCCAATTGAGCCGATTCCTGTTCGGTGAAAATACCGCCCAGTACAAGTGTCTGTCCGTCTTTAATACGCACTTCCTGCGCCATGATATCTCTATAGTTCAAAAGAGTGACAACTACAGTTGGTGCGGTCGCCGGCCCGAAGAGCAGAGGCGGCCCCAGTGGAGTTGAAACTTGCGGCCGCAGGCGCATGGTGATGAATCCATCTTGCGTAACTTTAGGCAGTACGTTTAAGAAGATGCCGGCCTTAGTCAACTCAACGTTAGTTGTGACCACGCCCAAACTGACCGTAGATGTCACTTTATGCACAACTTCCGAAGCGATGGTGATCAGTGCTT
This sequence comes from Candidatus Obscuribacter sp., assembly GCA_021772135.1. Taxonomy (GTDB): domain Bacteria; phylum Cyanobacteriota; class Vampirovibrionia; order Obscuribacterales; family Obscuribacteraceae. Next base: position 11,847 of record JADYXQ010000036.1, read on the forward strand.
CAGAATTGTCTACCACTACAACAGAAGGGTTGGCAATCAACTTTGCTTTGTTGGTTTGCAAAAGTAAATTGAGCGATAAGTTTAAAGCGTGAGGAATAGTGGCAATGTTGGCACGGCCGCCGGCACGTCCGTCAGCAGTAATAAAATTGAAAGCACTCTGGGCTGTCGATAGAGCGTTAACCCCGGCAATACTGGGAGCCAGAATCGGCACCAGTGATCCGATTAAACCGCTATAGGCAGTGCCCGGTTGACCTGCACCAAGCACGGCACCATTGGTGACGTTCGATCCGGTAAAGGGAATGGCCGGAATTGTCGGGTTGGGTGTGGAATTGGCGGGTGAACCTAAGCCAGGCAGGAACGTTTTCAAAGGCGCCTGCGAATTACCCATAATTGAAGTAGACAGACCTTCACCCTGCAAGTTGAGGGTGGCGCCCAGTTGTCTGATGCCCTGATTATTTAGTTCGATAAGCGAGGCTTGAATGTGCACCTGCTTCGGACGACGGTCTATCAGTCTAATAGCGTCTTCGGCAATGTTGACGTCGTCGACGGTGCCCACCACAATTACCTGGCGACCTTTAACGTCAGGTATGACTATGGCGCCACCACCATTAGGGTCAACGCTAAAGTCGGCGGCAATTTCTAAATTAGCTCTGATCTGCTGCGTGCCGGGGTCGGTAGCAGCATTGTTGAAGCCCACGCCTTCCTGGGTTTGCGAGCGGCTGGTGCCGCGCAGAGTGCGTGCTTGAGTTTCGAGCGAATAGCTTTGCGTGCTATCAGTATCGCTTTTTGTGCCTTCGCGATCGCTGCTCTTTTCGCCAAACTTTTCAACTGAAGGACCGCTTAAATCACTTCCCTGACCAGAGCCTTGTTTTTCACTGGCACTATCTTCGGTGCTCTCACTGGCCAACTGACGTTTAGTGGTGGTCTTAAAATCAGGCAGATAGCCTTTGTTGAAAATTGAGGCTGAAAGCAAAGCGGCCACATCATATGGGTGCGAGTAGCTCAACTTAAACGCTCTGGCCATGGGCCTGTTCAAGCCCAATTGCACCATTGCCTGAGTCGATCCCACCACGATAGTGCTGTTATCGAGCACGCGGCTTTGCAAACCGGCGGCAGCTAAAACGTTATCCATGGCTTCGTTCAGTGAAACATCACGCAAGTCACCGGTAATTTTTCCACTGCACGATTTATCAATAATGATGTTGACGTTGCCGCGTCTGGCAATTTCAGCAATTACATCTTTAACCGGCGTGTCTCTAAAACTGAGGTGATGAATTAGACCATTTTGATTTTGCAGAAATAGTTTGAATGGTCGGCGTATTTTGACTTCGCCGGTGACGCCGGGCAAGCTGTTGCGTGTCACTGAGCGCATTGAGCCCTGGGCAATCTTGCGACCATCTGCGTCTGAATCGGCTGCCGACTTGGCACTGTCGGGTTTGATGGCACTGACATTTCCAGCATCAATATCAGATAACTTGGCTGGTCCACTGGCATCAATAGAGCTTGCATCAGCGCCACTTGAAGTTGGATTGACCGAAGGATCTGAAATTAGTTCAGCCGGTGTGTCAGCGCTTGAAAGTGGGTTAGAGCTACTGTTGGTAGGCAATGCAAAAGTCGGCAGTGCCACCAGAGAATTTAAACCAATCGAAAGAGCAACTGATAGTGACACCACATGCGATATCACTAATCGTTTAGCAGGCTTTTGGCTATTTGCTTGCACGTTTTTTTGTTTCCTTCGCTAGCGCTTTTCAGTCACCTTGGGGTTGAGCAAAAGCAGCGCCATTCTAACTTGAATACCTCTGGGTTTCCTTAAACTTATGGTCGCTTATTGCCAGTTAAGCCATATATGGCGATTTCGAGATTATTTCGGGCTTCCCCCAGATGAGGATTAAGCCGCAAAGCCAGGCGTAGTTCAGACACTGCCGAAGCTACATCTCCTCGACCGTACAACGCATAGCCAAGATCGTTGCGCGCTTGTGCGTTGAGCGGATCCAGGTGAACGGCCTGGCGAAATTCTTCTACGGCGCCAGTTTTGTCTTTGTTGGCATAGAGGGCGCGCCCTAGAGCCAGATGGCTTTCAACCCACGCCGGCTCAAGCAATGTCGCCTGTCTGGCGGTTCTCAAAGCCGGATGATAATCGCCGGCTACCAGCAAAGCCCTGGTCAAAACGACGTGAGCCCTTGCAGAGCTGGGCTCTACAGATACAGCCTGACGGGCCGATTTAATTGCCCCGTTGATGTCGTGAGTGGCCAGTTGTGCCTCAGAAAGGCCCGAAAAGTTGCTGGCACTAGCTTTTATAGAGGTAGAGCGGCGAAACTCATCAACAGCCTGAGACACCTCTGCTCGCTTAAAAAGACTGTCAGCATAGTACTCATGGACTTCTGCCGACTCGCCCTGCAACTGCAGCGCTCTTTTGAATTCCAGTTCAGCGCTTGCTTCGTCGCCTGCATGGTCAAAGATTTTGCCGAGCATGGCATGGGCGAAAAAGCCTTCAGGGTTGATCGCCACGGCCCGTTTCATCTCAGCGGCTGCACCTTCAAGATCGCCTGCCAGGTAAAGATAACCGGCCAGTCGCAATCTTAAATTTTCATCATAAGGATTGTCAGTGATTTTGCGGCGCAGCTGAATCATTAAATCGCCCAGCGAACGCAGGTCGACGCTGGCCGGTTTGCTATTCATTAGTTTAACCAGCGATGCCTGAACCGCCGTCAACTGAGCCTTAGAGTCACTTCTCGTTTCGGGTTTAGCCTCTGGTTTGGCCTCGGCTTTGTCCTCAATTTTCGAGTCGGCTTTGGCCTCATCCTTACTCTCGGCGAAGCATGGCTGCCCCATCAGGGCGACTACGGCAATGAGGGCAAAAGCGCCAGTAGAGACGAAAAAGACTCTAGCAATGCGGACGACCGGTCTGAAAATCTTCAATGAAAAGCCTGTGGGGCGGCGGGGCAAAAGTGTCATGCGGTGATTAGCCCTGTTTCTCGCTACAATCATGCCAAATGATAGCAACACCAGCCAATCAGATCAGTAAAAAAGCGGCCTCACCCGAGGGCGCGTATATACACATTCCATTTTGCACACACAAGTGCGAGTTTTGCGATTTCGCCGCCTTTGCCGGTTTGATTGAACTCGAAGACGAATATTGCAAAATTCTCTGCTCTGAAATTGAGTCGCGTTTAGCTCCTCGCCCAGAGCCAATCAGCTTGCGCACCATTTTCTATGGTGGTGGCACACCCGGTTTGATCAAGCCCGAAAATATCGCCCTGATTCACAGTCAGCTGCTCAAATTTGCCGAGATCAAAAGCGACGGGCAGCCAGAAATCGCCATGGAAACTACGCCTCACGCTATCACAATGGAGAAAGCGCAAGCCTGGCTCGCCATCGGCATAAACCGTCTCTCGATAGGCATTGAGTCACTATGCGATGACGAACTGACGGCTATCGGTCGCGACCACACCGTCGCTGAAGCGCTGACCGGGGTTAAACTTGCTCAGCAAGCAGGGTTCAAAAACATCAGTATCGATTTTATGTACGGCTTGCCCACCCAAACCATAACGAGCTGGGAGCGCACACTCGATGCCGCTCTCAGCCTGGCAAAAGAGTGTCCCGCTATTGAGCACGTCTCAGCTTACGGCCTGGAAATCGCCAAGAATTCGCCGCTCCTGAGCCGCTTTCCGCGAGATTCAGCCAGCTATCCGTCTGACGATTTGTGCGTTCAAATGTATGAGCTACTGGTAGCCAAACTGGAAGAGAACAATTATCAGCAGTATGAAGTCTCGAATTTTGCGAGACCAGGATTTCGCTCGGAGCACAATTTGACCTACTGGCGCAACGCCCCCTATTTTGCCTTCGGGGTAGGCGCCCACCGGTATGTCGACAGCGTTCGCAGCGCTAATTTGCGCTCACTGAAGAAATACATGCGCACGCCGCTGGCCGACGAAGTGAGTGAAAATATCGACCAGGCGATGTTTATCAAAGAGGGCATAATGCTCGGGCTGCGCTTGTTGGAAGGCATTGACCTGCAAGCCTTTCAGGCGAGTTACGGCGTAGATCTGCTAGAGACGCAGCGAAGCGAAATTGAATTTTTGTGTCGCGAAAAATTGCTCGATTTATCAGACAACAAGCTTAAAATCACGCGCCAGGGCATCCCTATCAGCAACTCGATAATTGCAAGATTAATTTGAGGATTTTCTTCGCTATAAGGGAATACCAGATTATAGATGGTCAAATTTGACGAATGGCCATATTTACCAGGCGTGTTGGAGTTTTGGCTTTGAAGTCTTGTCCTGAGTGCTACTCGGAATACCAAGATAGTCTTGAGCGTTGCCCGGCTGACAATAGCCCGCTCAAATCCGGTGACCGCGATCCGTTAGTCGGTACACGACTGGGCGACCGCTATGAAATCGTTTCGGTAATCGGCCGCGGCGGTATGGGAGTGGTCTATAAAGCCCGCCAGGAGCAAATGGATAAGCTCATGGCGATTAAAATGTTGCACTCACATATGGTGTCAGATTCAGAAGCGGTCAAGCGCTTTTTTCGCGAAGCCAAAACAGTATCGCAAGTAAAACACCACCACATCGTCACCCTTTACGATTTTGGCATGAGCTCGCAAGGCCAGCCATTCTTGGTCATGGACTTTTTGCAGGGTGTTAGCCTTAAAGACGAACTGAAAGTCAACGGACCGCTTTCATTCGAAAGAGCCGATCGTATTTTTGGACAGATTGTCGATGGTCTGGCAGCAGCTCATTCGCTCGATGTTGTGCACAGGGACCTCAAACCAGAAAACATTGTGCTGTCAACTAACGCGCCTACCGGCGACTGGGTCACCCTGGTCGACTTTGGCCTTTCCAAATTGAAAGAACCAAAGACCCAAGATCAATATCAAATTACTAAAACCGGCGACGTTTGCGGCAGCCCACCCTACATGAGCCCCGAGCAGTGTCTCGCCGCGTCTGCCGTTGATCCTCGCTCAGATACTTATTCTCTAGCGATCGTCGTTTACGAATCTCTTTCCGGTTTCCTTCCATACAATGCCAAGTCGGCAATCGAAATGATGGACTGCCACCTTTACGGCACGCCCATTCCCTTTTCACAATGCTCTCCCGATTTCAAAGTCTGCACCGAGCTGACCAATGTACTAAACAAGGCACTGTCGAAAGAGCCAGAGCAAAGACAAGAAGACATTCAAACATTCGGCAAAGAATTGCATGAAGCCCTCGCTCGCGACGGCATCAAGCTAAAGTCATACAAACACCGCATGGAAATTGCTTCGTTCAAAGATATGGAGAGTGAAGCCGAAGCGCTGATGACAGGCTCTTATCCGACCCTTGGACTGGCAGCTGAAGGGCATCTGAATGCAGTGAACGCGGTCTCAAATCAAACCGCCATGGAGATTGCTACCAATACGCAACTTGATCCTATGTACGCAAACCGGGTCACCGGGCCGAACGAAGTCATCAATTTTGCTAATCCTCCTGGTTACTCTGCTAATCAGAATCAAAACGGCCATAAGGCTGCTGAACGCAGCTGGATTTCACGAATAATGAGCGCTGTTCTCGGTCCTCGCCCCAAGGTGGTTGAGGAAGAAGAAGTTGACGAATCGCTACTGCCCTACGCCAATTGCCCTTACTGTCAGGCTCCTGTGCGGTCCATGATCAGGTTTTGTATTTCTTGCCAGAGGCAGTTACCATCTGGTGCCGAATACGCAAAAATGCGCCTTAGTGGTGCCGGCGGCAAACTTGTTGCCACCAAACAACAGGCGCAAATGAATACCGGCAGGCACGCTCGACCTGGCTTCAGCAATCGCGCCAAGTCGTCGATGAATCGCCAGGGTTATCCGATGGTCACTAAGTTTCTCATGATTGGCCTGGTGGGCGCCTGTCTCTACGCCGGTTCAGTGGCGATGAAAAATCCCGAGTTCATCAAAACCATGAAACGCACAGTTGCTTCGTTTAAAAAATAATCGAGGGCTAACATAGATGAGCAATCTGCCCAATTACATTCCCCAGACGGCACCAAAAGCGGCGGTGCTCGACTTGAGCGGTCGGCTCGATAGCTCAGCTCTGGCAAGAATTGAGCAAACAGCCGCCAAACTTTCCTATAAGGCAAAAGTAGTTCTCGTACCCGGTGACTACAAACCTACGCCCTCAAATGACCTGCACGACCTGGCCAGAAGCATCGCCGATGCCTGGTCGGTGCAAGGCAATCGTTTTCTCATCGTCATTGATTTACCACACAAACAAATTCGCACAATTGGTGGAGAAGGGCTCAAATCAAAAGGCATCACCAGCGAGTTCGTGCAAAACACTTTGTTGCCGAATAATTTTTATCCCAGTATGCGCAAGGGAGATCTGCCTGGTGCCATTGAAAATTTGATGCAAGCTGTGCAAGACAAAGTGGCAGTGACGAGCCGTATGGGCACCACGGCCAGTGCCGGCCAGACTTCAAATGGGCAGTATCAATCAGCGCCGACTCACGCCGAGCCACAAATCAATGGTCTGGGATTATGGGGAACAGTGCTCTTCTTTGGCAGCATTCTATTGGTGCTGGTGCTGACGATGGTCAATTTCTACAAGGGCAAAACCAAGCGGCTCAGGCAATCTCTCAATGATCGACTGGGCGATCTCTATCAGCGCGCCGACCAGTTGGGCCAGGCTTCAGAATATATGGCCCCCGCGAGAAACAAAGACCTGGCTCTTAAAATCACGGCATACTTTGAAAAATTGACCGCTCTCAATAAAGCTGAAGACGAAGTGGAGGAGCTGACCAAAGCCAATAATTTTGGCCGCGCCAATAACGGTTTAGTAAATTGTCTCAAATTAGCAGACCAATTGACATTAGAAATGGACGAACTTTTGCCGGCGGTCAATGCCATCACCGGCGGTGTCGACAACACTGGCGAAAACGAACGGCTTTGGTTGAAAAAGAAAGAAGCCTTAGAAAACAATCTCAAGATGCAAGAAAAGGTACCTGTATCGCAGGCCAACAGTAGATATTATCGACCGACCTGGTCTAACGAGCCCCAATATGCACCTCCCGTTTACAACAACGGCAGCAGCCTGATGAACGTCATGTTTTTACTCAATCAAATGAATATGAACAACGGAGTCGACCAGATGGATTGGCAGATGAACCATCAAATGTACCGCAATCAAAGCTACGACAATCCTGGTATATCCGACGCCGGAGGCAGTTGGGGTAGCTCGAGTAGCGACAGCAGCAGCAATGACAGTGGCTGGGGCGACTCGGGTGGTTCCAGTAGCTCAGATTCTGGCGGAGATTCTGGTGGAGGGTCTGACGCTGGTGGCAGCTGGTAATGGCAGACCGCAAGCCTCTGGACTCTCATACCGGCAAACTGAAAGAACAGGCCCGAATTTACTATCAGGCTAGAAAAGACGCCGACAGAGAACTAGCGTCCAAAAATTATGCAGAGTCGCGCGCCGAATATCTGAAGGGCGTTAAAAATATCGACGCCAAAAGCGACAAAGAGAATTATCTTTGCGCTCTCTATGCAGGCGCAGGCAACGCCGCTCGCTGTCAGGGTAAATATATAACTTCTTTGCGCGATTTTGAAAAGTCGGCAAATCATTTGCAGAGCGGCAAACTTTTCATGGCAATGTTGACTTATATCATCGAATACTTGATCGACATGACCACGTATATCAACACTGACCCACAAAGGAAAATTGTCAAAACAGTAGCGCAGCAGCTCACACGCCGATACGCCGCATGGTTGAACTGTGGCGCGCCGCAAGCGAAGCCTAAAAGTTATTTGCTGCACAAGAAAAGAGTGGCCGATTGCTTTGCCACACTTGAAGAACTGGCTGACTTTCAAGATCCAGACAGTGTCAAAAAACGCAGCGATGCCACAGACTGGTTGCAAAAACAAGCACTGTTATCTCGTCTGCGTTTGCTGCCAATCATCCTCAACTACAAACGGCCCAAAGAGTTTTATAAGGCTGGTTACGCGCAAATGCACCAGGTTCCGTACAAGGCCGGCGATTACTATTTTTATACCAATACCGATCGCAGTTCTTATAAAACCATCAAACGCTCGCTAACCATCGGTAAAAAAGCCAAGACCATATTTTCAGCAAAGAAACATTGCCCGGTGGGCACCTGGCTGGCCGGCACGAGAGTGCATCGAAACGGCAATTTGCTTGCATACGGCCTGTCAAAGCACGGTTCAGATTTTCAAAGTTGGAGAATCATTGACCTGAACACAAGCAGAGAACTGAAAGACGTAATCGACAATGTGCCATCGGGTTCGATATTTTTTCACCCCACCAAACGTGGATTGTACTATCGCAAAAATGTCAGCAAATCTTCAAAAGGCAATGACGCTGAGTACAACAAACGAGCAGCAATTTACTATCACCATCTAGGCCAGAGTGCCAAACGCGATACACTTGTGCACGCACCTCATGGCAAAGATGCAGACTGGGTCGACATCTACCCGCTGATTAAGAGTGATTTTGTCATCGTTTCAGAAGTACCGTCGCAGTCTTTTCACAACCGCATTTATGTCAAATCGCTGGATACCGGAAAAATGGTGCGGCTCTTTGATCGCTCCATCGGCTCTTATGCCTATCTGGGCAAGGCGAATGACAAATTATTTTTCCGCACAGATCACCGTGCCAGTCGTGGACGCGTTCTGGCAGTATCAATTAATTGGAAAAAACATAAAGTCGTCTCCACAGACGAGATATTGGCGCAGAGCGCTTTCACACTGCAAGATATACGACTTCAAGACGATGGCATGATCGTGCATGCCCTCGATGGAGAGGGGCGCACACGCCTGTTGCAATACAACTTCGCCGGTGAGCAAATTGCGGAAATAGGCTTACCTTTCAGCGGCACATTAAGCGCGCTCTCTACAAGCTTCAGAGACAAAAACATATTTTTCACCCTGCAAAACTTTGCAACCCCCAGCACCATCTATCATCACGATCTGGAATGCGGCGAAACGACGCTGTTTCAGGCACCGACTTACTCGATGTCAAAGCGTGTGGAACAACATCTAGTGCAAGTCAAAAGCAAAGACGGCACCATGATACCGATGAACATTGCCCATTTAAAAGGAATTACGCTGGACGGAAAAAATCCCACACTGCTCTATGTTTATGGCGGCTTCAGCATCGGCATGTTTCCATATTTTTCTTACCAGATTGCCAGTTGGCTCGCTGTGGGCGGCATCTGGGCTCAGCCTTACTTGCGCGGCGGAGACGAACTTGGATCAGATTGGCACGAATCTGCTACCAAGCTAAGCAAGCAGAAGACTTATGATGATACCGCTGCCAGTGCGCGCTGGTTAATTGAAAACAAATATACCAGGCCTGACAAACTGGCTATTAACGGCGCCAGCAATGGTGGATTAACCGTCGGCGTGGCCATCACCCAGCACCCTGAACTCTATGGCGCAGCTATTGCCGACAATGGCTTATACGATATGCTTAAATTTAGCTTGCATGGTCTCGGTTGGGCCTGGCAGGCCGAATACGGTTCAATCAACAAAGCAGAAGAGCTTAAGACTCTAGAAAAATATTCGCCTTATCATCAGCTCAATAAAGTGAAAAAAGCGGAGCATTTTCCAAAGGTGATGATCAACGCCTCCACCTGCGATGACCGCGTGGTGCCCTGGCACTCTTATAAATTTGCCGCAGCATTGCAAAATGAGCTGGGCGCTGATGTGATGTTGAACGTCAAATACAAGCAAGGTCACGGCGGCGGCAAACCCGATTGGACCATTCGCGATAACCTGGCTTATTTGAAATGGGCGCTGAAATTCTAGTTTTGTGCAAAAACAGGAATGTTCTAGCCAGTCTTAAATTTGGCTGACACCACGGTTATACAAAGTTAGAGCGCAGGCTTATACATTATTTATTGGCCATTTAGAGCGAAATTGGCGAACAAACACCATCCACAATTCCGCATGCAATCTAGTTCGCCTTGAAGTTGCCCTTCAAATTTTGCCCGATGCGGAAACCTTGAATCAAGTTGTGCCGGGTGAATTGAAAAATCTCGTGCAGAGCAGCAGCATCAGTAATGCCATGCTTATCAGATATAGCATTGACCTGTTCCATGGCTACGGCTGAAAAGTAAACGTCAACATCATCGTGAACATGTCCGCGGCCCTGGTTCGGCAACTTCAAAATGGCCTTACCAAAATCGTTGGTAACAGCGTCGGCTATTTGCGCGGTGAGAAGATCGGCGTAGAACGATTCGGCTTTAACTGCCATTCAGAGCCCCCATGAGTTCACACTAAGGTCACTAGATCTAGTTGCTTGCGTACTTCTTGGATGTCCTTCCACATCAACCACTTGGGTGAGCCGACTTCTTTTGAATCGTTTCGCAGCAAGTAAGACGGGTGGAATACAGGCATAACTTTAGCACCGAACTCACCATCGAACCAAATACCTCTTATACGGCTTATAGGATGCTTAACTTCTAAAATTGCCTCGACCGCAGTAGCACCGGCAAGTAAAATCAGTGCAGGCTTAACCAGCTCCAGCTGTGCCTTTAGATACTTGCGACATGCCAATCGCTCCGCTTTTTCGGGGGGCCGATTGTTGGGTGGACGACACTTTACGACATTGCAAATGTATATATCTTTTTGCGCATCAATATTTGCCGCGCCGAGAATTTTATCCAGCAATTTTCCGGCTCTACCATCAAAGGGAATGCCGCTCTCATCGTCGTTTCGACCAGGCGAATCACCGATTATCATCAGCTTGGCTTGAGGATTTCCTCGGGCAAAGGCAACTTGCTTGCGACTCTGGCAAAGGGCGCAATCTACACAGACTTTAGCCGCAGACTCCACCTCTGCCAGGCTCTTCCAACTTAAAAGGACTGCCAGATGAAGTTGTTCAGACATCAAAAAGCCTCTAAGAACTTATTAAGCAAAAGAAGGCGAGGTTGTAACGTCTATTGAAACACTCTGAGGTATGAGCGACGCTGTTGAGCTGCGTGCCACCTTCTTAGACAATTCACGAGGAGCAGCTACAAGCTCAGCTACATCAAGCTGCGATACAACACCCAGGTCTTGTCCTAAACAAGATGCGGCAGCAAGAGCAAAGTCTACGGCACTACCGGTGGTGTAAATCTTAAAGGCCGATGTCTGGTAATCATTGGGGGCCGTTGCTACTACCGGTGGTGCATCCAAACCAAGCAGCTGAAGTGCGAGTGCGTGGGATGGATCAACCAGTTTAAGCCCCAGTGGATAGAGCGCTTTCAGCTTTCCGCTCACCAATTTTTCAATGCGATCAGCTACAAATGGGAAATGCGTACAACCAAGTACAAGCCCATCAACGCCGGTCAGCGCGCTCAAATATTCAATCAATGCGGCCTCGAGTTCAGCTTCGCAACTGGCTTGACCGAGGCGACCACTTTCAATCAGCGGTACTAGTTTCGGACAACCAATCTCAACCACCTTGCCTGCGTAACCACGAGCAGTTAGGGCGCGCGAAAATGCTTTGCTTTTGGCTGTGTTGATTGTCGCCATTACACCCAGAGACTCAGGCGGGTTAGCAATCAACCAGTCGGCAGTTGGCTCGATCAGGTCAAAAACAGTCACTCCCGCCACTCGTGCAGCAGCCTTCACCGCAGCACCTTTGGCGATGGCAGCACTGGTATTGCAGGCCATAACAATAGAATCAAGCTGGAAAGATGTTAGCCAGCTAACAATTTCTTCGACGAATAAAGCAATCTCGCCCTGAGCGCGGTTGCCGTAAGGGCAGCGAGCAGTGTCACCAAGGTAGACGAACTCTAAAGCCTCGCTCTGAGTGACCGAAACCAGATGCCGCAAGACAGATAAGCCGCCTACTCCTGAATCGAAAAGGCCGATTCGTTTAGGTGCGCGCTTATAGAGCTGGTCTTGAGTAATCACATTTTTAGACAATTGAGAATCACTTATTTGGCAAGAGATAAACGAGTTCAAAAACACTACTTGGTTGGTTTCCAATTTCCGCTTGCAACCCTAGACGGATTTATCATCTCAGAAGTGCCTACTGAATGGGAAGAATTATTAGCCACGTCACTTTGAGATTTTACATCGTTCAAATAATTCATAACCCCGCGAGCCAAGGCGTTGGCGACTTTTTGCTGATAATCGGACGAAACCAGGCGGTCGCGCTCGCCTTTGTGGGTGATATAGCCCACTTCAGCGAGGATAGCCGGTACTGGTGTGTGATTGATGACATAAAAACGCGCTTTCCTAACCGAACGGTCAGGTGCACCGAGGCCCCCTACCAGCGAGCCGTGCACACGATCGGCTAAAGGCCGGCTGCGGTCAGTCTGGAAGTAGGTTTCGATGCCATATACATTCGATGTGCTTTCGAGCGAATTGATATGTACCGATAAGAACAAGTTAGGACCTACGGCATTGGTGATTTTGACCCGATCTTCAAGTGAAACGAAAGTGTCGTCAGAGCGTGTCAACACAATGCGGGCGCCTTTGCTTTCAAGCACTTTCTTTAGCTTAGCGATGATTCGCATGGTCACTTCTTTTTCTTGCACATCGCCGCGCACCGCACCAGGATCGTTACCACCGTGCCCGGCATCAAGCACGACAACAGTTTCGTTGGGAGCACGGGGCACTACTATAGGTCCGGTTGGTACCAGATTAGCTACGGCAGAGCCGGTGCGGGAAATGCCGGCGTTACCGCTCAGCCCTTTGGCTAAAGTGACGGTCATATAATTTGAGCCGGTGTTATAGAACTCATCTACCGACACAGTGTCATCGCTTAACTGCAATACCAGGCGTCCGGCACCTTCTTGCTCGCCCGGCAAACCCACCCTTATAGATGAAACCAGAGGCGACTCAGTGATATCAGGCAACATCGACTCAGCCAGTTCGCGATACTCAGGCATATCGACCACGTAACGTTCCGGATTGTGCAGACGGAATGATTTAAAAGTGAGCTGTTTGCCGTCCGGACGTTCGACTCTAAAAAGTTCGAGCTTGGCGCCAGAACCCTGACCATCAGCAGATGAAAGCGTAATTACAGGCGGAGGTGCAGCAGGAACTTCGGCAGGTTGATTTTCAAAATCATACAAACCTTCAGCAGCTGAAGATCTTGTTGAACTAGTGGTAGTCGTGGAAGTTGTCGTGCTAGCAGTTGTAGTCGAGGTGGTGATGCCATTAGCAGTGCGCACTTCATGAGAAGCAGACGACGAGACCACTGCGGAAGCTGGTGCAACGGCAGACGGGGGAAGTGAATTAAAAGCGGAGACATCAGCGTCAATCGGACCGACAAGCCCAAAGTTTGTGCTCAAGTTGCTGTTGACGGTACTGCCGGCAGTGCCTGGGCGAGCAGGCGCAACTTTAGGCAGCGGCTTCTCAGCTATTTTTTCAATGGGCTTGACCGGTGCTTTTACAGGAGCTTTAGCAATACTTGTAGTTGCGACTGTTGCAGCGGGTGCAGCGGGTGCCACTGCTACTGGTGGCACGTTTTCTACGGGCTCGTCCTTTGTCACTTCAGTCGGTGCGCCAAAATAGCCTTTGGTTTTTGTTTTCAAACGGCCCAGCCAGCCTTTCGCTTGCTCACTGGAAGCCGCAGCCACGCTGCTTTTGCTACCGATAGCGGCGGCCACAGGAGGCATTTGATCTGACTCTGAATCTGCTTTGACCGGGGGTTTAGCTGTTAATGGTTTAACGACTGGTGGTTTAGCTGCTGGTTTTTTAGCAATCTGAGTGCTGGTGGTACCAGGTTCAGTCCAGGAAAGTTTGAGCAAACCGGGAGCGGCACCGATAGCTACTTTTTTTAAAACGGCCGGGTCATGAGCAATGAACGAAACTCTTAAAATGCTTGGACTTACTTGAAACTGGCCGATATGAATTTCTTTAATCCCGACCAATTTTGGATTTCTTAGACCCTTCTCAGATGAATTCAACCTAATGATTTTAGTGGGGTAGCTCCAGCTCAAGCCCTCAAAGTCTGCAGTTAAAACCGTATCGCCGTTTGAACCGGGCAGATATTTAAATTGAGGACGACCTGCCACCACTTGGCCTTCGGTTTTAAGCACGATTTCACCGGCGTCGGCATTCTCAGAAAACTGAGTGACGCGAGCTCCAGGAGCACGGTTATAACCACGCTCTTGAGCAGCTACCGGCAAAGCGTCAGGCACCAATAGCAGCGCCACCGTCGCCACTGAAGACGAAAGTAATGCAAGCGAAGCAGCTGATAAAGCTTTTCTGAACGGTAGGCCGGTGATTGCTGACTCCTTGGCTTCTTCAAACTAAAGAGAGATGCGCACTTCGTAGTTATAAAGAGATACTGGAGAAATTCTAACATGCCCGCCACGCTTCCTTTTCAAAGGAAGATAGCTTCTTGTCTAATTCTCAATATCCAGTAGACAACATTCGCGGTACCTGTACGTAAATTAAATAGAACTTGAGATTGGAGCCTGCCCTTCCTGCTACTCTAAGCAGTCGTGGAGATCGGGAATATTTCCGCCCCGGGCGATTATTACCGAGCATTTCTATCGCAATCGAATCTTGCTCATTTGTGTTGAGCATTTTCGTTTCATAGCCAAAATCGAACGGTGGGCTGAACGCCTATTTGTCAAAAATCCGTTCAGAGTAATTAGGGAGTAAAAAATGGGTGATCTAGATCTACCTCTTCAAATATCCATAGGCTGCGGCTTGCTCGCAGTTCTGTATGGACTTTGGGCCGGCAAAAGTGTCTTGGACATGAGTCCGGGTAACGAACGTATGCAATCAATTGCAGCGGCGATTCAAGAAGGCGCAAACGCCTACATGAATAAGCAGTACACAGCCATCGCCGGAGTTGGCGCTGTGCTCTTCTTCGTCATTGGATACTTTATTGGTTGGACTTCCGCTGCCGGATTTTTAGTAGGCGCCATTCTCTCTTCTATCTCAGGATTTGTCGGCATGTATGTTTCAGTACGCGCCAATGTGCGAACTGCTGAAGCTGCAAGAAATGGTCTTGAATCCGCACTGGCAGTAGCATTTAAAGGCGGCTCCGTCACAGGGTTGCTCGTAGTGGGTTTGGGCTTACTCGGTGTTTCGATTTTCTATTACTTCACTCACGACGTTAACGCTCTGGTTAGCCTCGGATTTGGTGCCTCGCTAATTTCGGTATTCGCCAGATTGGGCGGCGGCATTTATACCAAAGCTGCTGACGTAGGCGCTGACCTGGTTGGGAAAGTCGAAGCCGGCATTCCTGAAGATGACCCAAGAAACCCAGCCGTAATTGCCGACAACGTAGGCGATAACGTGGGCGACTGTGCCGGTATGGCTGCCGATTTGTTCGAGACTTACGCAGTAACTGCTGTTGCCACCATGTTGCTGGGCCATGAATTATTCAAAGCTCAAATGGTCGGCGACGTTGCTAAGTACGTCGTTGAGTATCCACTGGTACTGGGCGCCGTTTCAATCGTCACATCAATCATTGGTTGCATGTGCGTCAAGCTTGGAAAAAGCACCAACATCATGGGTGCGCTCTATAAAGGTTTGATCGTAGCCGGCGTACTTGCCGGTGTTGCCTTCTACTTCGTCACCGATAAGATGATGCAAGGTCTGACCATGAACGGCAACCCCATTAGCGCCATGAATTTCTTCTACGCGTCAATGGTTGGTTTAGTCGTCACCGGTCTGCTCGTGTACATCACTGAATATTACACATCGACTTCTTATGGTCCTGTGAAATACATTGCTAAAGCTTCCGAAACCGGACACGCCACCAACATCATCGCTGGTCTGGCTGTATCTATGAAATCTACAGCCTGGCCTGTTCTTTCAATCGTTGTTGGTATTCTCGTGGCCTTTGCCCTGGCAGGCGTTTACGGCGTGGCACTAGCTGCGATGGCAATGCTTTCAATGGCTGGAATTATCGTAGCCATTGACTCATACGGACCAATTACAGATAACGCCGGCGGTATTGCTGAAATGGCCGAAATGCCAAAAGAAGTACGCGCCGTTACCGATCCGCTTGATGCCGTGGGTAATACCACTAAGGCCGTCACCAAAGGTTATGCCATCGGTTCTGCCGGTCTGGCCGCCATTGTTTTGTTCAGCTCATACACTCAAGAATTGAACGCTCACATTCTCGCTAAAGGCGGCGTCGCCATCACCTTCGATCTTTCAAGCCCATATGTTCTGGCTGGATTGTTCATAGGTGGTTTGATTCCATTCCTCTTCGCTGCCCTGGCAATGGAAGCTGTTGGAGCTGCCGGTGGCATGGTAGTGGAAGAAGTTAGACGTCAGTTCCGCGAGATTCCGGGGATCATGGAAGGTACTGCTAAACCAGACTATGCCAGATGCGTCAGTATCGTCACTGGTGCCGCTATTCAAAAAATGATTGTCCCTGCATTGCTCCCGGTGCTCACACCAGTAGTGATTGCCTTGATTGGTGCCTTCTATCTGAATGCCGCCCTTCCTGGTGAATATGCTGCTGCCAAAATTCTTGGTGGCATTCTCGTCGGTTCAATCATTACAGGTTTGTTCGTGGCCATTTCCATGACCTCCGGTGGTGGCGCCTGGGATAACGCTAAGAAATACATTGAAGAAGGAAACCACGGCGGCAAGGGCTCCGATGCTCACAAAGCTGCGGTTACCGGCGACACTGTAGGCGACCCTTACAAAGACACTGCCGGCCCTGCCATCAACCCGATGATCAAGATTTTGAACATCGTGGCATTGCTGCTGGTTACCTTGCTCGTTCGCTAATAAATAGATGATCTGAAAAAGAGTGGCCGGGTTAGACTAATAGTCTTCCCGGCCATTTTTGTCTCCACTTCTTCAAGAGGATGCCATGCAAATTCGTCTCTTCAATCGCCAGGACGACAAAGAATTGCGCGCATTGGTTCAATCAATCAATGAGAGCCAGGGAACAGTTATGGATCTTGACGGCAAAGACAACGATTTGCGCAATGTTGAAGGTACCTATTTTGGCCACGATGGTCTTTTTCTCGTGGCTGACGACGAAGGCACCATCGTTGCATTTTGCGGTGCACGCATAGGTACAGAATCCAGCAACGTGGCCGGCGAGACTTTGGAGATTACAAGGCTATGGGCTAAAGATGGCCTTGATAAAACTATCGTCGACCGGTTGATAAGCATTGTAAGCAATCATGCCTGGCAATTAGATTTTGAAAAAGTCAGTGTTAGCGATGAATTGGTCGCAATTTAGTTCAGCCAACTTTCATGGATGAATTTTGCTGTACGGTCAACCACCCTCAAAAATTCTGCTAAAGAATTTTACAACCTACAAGTTGTAAGAAAATACAACTCTTAGGTTGTAAAAAAACCCTAGACAGCAAATCGGGACCCTCCACTGAGAGTCCCGAAAAGCCACCAAAACAAGGCGACAAAAGATCTACTGAGGCTCAATACCCACTCTAATCTGCGGTAAATTCTTACCAAGATTATTGAGAGTCTGGTAGGTCAATGCAGCAACGTCTGCACGTGTCGCATTAACGTTCGGCTTGATCTGACTGGGGTCAGGATAGCTAACGATAATGTGGGCCTTCGCTGCTTTAGCAACGGAAGGGGCAGCCCAGGCCGGTACTGAAGAACCATCTCCATAAGAATTGAGAATGGCAGTATCGCCACCGGATGCATTACCAGGCAATGCCTTAGCTAAAATCACAAGCGCTTGAGCACGGGTGATCTTATCTTCGGGCTTGAAGCTGCCATCAGGGAAACCAGTTACCAGGCCGGCCTGGCTTACAGCTGCAATCGCGCGATTGGCCCAGTAAGAACTTGAAACGTCAGCAAAATTAGCTGGCCCTGAAGCGGCTGGCAAACTCAATGCCTTAACTGCAATGGCAGCGAATTGCGCGCGGGTGATGCCATCATCAGGCTTGAATGAACCATCAGGGAAACCACCGATGATACCGCGTTGCGTTAGCTGACCAACATATGATTCCGCCCAGTGGCCCTTTGTATCAAATGGTACGCTTGAACTCGAAATCGGTGGAGAAACAGGAGCTGCAGCCATAAGTCTGGTCATATCGCTCTCGAATTTATCTAGATCGCGATTGACTGACATGGACTCCCAATCTGTCAAAGACTTTCCAGAAGCCCTTAAGGAACTTTCGACACCATTGATGCGGTCCAATTCTTTGCGTAAGTCAGTAATTTGATTACTGTTCAAGCTTCCGGCAGCTTCAGCGTCGCTGAGCTTTTTGCTCAGTTGAGATTGCCTGCGATTGATATCAGGTAAAGGCGTAATGGCGCCATCAAGTTTAGCGGTAACGCTTTCATATTCGCGGTTCATTGCTAAAACTTGCTGGTCAGTAAAGTGGCCGTTGCCGGAACGCATGGCTGATTCCAAATCTGCGGCACGGGCCAGGTCAGCTCTAAACTCATTAGCCTGAGCCGGAGTCAAACGACCTGAAGCCACGCCGTCTTCGATGCGTTTGGCCAGCTCTGTTTTCTTACTGCCAACATCAGGTAATGCCACCATCGAGCGGCGCAAGCGATTATTGATTTTTTCGAGATCATCAGCCAGCGAAAGAGTCTCAGCGTCTGTGAGCAAACCGTCAGCACGGAATAAACGCTCATTGGCAGCTACTCTGTCAAACTCGCTGCGCATCTGCCCGTACACTTCTTCAGAGATGCGCTGATTATTGCGCGCGGCATCAAGTTGAGATTGCAAGCGACTTCTGCGCTCGGCCAGTGAATTATTGGCACCAGGTCCGCCGGGACCACCTGGAGATGAAACGAGGCTGCGCTCAAGACGTTTGTTTAATCTGCCAAGATCATTGGCCAGTGTCAAAGTCTCAGTATCAGTGAGTGCTCCGTCGGCACGGAATGTAGCCTCCAGGCCACTGATGCGATCGAATTCTTGCTTGAGAGTTGCCAGTTCTTGTGCGTCTAACTTACCTGATGACTGACCTGTAACTAAGCGCTCCGAAATCTGGCGTTGCATATCATTGATACCGGGCCCGGCACCACCAGAATTATTACTGATTGCGGTAAAGCGTTCGAGCTTACTGTTAAGGCGCTCCAGATCAAGAGCCAAGGACAATTGGTCTTCGGTACTGAGAATGCGGCCGTTAGCCGTCATTGACGTATTGCGAGCGGCAATGCGGTTCAATTCCTGACGATAGTTTTCGGCATCGGCTGCATTGATACGATTGGCAGTGGCAAGATCGTTAATGCGAGTAAAGAGATCTTTGCCTCTGGCAGTGAGATCCATGTCGCCGCCTGTACGAGCTTTAAGTTGAGTTTCAACCGTGCTCGATAGGTGATCGAGTTCCAGAGCCAGTTCCAGTGTTTGAGTGCTGGTCAGCGCTCCTGCTGATTTGTAAGTCGCTTCTTTAGCGTTGATACGACCAAGAGTTCTTTTAAATTCGGCTGCTTCCATTGAAGAAAGTCGGCCAGATGTAACAGCGTCATTCAATCTGGTTTGAATATCCTGTTCGCGACCGTCCAGATCAGTAAGTCCAATTGCGGTGCGCTCATGCATACCTTTTTCAATATTTGTGGAGAGCGCGTCAAGTTCGAGCGTCAGTCTGGCTTTTTGAAAGAACGAAAATCTGCCGCCGGCTTTATAGCCGTCTTCAGCATTTTTCAAACGCACCAATTCTTGTTTGAATGGTGCCGCTTCAGCTGCAGTCAGACGACCTGCAGTAACCGCATCGGCAATTTTCTTATCGAGATCAAAACGCCTTTTTTCTACATCCAGCATTGATTGCATTGGATTGAAATTATTGCCACCATATTGCGCCTGTGCCGACGGTACCAAAACTCCATTGGCAATGGTCGTGACAACTGTTGCCATAGCTAACGATGTAGCCAATCCGATCTTCTTTGGCGAACGCATACTTCCCCTTTACATGTACTGTTAGACTCTTCTCGCGCGGCGCTGAACACTTAACGGTTTACAGGCGCACAGTCTTGCCTCTATGCAACCCGGTGCAAAGAGCAGACCTGTGCTAAAGACTCAACAATAGCGTAATTGGTTCCCATAATTGCCGCGAAAGACCATACGTGGCTCATTTGGAACATATCGAACTGACAAATTGGTTTGTTGTTTTTAGCCAAGCAGCCGTGAAATCAGAGCGAAATATGACTCAAGGTCGCCTCGCGACAAACCTAATTGTGGGCCGTGGTCTTCTGCCACCATGTTCGAAATTGCTTCTTGATTGTTGAGCAAAAAAGTAATGAAAGACTTTTCTTTGCTACCAGCCGGTGCGCTGCTTTGAGCGTAAGCCAGTTCTGTTTGCTCAATGAAACCGTTGCCGTTTTTGTCTAACTTGTCGAACGCTTTGTAGGCGAAGTCGCGTATAGCAATGATGTCGCGTAGGTCGCCATCTTCTTCTTCAGAATTCATCCACTGGCGGTCAAAGCCGTCAGTACCCGCTACGTCATTTTGGCCGCCATTTTCGCCCATATTCGCCATTCGCCCCATTACAAAAGTGTCTGACTTATGATTCCACGGCAGCTTCCGGTCAAAACCGTTTGAGTCATTGCGTTAAGGGGCAAGTAATTGCTAGCAACCGGAGAAGATTTAAGGTTATGGCGGACGAGCATCTCAATAAAATGTGGCTGGCGGTTATTGCCGGTTTACTCATCGCCACCTCTAATACCTGGCTTTTTCATCCTGAGCAAAAGCATTCTATATATAGCGCGCCCTGGGTCTACCCTGGTGACCAGCCACCGGCCTGATGCTCAGATCAGGTGCAGAACGGCAAACAGGCGAAAGAGCGTGAAGGCGAACATTGCCGAAAGTGGAATGGTTAACAGCCATGCTCTGGCCATTTCAGTGGCGACCAGCCAGTGCACACCTTTGCGGCGATTGGCGTAACCCACGCCCATAACAGTCGAAGCGATTACCTGCGAAGCCGCAACGGGCCCACCGGTAAGCGAGCCCACCAATACCACCACTGCCGAGGCCAACTCGCTGACAAAACCATGCACCGGACGCTGCTTGAATATACCAAAACCAACACGCTTAAGAATGCCGGGGGCCATTGCCACTACCCCTAGTGTCAGGCAGGCACCAATAGAGATTCGCACCCAGAGGGGAATGGAGTCGCTCGAATTGAACGGATTTTGATGACCGCTCATGCTCGCAGCACTGAGCGCCAATACCACCACACCCATAATTTTTTGACTGTCATTAGCTCCGTGGCCAAATGCGAGAACGGGCAAGACGAACCACTGCGCGGCTTTAAGAGCATTGTTGACTCTAACGGTGGCGCGCGAAAGTAGGAATTGCAGCAAGTGAAGAGTGAAATAACCAGCAGTAAAACCAATTAGCGGCGACAAAAATAAAGTGGCAATGACTTTGCAAACGCCAGTGGCATGCAGCCATGAAACTTCCCCCCAGACAATATATTCAAAATTACCGGTTGAGGCAAAAATGGCACCGATCAGCCCTCCCACTAATGCATGAGTTGAACTTGATGGCACCCGCAGCAAACGGGTGAGAAAATTCCACCCGACAGCTGCTAAAAGACCACAACCGAGCACACTTAAAAAAGCTTCGCCCCGCGGATAATTTGTAATGCCGGCAATAGCAGAAGCTACTTGCGAGCCACCAAAAACGGCGCCCAGAAACTCAAAGACGGCGGTGAGCAAAACTCCCTGCCAGAGCCGCAAAGACCTTGACGCAATTGGGCTGGCCGCTACGGAGCTGCCATCCTGAAAGCCATTGGTATATGCAAAAACGCATCCGCAAATGAAGACAAAAAGAAAGTGAGGATTTACTGTCATCGCTAACTGATTTTGACAATGACATGACGCAACTTCTCCGCCGCAGTGTCAATGCAAGTGGCGGTGTGCATCATAGTGCGGTAGACCTCAAGTGTGCGCAAAATAGTTTTGAAATCATTGACCTCAAATAATTCGCGCATAGCCTGTCGATACATTTTCTCAAATCGAGTTTCGGATTTGCGAGCAAGACTAGCCTGGGCTGAAGCTTCGGTAAGATTTTTATCGAGATTACGAAAGGAATTGTAGAGACAGCGCGTGCCTTCAACTAGAGTGCGCGCCATTTCAGACAGGGTTGAATCACGCGGACAATAATTGAGCGCTTCCACTTCGCGCGCGCTGTCTTTAGCTGAATTAATTACTTCATCGAGCCTGACGGACAGATCATATATGTCTTCCCTATCGAATGGAGTAACGAACGATTCTGCTAATTTCAAATGCAACGATGCTTTTTGCTCGTCGGCTTGACGCTCAAGATCTCGCACCAGCTGACAGCGTTCATAGGCACCGGTACTGAGCCAGACTTCCAGAGCTTCTACCCCTTTCAATGTGGTGTCGGCCTGAGCAATGAGCAATGCGTAAAAATCGATGCGTGGCTCAAAAAAATGCGAGAGACCAGGCAATTTTTTCTGCAGCAAATGCCAGAAAGATTTCTTGGAAGATGATGCCATCACAACCTGCTTGTTTTGACTTCTCAGGCACTAGCGTCACTCTCACTGAGGGCCGATTTTAATGCTGTAAGAAAATCATCGCCTTTGATTCGAGTTTCTTCACCATCGGTCAGCTTGAGCCGGGCAATTATGTCATCGATGCCGTTGAATTGCCAGCGACACTTGCCATTTTCGAGTTTACTCAAAGTTTTTGCCAGGGCGGTCAAATCAATTCTCTTCTTTAGCGGCCGTGAAACATAATCGACCCAGGTTTCATAGCGATAATAAAATTCATAGCGCTTGCCGCACATTACTAAAATGCGCATGCGCTGGGTGCGATTGTGTATTGCCATCGGGTGCAACACTGATGAAATCCAGCTGGCGCAATGCTCTCGATCAAAAGTAGCAAAGGCATTTTCTTCTATGCGCACTACCAGCAAATCAATCTCCGGATATTCGATCAGTGAAATTTTGCCTGCTTCGATAGCATCTTCTGTACGGGTAAGAAAATCATCTTCATCGCGCCAGTAGCGCCGCAGATTATCTATTTTTTGCATAATCTTTGGCAGGCGCACCAGCAGCTCGTCATAGAGTATTGCCGTTATCTCGGGATGAGGTCGGGCAAAAACTCCGGAATTGAGAGGAGAGAGCCCCGGATTGGCCCATGCAGACAAAACGAAAGAAACTCTGGCTGATTCGCGATCATTAAAAACACCAAAGTCTCCGGCACTGGCTATATCGATTAGCGCGTGACGCTCTTCGGCTGCTGCTTGCGGATTGAGAATGGCATACAAACTGACCAATCCATCTTCGTCAAAATGATTGTTTGATACCACACTGCAAGCAGCCTCAGGCGTGGCACTATCTCGCTCAAGATACCGATAGACAATTTGCGCCGATAAGTCGTCTTTATAAACAGCCGGAGTGCCGCTGGCGGGCCAATGCGAAAGCGTAAGTACGGTGCCATCGTTTGCTTTTCCGTCCACAATCAAATTGGGAGTACCACCCAATTTGTGATAAGGCACGTAGCGCATTCGCAGACACCGTGATTCCGAGACTCTTATTACCAGCTTATCAAAAAGAGAACCCGCTGGGTCGCGAAAATCATTGCAGACATCAAGTTTTAGATTTCTCTTTAATCTAAAGGTGGAGTGAAAATTCGGCTCAACCAATCGCGAAAAGACCTGGCCCAGTCTGACGATTGAAAGGATTGCTTTTCAACCATACGAGTGTAGGCGCCATTGATTTCTAAATTGTATGGCGACATCGCATGAGCCATTTCATAGTAGCGCAGGGCGTCGGTGTAGTTGTGAGCATAATTCTCTTCGAGTTTGCCGAGCAAATACAAACCATCCACCGATTTTGGATCTTCCGCCAGAAACTTCACCAGCTCTGACTTAGCCGTATGCGGCAAATTGCGCTTATAGAGCATGTCGGCGAGATAGTAATGAAACGCCGGTCTAACATTCATTTTGTCTTTGGCGAGACGCGCATAAAATTGATTTAGCTGTTCTTCTATAAAGGATGCGGACATCGTCCTTATCATATTCGAAAGCACTTCTGCTGATACCAACGGTCCGCCCTGATATTGGGCCTCTTTTCGAAGAAAATAAAGAGCCGGCTGCATGGCCGCTTTACAATGGCCACACCAGTAGCGGCAGCGCAAAAGATCTTCAGCCGTACGAGCGTAACTGGGCGATTGATCGTAGAGATTTTGCAAGGGCACAATTGCTTGCTCGAACTTTCCCTGGTTAATCAAAGCCGCCGCTTTTACCTGCAATGCTAGCGGGTATTTGGGATATTGCGCCAGCTCTTCGTCGGCTAACTTAATAGCTTTGTCTGGAGCGATTTCTTCGTACATCTCGCCCAGTTCAGCAGCCAGGTGTTTAATTTTGGAGCCGGAGTCATAAGCCTGTTTAAGCACGCGTTCCGCGGCGTACCAGTGCTTATTGTCTTTAAAGTTCTTGCCCATGAAATACAATATTTCGGGCGAATTGGGAAAGCGTTTGAGTGATTTCTCCAACAACACAGTTGCCGCTTGAGATTCATGCCTTGCCAAAATGTGATTCATGATACCCGCGGTAGCTCTGGGATCATTCGGGCCAAGTTTATCAGCCAGCTCATACTCGGCCACGGCCTGGTCTGGCAGACCAAGTTCGTCGAAGACCAGGCCCAAATAAAGATGCAGCTTGTAATTGCTGGGATATTTTCCCACCAGCTCTTCCATTTGACGCTGCGAAGCATCAGTCAGCCGTCGGCCGTCGAGCTCTTCTTGAACGCGTCTGAGCACATCTGCCACGACCATTCCACCTGGAAGCTGGGCGTCGGTCAATTCGGCTTTGCGCAAATCAAGCTGCTGTGTCGTTTCGGCCCCAACTGGACAGGCACCGGCAACGAAAGTGAAACAAGTGATGGCACCCGCGATGGCAAATTTGATTGGTCGTGTCACTCTAAACGTCCTTCCAACAAGTTTTTTATTCACGCAACCACCTAATCGTAGCGATTATAGCCCCCTTTGGCAGTAGATTAAATATCACTAACCCTGATGGATGCCAGGATGTTTGTTGATTTAAATGCCTGAGCAAATGGGAATAAGCATATTGGTGCATCTTTTGCAGGCGTCGTGTTTCAGTGCCTGAACGGAATCCGAAAATTGAAAATTATCGGCACTGATCTTTGTAATTTGATTTTCCCGGGGGGAATGACACATGAAGTTAAGGCGGAAAAGCACGGGTGGTCAAATCGCTGAGCTGGCGCCGGCCCTGCTTATACTCTTCATCATCATTTTGTTTCCAATGTTGGACATTATCTATATGGCACTGGGATATTGCGCAGGTTGGTACCTTAATCATATGACCGCCAGGGCATGCGCCACGGTGCCTCCCACCCAATACGTGGCGGCTACAACAAGCATGAACAATGCCTGGTTAGCCAGTTCTTTTGCCAACTTTACTGGAGCTTCGATTGCTTCTAACTCGGCGAACCTAGTAGCGTTCGGTAGTACGGCAGTTGATCGTGAAACCGGCGCCACCATGAAGTACATAGAAGTGACGACGCGAGTTAGCGTCAATCCATTTTTCTCCCTTGCCTCAGTACCATTTTTGAACTCTCTTAATATTGACGGACTGACCAAGCCGATAGTTTTTAATTACATCGACAAACGACCGCAAGAAGAAACTGGAGTGAACTAGCGCTGGTGAATGATGGAAGTTTCGAAGGTTGTGGTGAAATAGTTGAGAACGTTGAATATGAAAAAAAGAAATAGAAAAGGCAGTAGTTTGGTTGAAACTGTTGTAGGCGCTATTTTCATTATCCCCATTGCATTATTTTTGCTCGATGTTGCCTCTATTGTCATCTGTCAAACACAGAATGATGCTCTTGCTAAACACTGCGCCCGGGCTGCGGCGAATCAGGACAGCTCAGGCAAAGCTCAAGGCGCGGTCGACGACGTTGTCTCAGAATTTCAAAAAAGTGGTGGCGGTTCAAAAATCTGTCTTTTCAATAAGGCATCAATGGATTACACAGCAGCTCAGGTTTTAGTCAAAACAGAAGTGACGTGCAACTTCCCCGTTCCCATCCCCTTTGGTCCCGGTTACATGAATTTTTCGGCTGAAGCAACCGAACCGGTAATTGCCGATGTGCCTCCTCCATAGGCCGGATCCTTCTTTTCCGAATATTTAGTTTTGCAGCAGTGAATTGTGCTTAGGAATCAGCATCAGCGGCTCTTTAGCGATGGGCTCATCAAGCACGCCTTTGACAAGAACGGTCGAACGCGGGTCAGCTTTAACAGCTAGCTCGGTTATTTTTTTGATGTCTATCTGACCGGCGTTATAAATCACTACGCCACCGTAAGGCTTACGTAGAGCCAGTTCACAACGGCTAACACCTTTAGCGGCCCTTAAAGTTGAGCGAATTTTGAGCAAACAGCTGGCGCAGCTTGCCCCCTCTAAGCGAAAATCTAGACGGTGCAGCTTTTGCCCGGCAGCTGCCTGCGCGGGTTTCGCAAGAGCTGGCTTGGCCGCAAAAGCCGGTGCCTGACTAAATAGCAGAAGAGCGCTCAAAGTCGTCAAAGCAAAATTATGTATGAAGGTCATAAATAATCGTTTCCTGTTTATACTCTGAAATTAAACTCTACTCTGATACTCTAGCTCAAATCTGAATTTTCAGCGCCCTGTCGATGCTACTTCTATAATCAGGCCGCAGTACACCAGCTTCAGTTATGATGCCGGCGATCAGCTCTGCCGGGGTAACATCAAAACCAGGGTTGTAAGCTCTGGCATCAGGTACGGTGGTGGCAACACCATCTATGGTGACAACCTCCGAACTTGAGCGCTCTTCAATTGGTATATTATTACCATCAAACAGCTCGCAATCAAAGGTCGAAAGCGGTGCGGCAATATAAAATGGAATCTTATGGTGATGAGCCATGACAGCCAGATTGTAAGTACCAATCTTATTAGCGCTGTCACCATTTCGAGCAATGCGATCAGCGCCTGTAATCACCAGATCGATTTTGCCTTGCTTCATCAGATGTCCAGACATGGAGTCGCAAATCAAAGTGGAAGGTATTGCATCTTGATGCAACTCCCACATAGTCAGTTTTGAACCTTGATTGCGCGGCCTGGTTTCGTCCACATACACAGAAATATTTTTGCCGGCAAAGTGGGCTGCACGAATAACCCCTAAAGCAGTGCCATAACCGCATGCAGCCAATCCACCGGCATTACAATGAGTGCTGATGCTGTCGCCTTGTTTTACCAGGGCAGCGCCATATTCGCTGATGGCGAGATTGGCATCAAGGTGTTCTTGAAAAATTTTTTCTGCTTCTTTGAAGGCTAAATTAGCTATGTCTCCGGGATACTTTTGATCAACTGCCTGAATCACCAGAGCGGCTATGCGCTGCAGAGCCCAGCGAAGATTTACCGCTGTCGGTCGAGTCTCATTTAATTCACTGGTGGCCAGGGCAAAGGCTTTGAGAAAATCAGGCTTGCTCAAAGTCGAAAGTCTGGCAACATTCAGGGCCAGGCCAAAAGCCGCCGCCACACCGATGGAGGGCGCTCCACGTACCACCATGTCTTGAATGGCAAAACACATATCATCGTGCGCTGTAGCGTCAAAATAACAAAGCTCATGAGGCAGCTTGCGCTGATCAACCAGCATGATGCGGCCCTGTTCAAATTGGATCGGCAAGACACCTGGATGATAAGACTTACTGGTCAGAGCAGACATATAATAGTCCTTGTATTTGTAAGGTCAAATTTTAGAGACATGCGAGCTTTAAGTCAAAAAATTTCCCGCGGGCATCTGGTACTTATCGTTGCCATTGCCGCTCTGGCTGCACTTTTTGGCGGGGCTAAATTTACTGCATTGCAAGCACAGCAAATTAGCTCTAATCGGCTCTCCCTGGGTCCTCAAGCCAAGGTGCAGAGTTTCGTCAACCTGGCCATTAACGCTCCCAGCGAATACGATTTTCACACGCGCAGCGATATCGAGACTCTGCGCAAGGCTTGCGCTGCTCAGCACAATGAACTGCTGCTTTACCAATATACGCCCATGCAGGCAATTTTTGGCCAGATTGAAGACGGTAAAGCGTGGTGGGGCCTTGAAGGCCAGCTCTTTTACGATACCGGTAACCGCAGCCTCGACGGAATGTCAGAAGAATCGCGTTTCATCAATAATCCATTTTTGCTGGTATGCGCCAACATGGTCATAGACGGATACCAGTACGACAACAACAAATATCCCAATAAAGAAGATCTCGCTACTGCCGGTTTGCCACTTGAATGCGCTCCCAGTCAGGCTGTTATTTATCCTCGCGAGCAAAAAGAAGAAATTACTTACAACGTTACCAACTTTATGCGTGCCTCCGCCAGAATAGTTGATTTTCCAAAACAGCTCGGTAATGCGCCATTTGATGTGGTGGCATACAACGCTCGCGATTTTGGTTTCAATTATCTGGCCGTATCACCAAAGTTTTCCAAAAACATCAATAAAACCAGCGATCGACCAATTGAAATCGCCCAGTACATTCACTGCGGCAATTCCTGCGGATACTCAGGTGGTTGCAATAACATGAGCCCTTATACGGAAGGCCTCTATGACCTCAGCTTGAAAGGGTTGCCGGCACAGGCCTGCGTTTATTTATGGCGTGCACGACCGACATCGGTTGACCAGGTGCCTGACTTTATGGTCACACTAAATTTCATTTGATAAACAGTTTTCACACAAGAAAGCCCCGTTATTGCTAACAGGGCTTTCAATTTTGTTTTGAATTCCTATTTACTAGGATTGCGTTGTTTCAAGAACTCAGGAATATCGAGAATATCGCTAGCAATCTTTTTCATATCATTTTGATTTTGTTGCGGTTGCTGAGCTGGTGCGGCCTGACGCTGTTGTGGCTCGGCCCGCTGCTGCTGCTGAGCAGGAGCCGTGGTCTGAGTTGGTCTTGCTTTTGGTTGTGATTGCACAAGCATATCGAAACCGGTGGCAATAACAGTAATCAACACTTCACCGTGGAGACGATCATCAAGAACGGCACCAAAGATGATGTTAGCTTCGTCAGACACAGCCGAGTAAATTACATTGGCCGCTTCTTGTACTTCGTGCAATGTCAGGTCAGGGCCGCCGGTGACGTTGAAGATAACGCCGGAGGCACCATCGATAGTGGTCTCGAGAAGAGGACTGTTGATGGCGTTGCGGGCTGCTTCTACAGCTCTGCCTTCGCCTGTTGCACGACCCACGCCCATTAAGGCAGAGCCGGCAGTTTGCATTACAGCTTTGACGTCGGCAAAGTCTACGTTAATAAGACCAGGCACGGTGATGATGTCGGAAATACCCTGAACACCTTGCATCAATACTTTGTCTGCTTCGACGAATGCTTCTTGCATTGAAGCTCTGTGATCGACTACTTCCAGCAAGCGCTGGTTAGGAATGACGATCAAAGTGTCAACGCGGGAGCGAATTTCGTTGATGCCGGTTTCAGCTTGATTGCTGCGACGCTTTCCTTCGAAAAGGAAAGGTCTTGAAACAACACCAACAGTAAGGGCGCCCATTTCTTTGGCCACTTCGGCAACGATTGGAGCGGCACCAGTACCGGTACCACCACCCATACCGGCAGCGATGAAGACCATGTCGGCGCCTTGCAAAGCTTGTGCGATTTCTTCACGGCTTTCTTCAGCGGCCTTTTGACCGATGGCAGGGTTGCCACCAGCTCCTAGCCCACGAGTAAGCTTCGAGCCAATCTGCAAACGATTTTTGGCGGCGGCCAAATCGAGCGCTTGAGCATCGGTGTTACAAGACCAGAATTCCACTCCATTCAAGCCTGCTGCAATCATTCGATTAACAGCGTTGGAGCCGGCACCACCAACACCAACAACTTTTATGCTGGCCTTCATTTCGAAGCTTTTGGCAGCTTTCTCATCAATATTAGCTCGCTCAAGCACAGCCTTTAGACCTCTTCAAACTACTACGACAATTTGACTCAATAAAGTCACGAACAGTGAGTCCTCTCTTGAAGACTCTCACTTTTGGGCATTCGCCATTTGCGACAGATAGCTTACGAAATCACGGTCGAGGACCTTTCAGTCTCTGCGAACGTGCACGTCACTGCTGTCTTAGCTTAACTTATGTTAGAGCCTATCTAGTCTATTTGCAAGTTGCTGCATTGGGTATGTAGTTAACCTTTTCACATACCTAAACGGCATGCTTTCAGGCTTCAACAAGTTGACAAGAGCACGGCCGGCAAGCTTTACATCTACCCCAATAATGCAGTGCGGGCATAAATAAATTTTTTGCCCGACGCAAAGATCGCGGCAACATTACTTAGTTTTCGAGGCTACTTTTATTTTTTCCAGAGTCTGAGCATATGCTTTGTTGTCTGGATCGATATTGACGGCAGATTGGGCAGCGCTCACAGCTTCTTTATACTGACCATTGGAAGCCATGATTGCCGCTAAGAGGCGGAAGGCATCGGCATTCTTCTTGTCTAATTCGACACAGCGCTGTAAGTAGGTCTGAGCCTCTTTTTTCTTGCCCTGACCAGCATAAGCAGAGCCCATGTAATAGTTGGCGTCGGCACTGTCAGGAGAAAGAGTGAGAGCGGTTTTTTCTTCAGCAATTTGACCGGCTAGATCGCCTTTCAAGCCAAGAGCGGCGCCATAGTCACGGTGAGCGGTGAAATCTTTGGGATCAAGCTTGATAGCGAGTTTGAATTCAGTCAGTGCTTGTTCAATTTTCTTCTCGTCGCGCGAGAGCAGTTGAGCGTACTTCAAATGATAAGCAGCCTTATTAGGAGCCAATCTCACGGCCTCTTTGATATTGGTGGTTGCTGCTGCAATATCGCGTTTGCGCCCGTAGCAACGAGCCAGACCCATGTAAAATTCGGGGTCTTCGCTATTGAGCTTAACTGCTGTTTTGAATGATTCAATCGCTTTATCAATGTCGTTGCCCATCAAATAAGCTTTTCCCAGCTTGACGTGGTTAATGGGATTGCTGGGATTTTGCTCTGTAGCGGCCTGATATCTAAAGATGGCGCTTTTGATATCTTCTGCATCTTTGTCCTCGCAGAAGCCAGGCACAGCCGATGACAGACCAAGACAAGCTAGTCCGGCTACAGCTGCCTTCAGAGAAAGATCAAATCGCATTTCAGTACCTCATTTTGCACATCAATTTTAGAACACAGACTTAAGCAGATCAACGAGTGGGACGGTCGAGGATGGCGGTACGCGGCATACTCTTAACCAGAAGTTCACTCATGGCAGCCTTGCAGCCAGGGTCTTGAGGGGCCAGTTGCATGGCTTTGCGCACACTTTCAATTGCTTTTCCCGGCTCTTTCAGCCCTTCATATATGCGAGCTTTAGCCAGGTAAGCATAATGATTGTTCGGATCAAGAGAAATCACCTTGTCTATCATCAACTTGGCTTCAGGATATTTTTCTCGTGCTTCATAGCAAGATGCCAGGCCCAACACAGCCATGGCCACTTGTGGTTGCCTGGGGTTTTTAGTCATGGCTTTTTCAAAATATGCAGCCGCTTGCGTGTAGTCAGCTTTGAGTGAATAGGCCAGGCCGAGGTTGTAGAGCGAAACAAAGTTGGTCGGATCATCAGTTAGCACTTTTTTAAATTCGACAATGGCCATATCCACAAATCCGAGCTGCTCCAGGCAGATGGCAAGATTGCCTCGGGCGGTGAGATTGGTCGGAGTCAGGTCAACGATTTTCTTGAACTGGCCGCCGGCTTCATCGAAGTTGCCTCGTTTCATATAAATTGCTGCCAGGCTTTCGCGTGCCGAAAGAGCCTGCAACGGATTGTCAGCAGATAAGCTGAGCGCCTCCATGAGCGACATGATCGCTTGATCTTGGTTGCCCAGCTGGTTTTGAATGCGACCGAGCTCTAAATGGGCGGCAAAAATGTCACGCCTTTTGGCAATCAAATCTTCCAACAACCTGGCTGCTTGTGTCAGCCCGGTCAGTGATTTTGTTTTTTCCAGCATGTAAACCGACTGCATGATCTGGTCACTGTCGGGTTTCTGCGCCTTATGAGTGAGACTGTTGAGGCTGGAAAGCGGCGAACAAGAGGCCCCGGGGGCAAAGACCGGCACGACTGTGCCGGCGATTAAAATGCCACAGGCTGAGGCTTTAGGCCAGAGTCTGACAGTTTTGACGGTGAGATTGTGGTGAGGCAAAATAAACCCGGTGTTGGTAAGTTTGAAAACAACAAGTCATTATATGAGAGGTCAAGGAGTAATCAGAGCGCTTAAAATAACTCCTATCTAACTAAGGCGACAATAGAGCAGCATGGAATTTCATTGGGCAACATTATTTGCGTCGCAGCATGCGATTTTTTGGAAAGTAATTATGCCGCCCTTCCTCTACTTTGCCCACGGCTATCTGGCCACGTGGATGGCAGTGGCCGCCCTTTTCAGGCCTTACGAAGCCTGGTATGTCCCTTTCACTAAAATTCAGTTACCGCTCACACCAGGCATTTTTCCCAAGCGGAGGGCCAAACTTGCCCAGGCTGTCGCCGGAACGATTACCGAAACTTTACTTACTCCCAAAGACATTAAGGTGCAGGTCGAGACCCTTTTGACCGAAGCCAATATTCACCTGGCCGTGGGTATGTTCGTCGACTCAGTTCTCAAAGAATTTCGCGACATAACCAAGTTGCATCGCCTTGCCTCAGACATTGCCGAACTGAGCCCCACTCTAATGGAGCACTTCGTGCGCTCAACCATCGAATCGCTCGAGTCGGGGAAAGACAGCAAAATTGCTGCCATCACTGAGAAAGTCTTTGACCAGGTTGTACTGACCGCCCGCATTTCACTTGACCAGGCCAATGAATTTGCCGCCCGCATCATCGAAGCCTTCTTGACACCACCTAAGGTGCGCAGTTCGCTGATAATTTTGTTAAGTCCTCAAAATATAAGTTCGCTCGATGAGTCAATTAACGCCCACGCCAGCACGCCTTATAAAATACTGGCCAGAATTATCGGCGTCAAAAGAGTCTGCTACGAGTGCCGCAACTATCTAGAAAAAGAACCGGAACAGGCTGAAAAACTGATTGCCGACCTGACTAAACGGTTTGGTATTCGCGATCAACTGGCCATTCAGATTGCCAACTTTGACCTGAGCTCTATGCCGTTGCAGAGTATCGCCAAATTTAAAGCCAACATGGTTTCGTTCGTTGAATCATTCTTGGTGGAGCACAAAGGCGACATCTTACTCTCGGTGCGCAAAGTAGAAGGTGAGGCCATGAGCGCCGTGCGCCAGTCGATTGTGCGTTTTAATCCAGAATCTATACCTGCAGTCTGGCTTGAACGAGCCAAAAATGACCTCTCCCAATTTGCATATTCATATCTCAAAAGAGAATTGGGCGAGCTTTTAGAGCAAGCTATTCCTGCTCTGGGTATGTACAACCTAATTGCAACCAAAATCGACTTGTTTACCGCGCAGCAATTAGAAGCTCTGGTAAAGAGGATTTGCAAGCAAGAGTTGAAGGTCTTAGAATTGTTTGGCGGCCTGATCGGTTTGATGTTGGGATTTGTTCAGATCTTGGTTAACGCCATTGCTCCTTAATTAAGTCGGAAAAGTCTTAAGCAAGCATGCCACACTATGCCCGAACGCCAGCACCACAGTTAATACCGCTGCAACACACCGGCAAGCCACCGCTTTTTCGTATTGCCATACCAGGCGACTTCAAAGATCTTCTAGTAGGCGCAACGCTCGGCGGCCGCTACTGGGTGCTAAGTGTCATCGGCCGCGGTGGCATGAGTGTTGTTTACAAAGCCAAAGTCAAAGACACCGGCAAGATTGTGGCGGTAAAAACTCTGCGCACTCAGAGCATGACCGATGACATGGTTGTGAAACGATTTCAACGCGAAGCCGAATTGCTAAGCCGCCTCAATCACCCGCGCATTGTCAATCTCCATGCATACGGATCAAGCGCTCGCGGTCAGCCATATTTTGTTATGGATTATTTACAGGGCGAAAACCTTACCGATCTGCTCAAACGCGAAAATCACCTCGACCCGGAAAGATTTCAAGATATTTTTGTGCAGGTTTGCGCCGCCATTGAACATGCCCATCGCCACGGCGCCATTCACCGCGACGTCAAACCGGGCAACATCATGCTCACGAGACAGGGCCGCACCAACGATTATGTCAAAGTGGTAGATTTCGGCATTGCCAAAATGGCGGAAGAAGCCCAGCGACTGACTCGCATGGGTGAAGTCTGGGGCTCGCCCATATACATGAGCCCAGAGCAGTGTATGGGTGCCACCGTGGACGAACGCTCAGACATTTACTCTCTGGGCATAGTCATGTACGAAAGCCTTACCGGCAAAGTGCCATTTCTCGGCAGAAATTATGCTGACACCATGACTAAACAAATTTCTGATAATCCGGCACCATTCAGTCAGATCAGACCAGATTTGAAAATACCCTACTCGCTGGAAAAAGTGGTGATGGCCGCTCTGGAAAAGCAACCGGAGAGCCGGTATCAATCACTTGGTCTGATGAGAAAAGATATTGAGGCGGCACTGAGTCAAAAAGTCACCAGTGAAATGCCCCTTCCTGCAGCGGCGAAAGTAAACAAACCCAAAGCCTCACTAACTAATCTGCGCAAGCCGGAAGAACTAAAGAAAACAGTCGAAAAGCCAAAAATCGAAAAAAAGCCCGAAGTCAAAAAGGTCGAAGAGAAAAAGCCAGATCGCAAGAGCGATAGCAAAGCCAATAAACGCATCATGTCATCGAAAAAAGAGTTCGAACAAGCTGCCAAGAAAAAACGCCGCACCACGCAGTCGATGCGTCAGTTGGACGAGTTTGAAGTGCGACCTGTCAGTCGCGGAAGGCAGCTATTAATAGTGGCCGGCTCATCGCTGCTTTTTTCGATTGTGGTAATTACAATCGTCAGCAATGGCGACACCATCAGTCATTTTCTCGCCAATATGATAAAAATGCTCGTCAGCGGATTAGATGAAGATACAGGACCTTACTCAGAGTTAAAGAACGGTCTGTCCGGCGATCCGACTTCAAGCAAAACGCAAACTACCACTACCGGCGATGCACCGGGCCAGCCGGAAACCACCACGGGTTCTTCAGACCAGCAAGAATCGCAAAATACTCAATAAGTTGAAGGAGCAGGCGTTGACCTTCAAACAAGCAGCCATACTTGCCAACTTGGCCCTGCTTCTTTGCCTGGCACCACAATCTCTTTGTCAGACTCCTGCTGCAGCCGATGAAGATAGTCTTCGTGCTCAAGTCTTGCAGTACGAGCAAAAGCCGGGCAGGGAAGGAGACGAGCAACTCGCCACGGCGCGTCTGAAGCTGGCAACATTTTTAAAAGAAAAAAACAACCTTGGAGCAGCGCGAGAACTAACCCTTTTAGCTCTTGCAGCGCAAGAGCTATTATTTGGTGAGGGCAACGTCAAAAGCGTGCCTGCCTTGATGTTGCTAATCAGGCTGCGAAGCGAAGATAAACTTGACGGCCGAATTTATACCAAGCTTGAAAACGCGCTTTCCGAGCTGGCAAACCAGGAGCGAAAACAAGCGGTAAAGTATCGCGTGGAGCTGGCGAAGATTTACATCGACACCAGCCAAGAACAAGAAGCAAAAAGATTGTGGTATCAATGCACCGATTTGTTGCGCGATCATCTGGCGGCTGACTGCAAAGATCTGGCTGCCCAATGCAAAGAAGTTTTTGCTCGCTTGTCTAGAGAAAATCAGTGGACGGAAGGACAGTCGCTCGCTGAAATGATGGCTCAATATGGCTTTGAACAAGACGTACTAGTAAGCGCGGCCAATGGTTTTGTGGTTATCTCGCAAACACAAGAAAATTTTGGCGAATACAAAAAAGCCTATAAATTAGCCCTGCGCGGCCTCAAAATCGCAGACAAATATGGCGGCAAACAAAATTGCAGTTACGTAGGTGCCTTAAGGCAATCGGCAGACTTGTTACGCAAGCTGGGTAAAGCAGACAAGGCCGCAAAGCAAGAGCGCGAAGTGGAGCGATTACTTGAGAAACCCCTTCACTGACGGTAGCCCTCAGCACGGGTAGGAACACCAAGGCTGGGTCCGTAAAGAAGCAGCTGTATGCGCACCAGTCGCGGATCGGCCGGTGACACACCTGAAGCCTGCTGGTAAGTATCAATAGATGAAACACCCCCTTGAGGCTGAACACCGTTGATACCGCCTCTGGTAGCACCGCCGACAAAGGCCTGACAGGCAGGGCAAGACATTCCGATTGGCTCAAGCAATATCACTTTGCCGGCAAAAGACGACAGCTTGATTTTCTTGCCCGAGAGATCGCTCAATTCTAATTCGGGATAAACCTGATTAACTACAGGAGGCCAGAACGTCTTGTATGTGCGCGCCACCGGAGCTGTTTGAGCTGTCACCGGGCCAGCCGCATAAGTAATTATATGCGGGCTTGTAAACAGAGCCAAAATCACAAACACAGTTTTAACATCATTGCTGTTCATTAAATTTGTCCTCCACCGTCAAAAGTAGTATTACTTCTGGTGGCAAAATTTGGTACTTCATAATCGGCCTTATAATTGCGTAGCACTGACTTATAGAAGAAAACAAGTTTGCGCAAGGCAGCCTCAGAGACTGCGCCAGGTCAGAGCGCCTCCAGATATCCAGGGCCGCTTTGAGATTTTTCTCGGCAACCGGATAATTACCCATTTCTTCGGCTACCCGTCCTTTGTTGTAGAACACATCAGCATAAAAAGGATTTTCTTTAGCGACCGTAGGACGCATTGCCTGTTCTGCTTCGGTATAAGCCTGGTCTGCAGCTTTAAGCTGTCCAAGACAGCGCAAACATTCAGCCCGGTAGTAATTGCAGTCACCTACAGTGGCGCTATTTCCACCGAGGACGGCCTGCGCCAGAATTTTTACTGGAGTACTGAGATTCAAGCACTGTTGATACTGCCCCTGACACCAGTACTGCCAGGCTGCTGCGTGCAGGCCAAAAGCAAAGAACAAATAGAATGCGGCACAGAGCACATCGGCGCGGAAGTGCAGAGCAGCAGAAACTTTTGGCACGGTCAGCCCGGGCAACGCAAATTGAGAATCACCAATCTCATCACTTGCGCAAACGAGGCCAATGGTGGTCATCATTTTCTGCAAAGCGGGTAGGTAAAAATGCCGCGTCAATATGGTGGCTGCCACACTTAAAATGATAGGCATCGCTACCGCCAAAACCAGAGAAGAAAAGAGCAAAATCGGATGCGGCAGCAAGTAAGCCGCAGCCAGATAGCCAAGAAAGATTAGAAGAATAGCCATGGGAGGACAATTTATCGTCTCCATCACCGGCCCCAAAATTTTGGTCTCTATAATCACCGTGGTACCGCCCTGCGGCGCGATTTGCACCAAGCCGTCCAAACTGGCTGAGCTCGAAAAAGTAAATTGCCTGTCTGATTGAGGCACCACAAGCTGGTTTAAATGATACAGCGGTGCAAGCGGATCGATTTTTTTGCGCTGGCCCGCCAATGCTCTGTCTACCTGACTAGCAATTAACTTTTCACTTTCGTCGACCTTATTTAACTCTGAATCACCAGGTTGAAGATCCTGCCTGAGAGCCGGCTTCTCAATGCCTAAGGGCACAGACGGCTCAGTTACAAGGTCTGTTTTAAGTTCAACACTGGAAGGCTCGGTGCGAAGAGGGATCTTTTCTTCTTTTTTCTTCTCTGACGACTGGAATTTAAAACTAGGAAAGATCTTTGTCATAGTCGTCTTTTAACCTGGCCAGGGCGTCTTTGTATTCGCTTATTGTCTCGGCCAGTTTAATCATATGCTCTGCCCCTTTAAGATCTCGTCTAGCAAAAGCTTCTGAGCCCTTTGAGGAAATTATTTCAAGTTCTTTTTCAAAAGCTGAAATCACACGTCCAATTTCAGATTTGATCGAATGCTGGTTGGCCGCCACTATATTTGGTGCGAGGTCGCCTAGAGATATGGAGATCGGTTCAAAGTCTGGCATAGAAGGAGGGCTCGATAACGGTGCTTGCTCGGGCCCGCGCCAGTGCGCGGCGCCTTCTGTAACAGTTTCAGCAGCTTCGACAATTGCCATTTCTTCTTGTAGCTGTTGAATCGACTCAAAAGTCTCTTCTTGCAATTCGGCAAGATCGGCCAGTTCGTCTTGGAGCTCGTTAGGGAGCTGCTCTTCAACTAGAGAATCTTCGTGTATTGAATCTGTTGAATCATCTATTGATTCTTCAATCGATTGATTGCCATGGGCATTCTCGTCAGCTTCAGAATTATCTAAATTCTCACCGCTATCTTCAGCTTCCTGATCATGCCTTTCGGTTTCGTGAGGCAGAGGTTCTGCGGTGCCAGGCGCATCTTGTTCCGGTGCGTGTTCCTGTGCTTGTTCTGATACGCCCTCAACTTCCATTGGCGGAGGTTCGATAGAGGCGTGATGTTCGGCGCCCAATTCTTCATCGAGCTGAACAGCCAAATCTACGACAGGTTCTATAGTGATGCCGGCTTCCCAGTCTTCGATTTCTTCGGCAAGAGCGTCTGAAAGCACGTCGGCTACATCAAAGTCTGGAACATCGTCTTTATTAAACTCAGGGGCTAGCGGCACACTTTGACTAGCAATAGAGAACGCAATTCTATCAACGCTCAAAGATCCGCTGGACGACGCCGGCAAACTTGGTGGTAAAGGAGCAGGCGGCGGTGAAATCATGTTTTGATTGTCGGCGGCAGTGCCTTGAACCTCTCCACGATTACCGATTTGATTATTATCAGTGGGCGCCACTGACCACGGTGAGTCGTTACGGGGGGCTGGTCCTGGTAGGGGTTGTTGCGGTGCACTGGCCTGGGT
Organism: Candidatus Obscuribacter sp.; assembly: GCA_021772135.1. Taxonomy (GTDB): domain Bacteria; phylum Cyanobacteriota; class Vampirovibrionia; order Obscuribacterales; family Obscuribacteraceae. Next base: position 50,492 of record JADYXQ010000036.1, read on the forward strand.
AGACGCGCCAGGAGGAATATCAGGACGAGCTAAAGCAGGAAAAGACTGCGGCCGCTGAGGAGGCAAGTGCTGCGGACGAGTTGTTAAATCATTGTTGCTCGCTGGTGGCGCATGTGGTGCAGGTGGCGTGACCGAGGGTTGAGCAGGAGCTGGAGCTGGACTAGGAGCAGATTGTCTTTGAGGGTGACCAGTTATTTGTACAGGCCCCCAGCTTTGCGATGCTGGATCGGCTGGCTGAGGCTGAGAATTCTGAAGTTTGGCCAGAGGTACAATCTGCGGCAGGGGCGGAATTTGAGCCCCAGGCATTTGTGATAATTTGGCTGACGCTTCAGCAGAAAATCCTAAATTGGCCGGCATATCGGCAAAAAGACCACTGGGAAACGATACCGGTGGCAATTGATTAGGGTCTTTCGGAGCTTGACCTTCTGGAATCTTCTCAATCGGTACGAAATTCCAATCATCGCTGCTGGCCTTTGCTTGCGGTGCCGGCGGCGCTTGAAACTGTGGAGGTTGCTGAGGCTGTGGTGCTTGTTGAGGCGCTTGTTGCTGAGGCTGCTGCGAAGGCAGTTGTTGTTGCGGCTGTGGCTGCTGATATTGGACTGGGAGCTGTGGTGGCACTTGTGGTGCTGCCGCCCTGAAAGGCTGGCTGAAAGCATTAGTTGGCGGCTCGGCACCCATGTTGGCCGAAGAAGTGCTCGACGGTACACTACGCCAACCATCGTTACCTGGACCTACCGGGGGTTTCGAAAACTGCGGTGTTGATGCAGGCTGAGCAGGTTGAGCAGGTTGAGCAGGCTGAGAGGGCTGCGGAGTCTGGTTTAACGGATTAGCTTGATTGCCCGATGACTGACGCACTATCGGCTTCCAATCATCACTGTCGTCAGCTTTCTGATTAACTGCATTCTGGTTGACCGAAGTGTTTGTGCTCTGATATGGGTTAGGCTGTGGATATCGCTGATCGCTTTGCCCGTGATTAGCGGGGCCGGTAGAAGAATTTGCCGAATCGCTGGAGAAATGTTGCTTGTACCGTTCTGAATAGTTGATGTCACCGCCCATCATGCTGGGTCCAGGTGCCATAAACTCGGTAGTCTGCGGGCGCCCAGGAACTGACTCTTCAACAGGTGCAGCAAAGAGGTCAATGGGCTGAGTGGGGGGCACGTCATCTTGCGCTACTTGCACAAGACTGTCGAGACAGGCACGGAATGCTACATCCATGTCTGAACTCTTCAATATTTGTTCAGCCACAGTCCAGTACATCATCGAACCGTCGAAATATGGTGCCATATCAAGAATGGCCATAAAACTTGCTGGGTTGGAATTAAAAGTCAGCAATTTGTCGGCAGGAATTATGTGAGCGGTAATGCCTTCGTAGCTACCGCGCACGACTAAAGTCCAATATCTAGTCGAAATGCGCCCGCTGAACACAGAGATAAATTGCGCACCCTGGTGCCATGAGCCAACATTCTCGCGAGCGATGCTGGGACGAATCCAGGTCAGTTCGAGGTCTGACGCGGCCGCTACCTGGTTAAACTCATAAGCCAGATTCTGAAAATGGTCGAACATGCGGTCGACAACACCGATCATCGCTTCGTGTTGTGCGTTCATGCGGGCTTTTTCAGCAGCTTCCATAGCTACTCGATTAGCGGCTGCCGGCACGTTAATGTTGCCTGAACTTGGCAGCGCCGGTTTACTGGTTCCAGCCAGCTTGGCCTTCCAGACATCACTGAGCTGTTCGTCCAGACTCACCGATTTATCGGGGATTTTTAAAAACTCTGGGCCGGCATTACGTACAGCTTGTTCTCTCGCCTGCTGGTCGAGTGAAGCCTGCTGAGCGGCTTTGAAAATCTCGGCTTCCAGCTGCTCTTCACTGGTTATTTGAGGCTCGCCATCAAGCTCCCCAGCTTCTTGCAAAGCTTTAGCTGCGGCTTCAGCCGAGAGTGCTTTTAGCTTTGTCCTAGTGGCACGGGCCTTCTTGGTTGTTTCCTTGCCGCCTTCATTTGGCTTGGAACCACCTTTTCCACCCTTGCCGTTCTTTGGCCACATAGAATTTACCAGCCTCCTGGCGCGACATCGAGCACGCTCTACAATCATCTACCCCCCGCTAAAAGAGGCAAAACACGACCCACAGGCTGTGTGAGAGAAATTTGTAAATTAATGCGGCAAGAAGCGGCAATTTCTCAAAGAGATTGTTAGAACTGAAGGAATGTCCCGTCAACCAGGCTAATATATGGCTATAGTTTCTATAAAGAAGAAGATGTTAAGCGAGATCAAGCGCAACGGCTCTCACATGCACGACTATATTGTTGTTCGTGGGGCCAGGCAACATAACCTGAAGAATATCGACGTCAAAATTCCGCGTGGCCAGCTAGTGGTCATTACCGGGGTGAGCGGTTCAGGAAAATCATCGCTGGCATTCGACACAATTTTCGCAGAAGGGCAAAGACGCTATGTCGAGTCGCTCTCTGCATATGCCAGACAATTTCTTGGCCAGCTTGATAAACCGGATGTAGACGGAATTGACGGCCTATCGCCGGCTATTTCCATCGACCAGAAATCAACCAGTCATAATCCCCGATCGACTGTCGGTACTGTTACTGAAATTTACGATTATTTGCGCTTGCTTTTCGCGCGCACGGGTACACCACATTGTCCTCAATGCGATCGACTAATCAATCCCCAGACTATCGACCAGATTGTCGATCAAGTGCTGGAGATGCCCGACGGTACCAGAATTCAAATTTTGGCCCCACTGGTCTCCGGTAAGAAAGGCGAGTATCAAGCTCTCTTTACTGAATTGCGTAAAGAAGGCTTTGTTCGCGCCCGCATTGATGGCGAAGTTGTGGAGCTAGAAGACGAAATTAAGCTCGATAAAAATAAAAAACACTCAATCGAACTGGTCATCGATCGTCTGGTGATTAAAAAAGGCATTCAGTCAAGATTGGCAGACAGCCTATCTCTTGGTCTCAAGTGGGGCAAGTCAAACGTACTGGTTGATATTGTCGGCGGTGCTAAAGGCGAAGGCAAACCTGATAGCAAATCTGATAGAAAGTCAGACGATAAAAACGACGATGCGCCAAAAGAAATGCTCTTTTCAGAAAATTTTGCTTGTGCTGCTTGCGGTATCAGTTTCGCTGAAATATCACCGCGTATATTCTCGTTTAATAGCCCATATGGCGCTTGCGAAGACTGTCACGGGCTTGGTTGCAGCTTTGAAGTGGATCCCGCACTAGTTGTACCAGACCAGAAAAAATCGTTAAAAGAAGGTGCGATTTATCCCTGGTCTAAAACCAATAACCCTTATTATGATCAGCTGGTCGCATCTGTGGCCAAACACTACAAATTTTCCACCACAGTGCCTTTTGCTACCCTGACCAAAGCGCAGCAAGGAATAATTTTGTACGGCTCAGGCGTGGACCGCATCAAATTAGGCCACGACTCATTTGACGGCAAAGAGTTCTGGGAATATAAAAAGGTTTTTGAAGGCGTAATCAATAATCTCAAACGTCGCCATGAAGAATCAAATTCTGATCGCATACGCAACGATATTGAAAATTATATGACTCAAATGACTTGTGGCAGCTGCAAGGGTGCCAGACTCAAACCGGAGAGCTTAGCGGTCAAAGTCGGCTCCCAGTCTATCGCTGTCATCAGCAACATGTCGGTAGAAAAAGCAATTTATTTCTTTGCCAACTTGCCCGACAAACTAACAGCACGTCACAAAACAATTGCGCACCAGGTTTTAATCGAAATCAATGCTCGCCTGAAATTTTTAAATGACGTCGGTCTTTCTTATCTCACACTCGACCGACAAGCGGGCACTCTATCAGGCGGAGAAGCCCAGCGCATCAGGCTCGCCACCCAAATCGGATCAGGTCTATCTGGCGTGCTTTACGTTCTCGACGAACCTTCGATCGGCTTGCACCAGCGCGACAATTCGAGACTGATTGAAACACTCAAGCATCTGCGCGACCTGGGCAACACTTTGCTTGTGGTTGAACATGATGAAGACACCATTCGCGAAGCCGACTGGCTGATTGATATCGGCCCAGGAGCCGGTGTTCATGGCGGTGAGCTGGTGGCCGAAGGTCAGTTGCCCGCTATTTTAAATTCTTTGCGTTCGTCAACCGGTGCTTATTTAAGCGGCCGAAAAAATATTCTGGTGCCGAAAAAACGTCGCCAGGGCAATGGTCACAAACTCACCATTGAAGGCGCCACACTGAATAATTTGCAAGACATCACCGTAGATATTCCTCTGGGCAAATTCGTTGCTGTCACCGGCGTGAGTGGTTCTGGTAAATCGACTTTAGTAAACGATCTTCTTTATCAACATCTGCGCCATTATTTTGGCGGCACCGTGCCTGCACCTAAAGGCGTAAAAGCAGTAAAAGGCGTCAAAGAATTAGACAAAGTAATCGACATCGATCAGTCGCCAATTGGCCGCACACCAAGATCCAACCCGGCAACTTATACCGGATTATTCGATATTGTGCGCGAAGTATTTTCTATGACCAATGAAGCGAAAGCACGCGGATATCTGCCCGGTCGCTTCAGTTTCAACGTCAAAGGTGGCCGCTGCGAAGCCTGTCACGGCGAGGGTATGAACGAGATTGAAATGAATTTCTTGCCTTCAGTTTTTGTCACCTGTGACGTTTGCAAAGGTGCTCGCTATAACCGTGAAACTCTGGAAGTAAAATTTAAAGGCAAATCAATCGGTGAAGTGCTTGAGATGACCGTTGAAGACGGCCTCAAATTCTTTGAAAATATTCCCAAAGCGCAGACCAAATTAGCCACACTTATGGAAGTAGGTCTCGATTACGTCAAACTTGGCCAACCTGCCACCACATTGTCAGGCGGCGAAGCGCAACGTGTAAAACTGGCAGAGCAACTGAGCAAACGTTCTACAGGAAAAACAATTTATATATTGGACGAGCCCACCACAGGCTTATCTTTCCATGATGTCGACAAACTTTTGCATGTGCTCAACCGACTGGCTGACTCAGGCAACACTGTGCTCATCATTGAGCACAATCTCGATGTTATCAAACAGGCAGACTGGGTTATCGACCTCGGACCAGAGGGCGGTGACAAAGGTGGAACGGTGATTGCCGTCGGCACCCCCGAAGAAATTGCCGCTAAGAAGCACTCGTACACAGGGGATTATCTCAAGCGCTTTCTCGAGCAAAAAACCAGCCTTGTCAAATAGTATTTATCAGCTCAATAATAGTCATGAGGCAGGCTGCCTTAGGGTATGATTCTAAGATGAACAGCGCCAAGAAAACTCCGGACAATCTGGGTAAAAGCGAAGAAAAATTGCCTGGCAATGAAATTGGGCCTGATCCAGTTTTTGACAGCTTGCGCAAACGTGGCCATCGCATCACATCTCAGCGCGAGACCATTCTGCAGATTTTCAAAGAGCAGCCCCACGGAGAGCATCTTTCGGCTGAAGAACTGCATGCCCGGCTGCTTGAGCGTGGTTCAAACGTATCGTTGGCCACAGCTTATCGCACGCTCAAATTGCTGTCTTCACTGGGCCTGCTGCGAGAATTAGACTTTGCCGAAGGTCATAAACACTATGAACTGAAGCAAGATACTTTGCCGCACCAGCATATTATCTGCACCGGCTGCAATTTGACGCTTGAATTCGAAGACTATTTTCTTGAAGAAGCAGGGCAGAAAATCGGCTCTCGTTATAACTTCGAAGTAATCGACGCTCAATTCAAAATTTTCGGCCTTTGTCCTAATTGCAAACTGAAAAGGCGGGCTTGATGACTCTTGCCGACGCTACTGAGGGCAACACTTTTCGCATCAAAGCCACGGACGGCGACGATGTTACTGTACAAGCCCAGCGATTCGGCATTGCCGCCGGTGCCGTCGTCAATATTGAGAAGAATATTCCCGGTGGGCCGGTGATAGTTAGCCGCAATCAGATGGAATTAGCGGTTGGTCGCCAGTTGGCACTCAAAATCGAAATCGAATTGTCCGCTGCCAGTCAGCCCGTCGAGGGTTAGGCCGTGGATATTCCTTTTAAAGTTGAAGGCCTGGAACCCAAGGATATCAAGGCGAAATCAGAAGCTGAGCGCCTGCTCTGCCCCAATTGTACTTTTCAGCTTGAACTCACATCTTCAAGCGCTGCCAAAATTTGCTGCCCCCGGTGCAATACCTGGATCGACATCGATCCATCGTGCTTCGGCAGCTGCATAAAATGCCACAAGACCAGGCAAGGCGATGACAGCGCCTGCTCTACCCCTTCATTAGCAAATTCCAAGGAAGCAAACGAGATATCGCCGCTTGTAAAGGGAAGAGTTAATCATAGAACTTTCTTTGCAAAGTTCAGCGCCTTTATAGAACAGGCGCGTGGCTACCTGTCGGAAAAAAAGTAACCTGAATTAAATTGGACTCCATCACTGCAAAGCCCATGATTACCAGTTCGCTAGAGTTTTCCTGTAGTATTAAAAGGTAAGAGGACACAAGAGCTTTAGATGGAATCATGGCAAAGATAAATCCCTGGAAAGTGACAGGGTACAAAGGGGGACAGAACGTTGTTTGCATTGTAAAAGGTGCAGAACAAGGTGGCTACGAAGTTGTCATCAAAAAAGACAATCTCCCCGGCTTTATCAAAACTATCGAAACCTTAAAACCAGGCTCTGAAATCCTAGCCAAGTTTGTATGCGTACACAAAGATCGCGTGCTTTTAAGCCCAATTTTCCAAGAGGGGCGCGGTGTACCAGGCCAGAGCGTCGGCGGCAGTGTTAACTGGCAAGAACACAATTTAGACGATTTAGACGTAGCCTACGAGCAAAAATCGCAAGAAATGCGCGCCTATCGCGGCGTCGATGAAACTGGCAGCAATCCTCCGGTTCAGCCGCACAACATGGGCAGCCCACCGATAATACCGCAGCAGGGAAATCAAGCTTACGCTCCGCCCGACCAGCAACAATATGCTCCGCCTCAGGACCAACAATATCAATCAGGCAGTCAGCAGCCTATCAGTGAAGAACAATGGCAGGCGTCAAATGAACACACGCCCACTAAACGTTTTCGTTTGCGACGTGCCATCGATCTAGTGATGCCACCACCAGATGAAGAAAGTCTGGAAAGTCTCAAGACCTTCAAAATTTCTGACTATGACCTTGAATGGTTAATTACTGATGTGGAAGGCGGCATGCGCACCGGCTGTCTTAAGGCCACTTCCGAATCAAAACTTTCTCGTGCTGCTATTCTGCTTTATAAAGGACGAGCAGTTGGATGCATTTACGGATGCAAGTCAAATCCAGATGCAAAAGCTACTGAAGAATCGCTCACGCTCACACTTTCTGATCTCGAAGCATCAGACACCATGGTGACGATGTACGATTTGCCCGATGAAGCCACACTGGCTATGTCGGCTCTCTTCCTCGGTTATACGCTGCCAAGAGAAGACAATATGGACAGCCGTTCATACTTCGACTATGTGATGAATTCATTCGTCTCTAATGCCAGCACCGCATGTGTTGTACTGACTGTTCCCTCAACCAAATCAACTTATTTGATTTTTGTGGGTAAAGGAAAATTTGGTGGTGCCTTCTTCGTCGAAGAACAACAGTTCACCAAAGATCGCAATGCCATTTATCAATTGTTCGAATCGGACGCCAATGCCCAGGTGGAGGTCAGTCTGCTCAGCGCTGATGCTACCGCTCCTGGTGTGCGTTTTGGTTATAGTTTGACCATGGCAAGAAAATCGCGGCCAGCTTTTTAACCGATGGTTGATGAACCGCCAGTAGAGGTCGAAGAGCTATCCAAACCTAAACTGACACTGTTGCGCGGTGGAATCTCCGACAAGCCACGTCATCCGCCACTGGCTTACTTAAGTAGAACTGGTGCTTACTATGGATAAAAAGCAGGCCAGAATGTAGTCTGTAGAATAAAGTGCGAAGAGCGCGGTGGTTACGCTGTTGTTATTAAAAAGGACAATCTGCCTGGCTTTATCAAAACTATAGAAAAACTCAAACCTGGCGCCGAAATTTTAGCGAAATTCATCTGTGTGCATAAGGGTCAAGTTTTACTCAGTCCTGTATTTCAAGAAAATCGAAGTCCGGACCAGGACATTTAATCGGGAAGATTTACGCCCGGGCGTAAATCTTCCACGAAATAGATCCACGCACATCAATAACCAGGCAACAACAACAACAAAGCGGCCCCCACAGTGAAGTAAGGGCCGCTTTTCGTAAGTAATCAGTTAGCTCGCTGCGACCCTATTCTTGATCGCGGTGCTCGCCACCATATTCAGTGTTCTCACCTTCTTCAGAAGAACCAGCATCCGAACCATAAGCATTGCTTGTGATCGGAATTCGCAACTGACTGAACTCATTGCCCGATTCTGAATCATTGTTTGAATTCGATTCAGGTGTTCCCTGATTATCGTCAGCACCGAAAAGTGCAGGCTCTTGATGCCATGGCGCATCGCTATCGGATGATGCACGCAATGCATTAGCGCGTTCATCTTCAGCACGATCAATGGCTTCTTGCTCAGCTTTTGTTTTCAGCCGATATATGCCGGTAACAGGATCAACTTCAGCAGCGATTGGAGTTTCTGGCTCTTCGACCGATGGAGCCGAAGCAGCTTGTTCTGGCTGCTGATGTTCGCTTTCAGTTGATGGAGCGTAGGCAGAATTAGGATTAATCAGAGCCTTAGCAACATCTACACCGAAATCAACCGCGGTTTCCAGAATATGACCTAACTCAGCACCGGCAAGTCTAACCGGTTCAAGAAAGTCATGAGTGGTGGTCGGTTTATCGTCGGAATGAGCATCTGAATCGCTGCCGGCATTAGCTTCAGAATGTGAATCCATTTCCTGGTAGACACTTTCTACAGCCGATACGCTGCGGGCGAGATCTGATGCCATATCTTGATCATCATCACTGTCATCATCATCATCGTCTGAATCAGTCAAACTGTTTCTGGTTGAAACGTTAGCGCGTTCCTCCTGAGCTTGATGGACTTCATCGTCCTCATCCGGTTCTTCAAAACGCTTAGATTTAAAGGCAGTTCTTGGATCCAGCAGATCTTCAGGCATTTGCGCCAGAATTTCTTCAGGCACATCGTCAAAATCATGACTGTGCTCATCTACATCATGTGCGTCATGAGAAAGAGCATGTTCGTGAGTGTGACTGTCTTGCACTGTTGGCACGACTCTTCCACCCATGGCAGAAGCGGCCTTCAATGGTTGATTGCCACCCTTGCCTCTAGATCTGCCGCGACGATTTTCTTCATCGCGATTTCTGAAGGCGATGATGCGGCGATCTTCTGGGGGTCCAAGTTCCAGTTGTGGAATAACACCCTGGCCGACACAGCTCGTACACTTAATAGAGAACAATTCTCTTAAGCTCTGGCCCTGTCTGCGGCGAGTTAATTCAACTAAACCGAGATCCGACAATTGCCCGATTTGTGGCTTGGCGCGGTCTTCTTCAAGAGCACGTTGGAAGGCTTCTAAGACTTGTTGTTGGTCTTTTCTGCTGTCCATGTCGATGAAGTCGACGATCACCATGCCACCAATATTTCGCAGTCGCAATTGGCGTGGAATTTCTTGAGCTGCTTCCAGATTGGTGCGACGTACAGTTTCAGCCTGTGTGCGCGAGCTGGTGAAGCGGCCCGAGTTAACGTCAATTACTGTCAGTGCTTCAGTTGGTTGCACATTCAAGTGACCGCCTGAAGGCAATTCAGCTCTATCAGATAGAGCTGCTTCGATTTCACGATCGATGCCTTTAGCTAAAAGCAAAGGAGTTTCGTCTGTGTGGAAGGAAACCTTGGTTTGTTTGCTGGCCCAACCGCTCAAGTATTCCTGAGCGCGTCTCATGCCTTCTGGACTGTCAGCGATAATCTCGCTCACTTCGTGTGAATAAGCATCACGAATGACGCGGAAGAGCAAATCTTGGTCTCTATAAATTAGAGTCGGTCCGATTGACGCTTCGGCTTCAGAGACGATTGTTTGCCAGCGGTCCCAGAGTTGTTCGAAGTCTTCGAATAATTCTTGATCGCCCTGGCCTTTGGCTTCAGTCCTGATGATGAGGCCGACGCCCGGAGGCTTCATTAAGTTGACTACCGATTTAAGTCTGGCGCGTTCTCTTGCTTCAGAGATGCGGCGTGAAATTGATACTCCGCGCTCTTCAGGCACCAGCACGAGAAAGCGGCCCGGTAAGCTTATCGCAGTCGAAACGCGAGGGCCTTTGTGACCGGTTGGTTCTTTGGTGATTTGCACCAGAAGCTTTTGTTTAGGTACGAGACGCTCTTTAAGCGGTCCCTGTCCCGGCACGTCGTTAGCGTGAAGGAATCCCATTTTGTCTTTGCCTAGATTGACGAAAGCGGCATCAATACCGGGGAGAATATTCTCCACCGAGGCTGTGTAGATGTCACCGAGAAGCAATTCACCGCGATTGACGAAGAACTCGACTACTCGGTCGTTCTCCAGCAATGCAGCAATATTATCTTGCTCCGAAATGACGATTGACTTTCTCATAATTTCCCTCTAAATGGAATTTAAGTGTGTGAGCTCACCGTGGAAAAATTGATGCTCGGTTGAGTCAAAAGCTCAAGCCGAGTAACACGCCAGTTGAGATTCAGTGCAGGGCATAAAAGCCCCAACAGATCAGTCGGCTTTGTATGGCCAGCTGCTCCGGTCACCATCTCAAACTCGAGCGTGGGTGGCTCATCGTTTGGTCTCGATAAAAGTTTCAAACTAGTGATGCCCGGCCTTATATTTTTGACTTTTTCAAGCGAGCGGCCCTGAGCATTTTTATCTCTAGTATTCTTCTTTGATGAATTAGTTTCTGACACCGGTGCAATGAGGTGTTCGCTATTCATCAATTCTTCAATGCCGGTTGTTAACGCTTCGACTAGATCAGCAGAGGAAGCTGTTTGACCGACCAATAATGAGTCTTGAAGCACATGCAATTCAGCTCTATAACGAGCTGAAGTTACTATCGACGCAATTGATGGTGTCGCCTGAGCGTTGCCATTAATAGGCAAGAGCTTGGGCAACTCAACGCAATCGACAATCTGCACTTCAGGAGGCAACTGTTGATTGATTCTTTGTTTGAACTGTTCGCAAGTAAGATGCTCGACCAGCTCGATATCGGCTAGTTCGCGCAATCCTTCCTGGAAAAGCGGCAAAGGACAAGCCAATGAAAGTTTTGGCTGTGGATTGAAGCCCTGTGTGTAAGCCATTGGCAGGGCTGCACGGCGGGCTGCTCTGACGAGCAGGTTCTGCATGTCGAGGTGGCCAATGAAACGCAAATCGCCGGTTTTGCTGAAAGCAAAACGCAATCGAACATGTGTGTCGGGGCTTGGCTCAACTACAGGCGCTTGAGGCGCAACAAAAAATAATGACGGATGCGATTCACCGTCTGAAGTATTGGCATTGAGCTCTTTGACGAAGGGGTTCTTCTTCATCACTTCAACGTTCGGATTAGCCAGAGTATGTGTGGTATCGAGTTCGGTGCAGATGCCGCAAGCGTGACAAGTATTCTCAGTGCAAGCAGCGGTTTCAACAGCGTTGACGGCCTTTTCCCATTCGCGTTTGAGCCACCAGTCATGCAGTCCAATGTGCACTACGTCAAAGGCCTGACGTGATCCAACTTCAAGGTCGGGGCAAGCCAGATCTTCTAAAGTGACACCAAGAGACTCGGCTGCTTTCTCCCAAATTTCTGGTTTATAGCGGTCATCCCAGGCATCGAATATTGCTCCGCCCTGCCAGGCGCGGTAAATCATTTCGCCCACTTTTCTGTCACCACGCGAAATGGCGGCCTCAAGCAAACTGATGGCGGGGTCAGTGACGTTCAAAGTCACTTTGCGCATTCCTGACTCTCTCAGTTTGGCGCGCAAAACAGCGTGCCGTCTGGCGGTCTCCCGCGGGTTGACCTGGCCGAACCACTGAAACGGAGTGAATGGTTTTGGTACGAAGTTAGAAATGGTGCAGGTGATTTCCAGAGCTTTTTTATGATTTTCAATATCGGCGCGTCTAATCACATTGCAGTGATGCTCTGCTTCTTTCAAAATGTCGATGATGCCCTGCAGATCGCTGTCATCTTCAAAAGGAAGGCCACACATAAAGTAGAGTTTGACCGATGCCCAGCCCGATTTGTAAGCTGATTCAATAGCGCTGATAATTTGCTGGTGGCTCAAACCTTTGTTTATAACGGCTCTAAGTTTTTCAGTGCCGGCTTCAGGTGCCAGAGTGATACCGCTTTTACGCACAGCTTTGAGTTCTTCGGCAATTTCCAAATTCATACGATCAGCGCGCTGGCTGGGGAACGATAAAGAAGCGCGAGTGGCGCTGTGCTCACGGTTTAGAGCACGCACAGAATCATGTAATGACGTGTAATCACTGACACAAAGTGAAAGCAGAGAATATTCTTCGTGACCGGAATTGGCCAGAGCTTTTTTAGAAAGCTCGAGCAAATCGGCAGCAGATCTTTCGCGCACCGGTAAAAACGTATAACCAGGCTGGCAGAAGCGGCAGCCGCGATCGCATCCACGCCTTACTTCTAAAGTTTCGCGATCGTGTACCAGAGCCAGGTAAGGAACTAAATTAGTAGTGGGCTGATTGCTGTCTGTGAGTGGGGCAATCTGCCTCAAGACTCTCTGCGGAATCAAAGCCTGTCTTAAACTTTCCAATGCCTCAAAATGTTCCGGTAATGCTTTTTGCAGACTGTCTACCAGTGGTGACAATGGCATGGGCGTGACGACAACATCATTTTCTTTAAGTTCGTATAGGGCCGGCACATAAACACCGGAGATTTCGCTTGCCAGTTTTGCCAGCAGCCACTGTCTGTAGTGCGCTGATAGATGCGGCTTACTTTCCACCGCTGCCAGATGCGCAGCTTTGAACTCGCGAACCAGGTTCATTACAGCCGGTATGGCCAATTCACCATCGCCAATAATAAAGAAATCCATGAATGGCGCCATCGGTTCAGGATTGACCGACGAGGGACCACCACCAAAAATAAGTGGAAATAACTCAGTGCGCTCGTGTGCCTTCACCGGCAGCTGTGCCAGATCGAGCATGTTGAGAACATTGCTGTACGTGAGCTCGTACTGCAAAGAGAAGCCCACAAGCTCGAAGTTGTAGAGGGGTTGGCGCGACTCGAAAGCAAAAAGCGGCACAGCCGGTTTGGCCTGGCGCATGAGCGCCTCTAAGTCAGAGGCTGGCGCGTAGGTGCGATCGACAAGGAGCCCTTCAAAGTCGTTGACGAGCTGATAAAGAATTTTGAGACCGAAATTCGACATGCCAAGTTCGTACATGTCAGGAAAAGCCAAAGCCAGACGAACGTCGCAGCCATCAAAAGGCTTGCGGCGAGCACCCCACTCATTACCCAAGTACTGACCCGGCTTGAAAACCTGGGGCAGAAACTGCTCCACAAGCAATTCAGAAATCTCTTTGCTCGATTTTCTCAGGGTGCTAACGCGAGAATTTATGATGACCTTTCTCCAAAGACAAAACGGTCTTGGACCGCGAAACATGCCTGAAGATGCCAACTGAAAAGGTTTAATAGCTCGGAAGCGCCGCAGCGGCTTCGGAGAATATGCGATGGCATCTAAAGGTTTCTTGAGCTAAGTGCGTCCTCAAGTACATAAATTATAACCTCCTTTAGGCTTCAATATATTTGCCATAACGTTTAATTTCCTAAATGTTCACTCGTTTTGGGGACAATTGCCCGAGATTGCCAGGGGTGCCGCAGCCCCTCCCCCACTTTACTTCCCCGTGCTATAGTCGCTAAAAGCCC